>CAMAQB010000003.1 GCA_945860285.1 Akkermansia muciniphila | reverse complement strand
AGAGGAAATAAGATTCGTTTTTCGTTTCACCTAATGGGTGAAAACATGGCAAAAATGTAATTTGCATGCTGGTAACGCTGCATCAATGGTTTGAAGACGAAATCAACCGCATTTGAGCGTATTTTAGCGTTGTAACTGCGGATTCTAGGTTTAAAGGAGTCGATCACCCTGCGAACCGTCGTTGGTGGCGTGATGATGATCGCGGGATTGGTGATCATTGCCAAAAAGTGATCCCCTGTCCCGCGTTGCCAGGGATTTTCAAAATATGCACTGGCATATTTGCTGCTTTGATCTAAACTTCAGGCGTCGCGAGCAGTCACATGGCAGAATTCCCCACATCCCCGGATCAGGAGCCGATTCCAGAGAACCTGAAAAAACTTCTCAACGATTACCGGGGCAAACTTTGGCGCGGCAAAATCAGCGAGGCATTGCTGGCAGGCATCATCGGTCTGGTCCTTTCATTCCTGTTGGTATTCGCGCTCGACCGTTTCATTCAAACACCCGGTGCTGTTCGTTTGGCGATCCTGTTGAGCGGAACTTCGTTGTTCGCCGTTTTCGCTCCTTACTGGCTGCGCCGCTGGGTCTGGGGCCACCGCCGTGAACAGGATCTCGCGCGGCTCATCGCTCAAAAACATCCCGACCTCGGGGACCGGCTGCTGGGGATCATCGAACTGCAACAGCAAAGGGAGGCCAAGGAAAGCCTGTCACCCCGTCTGCGCCGAGCCGCCATGGAGACGGTGGCGGCCGACGCTCAGAAACAGGGATTATCCTCCGCTCTGCCGCGCACCTGGATCAAGAAGGCATCTTGGATCACGCTCCTGCTGGTTCTCGCCGCCACCGCCACATTCGTATTCGCTCCCCAAGCGGGAATGAATTCACTGCAACGCTGGGCCATGCCGCTGCAAAACACCGAGCGTTATACTTTCACCAAACTTACCGGCATTCCCGCCGACCTGGTCGTTCCGCACGGAGAGGCATTCGATGTCACCCTCTCGCTGGCGAAGGATTCCGAATGGCGTCCCGTCACCGGCGAGGCGACAATCGGAGCCAATCCCGCCGTTTCCGCCTCACTGAAAAACGATGGTTATACCTTTCATCTCGCCGCGCAACACGCCAACACCGAACTTTCCGTGGTGGTCGGCGATGCCCGGCACACGATCCTCATCAAACCAACCCTCCGGCCCTCCATCGAAGCCACCGCTGCGGTGCTTACCTATCCTGAATATTTGCAACTCCCCAACGAAAATCTCGATCTGAAAAGCGGCGTGGCTACGGCAGTCGACGGATCAAAAATTCAAATCTCCCTGAATGCGTCCCGCACTCTGTCGTCGGCTTCCCTGGGCCCGATTGCCCACGTTCCGAACCCCGAGGAAAAAGCTCCGACCATTCCGCAACCTGGCTACACCGAGTCCCTTATGATCAAGGGAAACATTGCCACATCCAGCAGTCTGGCAGTCGCCGACGCGTCCTACGACCTACCGTTCTCCTGGACCGACACCTACTCGTTAAAAGGTGACAGCAGTTACAAACTCCGTGTGGAAGCGATCAAGGACAACCCGCCATCCGCCTACATTCAGGGAGTCGAGCGTCAGAAGGTCATCCTGCCCGAGGAGACCATCGATTTTGATGCCCTCGCGGAAGACGATTTCGGTCTTCAGGAACTCGGTCTGGAATGGCGCGGCGAGGCAAGTGCCGCGGCGACCAGTGCCGCGCTGGCGAACGGCACCATGAAACTCATGCCGGGAGGCTCGTCAGCCAAACGTCTGCTCAAGGCGACATCCTTTTGTCCGGCCGTCTTGAAAATCGGACCGCAAAAGCTCGTTCTCCGCGCCTACACGAAGGACTATCTGCCGAACCGGCCCACGATTTACTCGGAGCCGATCACGATCTTCATTCTCACCCGCGACGAACATGCACAGATGTTGAAAAACCAGTTCGATCGCATCGTCGGGGAACTGGAGGATGCCGCCCGCCGCGAGCAGAATGCAAACGAGGAAAACCAGCGGCTTGAACGACTTGCCCCGGAAGACCTGCAAAAGGAGGCCAACCGCAAGCGGCTTGAGGCGCAGCAAAAATCCGAACAGGAAAACACCCAGCGCATTGATGAGTTGAAAAAGCGCATGGAACAGCTGCTCAAGGATTCGACCCGCAACGGTGACATCAACAAGGACACCATGCAAAAAATGGCGGAGACCATGAAATCGCTCGGTGAGTTGAGCCAACAGGACATGCCCAAGGTGGATCAAAAACTCGGCGATTCACAACAACAGAACAGCACCCCCGAGCAAGCGAAAAAGGACGTCGAAAAAGCGGTCGAGGAGCAAAAGAAGGTTCTTGAAAAAATGCAGCAGACACTTGAAAAGGCGCGGGAGGCCAACAAAAACATGGAAGCCTCCACCTTTGTCAACCGGCTCAAGAAGGCGGCGGCGGAAGAGGATGGCATCGCCTCCGCCTTGGTGGAATCCTCACAGAAAAGCGCGGGACTCTCGCTTGCTTCGGTCGACCCTTCGGTCTTGACCATGCTGGCGGAACTTGATCGCAAGCAGGCGAACAATTCATCGGACATCCGCTGGATTCAGGAAGACCTGGGCCATTTTTTCACCCGCACCAACAAGGAGGTTTACAAGGAAATCCTCGACTCCATGCGCGAACCGGCCAATGGCGCCACGATCGACTCCTCGCTTGAGAGCCTGCGCGAACTGATGAAAAGCAACTACACGTTCCGGGCTGCGAACAATGCCAGCTTCTGGAGTGCCAAGCTCAAAGAGTGGGCGAAAAAACTCGAGGGCGACAAGGACGATGCCGGCGGCGGAGGAGGCGGTGGCGGCGGCGGTGGCAACCCCGAGGATGAGGATTTCGAATTCATGTTGCGGGTCATGAAAATGATCCAGCAAGAGCAGGACCTCAGGGCAACCACCCGCGCTCTTGAGGAAATCAAACGGTCAACAGAACTTCAACCATGAAAAATTTCACGACCAACCTGACAGTCGGCTTTTCCCTGACATTGATGTCGGCCATGCTCGCGGAAGAAAAACCGAAAGACACGGCACAGAAGATCGCTGAACATCAAGCGGGATCCAAAAAAACGGCCGCCAGCCAAGACAGCCTGGCAGCGGATGTGCAGCAGTTGAAAATCGAACAAACCGACCCCAAGGTTATCGAATTGCTCGACTCGGTCGAGACCATGATGGATGAGGCCAGCGAAAATCTTCTCGAGTTCAATACCGGTGGTGAAACCATTGCGGCACAGACCGAAGTGATTGAGAAAATTTTCGAAGCCGCCAAAAAAAAGCAGTCCAAAGGTGAAAGCCAGGGAGCCCAGGGCATGATGGAAATGATGAAACGCATGATGGGCGAAGGTGCCGAAGGTGACGAGAAAAAGGGTGACAAGCCGGGAAACAAACCCGGTCAAAAACCGGGCGATGGCATGACCGGTGATTCGGACACCGCCAATACCGCCAACGGCGGTCCGGGCACGGGCGACAAAGCCGCAGAACGACGGGTTCCCAAGGCCTCCGGTGACCCAGGCCAGGCATTTCCTGAAGAATACCGCAAGGCACTCGATGCCTACAATCGCGCTCTCACCAAGTAATCCTCACCCATGGCATACCTGGAACTCCAGCATCTGCACACGCATTTCACCAAGAGGAGCGGCTCGGTGCTTTCGCCGAAAACAGAAGTGATCCGCGCCGTCGACGGTGTCGACCTGTCCCTGCAGAAAGGCGAAATCCTCGGGCTTGTGGGTGAGTCCGGTTGCGGCAAGTCGACCCTTTCGCGCACGGTCATGCAATTGATTCCCGCCACCTCGGGCGATGTGCTGATGGATGGCACGTCGCTGACGCAGCAGAATGCCCGCCAAATCCGCAGTCGGCGCCTCGATTTCCAAATGATTTTTCAGGACCCCTATGCCTCGCTGAATCCGCGGATGACGATTTTTTCCACCTTGGAGGAGGCCTTGAAGCAGCGGCATCGCAAAATCGGCAGACGGGAAACGCAGGAGCGCATCATCGCGTTGATGGAAACAGTGGGCCTTGACCCTGCGGTGATGAAAAAATATCCCCACGAATTTTCCGGCGGCCAGCGCCAGCGCATTGCCATCGCACGTGCTCTCGCTCCCGAACCCCGGCTGATTCTCGCGGACGAATCGGTTTCCGCACTGGATGTTTCCATCCAATCGCAAATCCTCAACCTCCTGAAAAAACTGCGGGCCGATCTCGGTTTGACGATGATCTTCATCTCTCACGATCTGGGTGTGGTTCGTTATATCGCCGACAACATCGCGGTGATGTACAAGGGCAAGATCGTGGAATACGGCGAATCGGAAACGGTGTTTCACCATCCGCAGGACGATTACACCAAACGCCTGCTGGCTTCGATTCCCAAACTTCCCGCAGCCTGTTGATGCCAGCAGACGCGTTCTTTGGCCCTGATACGGTTCAATCCTCCGCCTCAACGGGACCGCCGGAAGCGGCGCCCGCGCCAACCATGCGTCGCTCCACCTCGATTTCACCCAATATGTGATTTTGACGGATAACGAACTGGTTCATCTTCATCAGCTCAAGAATTGCCAGGAAGGTCACAATCACCTCCGTTTTGGTCGTCGCCTGTTGAAAAATTTGCTCAAATTGAATCGACTGGCCGGGCTGCAACCGGTGAAGCAACAGTTCGATTTTATCAGCCACGGTAAAGCGGTCATCGACGATGGAGCCGAAGTCATGCGTTTCTTCAAAGCGCTTCAACACATTCTGAAAAGAACGGATGAGATCGAAAATCGAGACTTCCGCCAAGGCCGGCAATTGTTCATCGACGACGATCTCGGGCTGATACGCGAAAAACCCATCGATCTCCCCTTCCCGTTTCACGAGAAACGCGGCCGCATCCTTGAATTTTTTGTATTCGATCAACTGGCGGATCAAATCCCAGCGGGGGTCATCATCCTCCGCTTCCTCTTCGGGTCCCTGTTGGGACTTTGGCAGCAGGGTCCGACTCTTGATGTACATCAGATTGGCAGCCATCAAGACGAACTCGGCGGCAAGGTCGATGTTCAACATCTTGAATGTGTTGATGTAGCCGAGATACTGCCGGGTGATCTTCTCCATCGACACCTCGTGAATGTCCACCTCCTCCTTTTTGATCAAATAAAGGAGCAAATCCAGCGGCCCTTCGAAAATTTCCAGAATAACCTTGTAGCCATTATCGTCCACGCGTGCAATGGTATTCGGGAAACGCATCTGTGCGAGGCTTTTTTGCCGCAAAACATTTTGCACTAGCTTTCTTGACAGTATTTGGATGAAATAACCGCGCGGCAGAAATTATCATCGCACGACAATGGAATCCGATACGACGACGCAAAAATTCAACGAACGTCTGGCCCTGTGGGTTGCCAGGCAGGGCTTCTGGTTTCAAATGCGCTACGCCATGGCCGGGGGTGGCACGTCCATCCTGATGTTTCATTTGCTGCGCATCCTGATGAGGCTTGTCATCTTGCTGGTCATTCTTTCTCTGGTCGGTCTGGCATTTCTTGTCAAACTTCCGGAACAAACCAGATTCAAAAACGAACTCCGCAACAAAATCGTGAGCGGTCTGCACTGCGATACAGGTATCATGCGCAGCTTCGTCCGACAGCAAAACAAGGCGTCTATCCGCCATCTGGCGCTGACGGGCGGACCCGACTGTTTCTTTCATACTTGCGAAGCGGGCGGCATCAGCTTCCGAATGGGTTTGCTAGACAGCATTTCGAAGACATGGAACGCGAACCAGATTCTTGTTGATCGTTTCTCGCTCAATGTCAAAGCCGGCGCGGAGACTGCCGAAGAAGCCACCACGCTGGGCAAGTCGCTCTTTCAGACCTCCCCCAACCTCACGTTCCAAACCTTTGAATCGAAAAACACAAGGATTTCCTGGGGCTACTCGGAACGCACGATGGGAAGCATATCCCAGAGCAACATGCTCGTCATTCGTGAAAACAACAACTGGCGGATTAAATTCACCAAAGGTGTTTTTCAGCAAAACTGGTTGAGAAACCTGCAGATTGACGAATTGGTTCTGCTCTGCAGTGACAAAGGAATCACAGTGGAGAAGGGAGAGTTCCACATTGGCTCCTCAAAAGGCTCCATCAGGGAGAAGAACCCATTGCTTGGCAAGGTTGCATTCAACGGTGTGAAAATCGAAGGCGGCCAGCGCCCTCAATTTTCGGGCAACATCCAGCTTGAGAATGTTCCCGTTGAAGGGCTCCTTCAAGAGACCTATACACCATACATGGAGGGATCGATCTCCGGCGAATTGAAAATTCAGGGTTCGACGAACTCGCCCGATGGAATTTCCTTCAGTGGGCGCATGGCGTTGAGGGAGTCAGATCATCTTGCCACCCGTGGACGACTGCACATCCTCAACACTCTATCGATTTTGTGCCCGTCCGGAACTTACCTAAAAACCACCTTCACCGAGGGGTTTTTCACCATGAAGACCAGCGCCGGCAGTTTGGTTGTGAGTGACATCAATCTGAGTGCTCCCGATCAAATGGAATTGAAGGGTTCATTCAACGTTCGCCCCCCCAAGCAGCAGGAGATCGATGAAATGCTCCGCAAGGGCACCGTTTCCAACGAGTTGCTTGAGGGGACCACGGCGGTTCCAGCCAGCAGCAGCACCATCAACACTCCGAAATCCGATGAACTGACCTTGGCCCAGGCAGTCAAGATGAGCAAAAAGCAGGCGGAGAACAAAGGCGTTACGGGGTTTATCGACGATGACATCGATTTGGGAACCCCCTTCCACACAGAAACTCTGGAAGCGGAACTGCAACTGAAGATTGCGGAAAAAGTGGCGCTCACTTCCATCTACGAAGGACAATTGCAGATGATACTTCCCGTGAAAAATTTTCCGGTAGACACCTCGTTACTCGAAGTATTGCCCCGAACACCCAATGACCAATTCTTCGTGCTTGACTGCCCGCTGAAAGGCAACTTGTTCGAGGTAACCCTCAACCAGGCGGAAGAGCTGCTGCTGCTGAAAAAAAAGGCCGAAAACCCGGTGAAGGCCAAGGAAACAGCCCCGCTTGAGGAGAACAAAAACCCCAGCTGACAGGCAACTAATAATCGGCATCGCACCCGGTCAACCTGTTCAGGCGGCGCCCGCGCCAATGCTCAACCCAAGGCTCTGGTAAATTTCCGTCGTCGCCTTGCTTTTGTTCAACGTGTAGAAATGCAACCCGTCGACATCGGCGGCAAGCAATTCACTGCATTGCTGCGCCGCGTAGTGAATGCCGACTTTTTCCACCGCGGCCTGTTCCTCACTCGCACGGGACAGGGCTTTCAGCAACTTCGCGGGATATCGAGCACCGGCGGCAAGCTCGGCCATGCGCCGCATGGATGACAGCGAAGTCACCGGCATGATTCCGGCAATGATGGGTATCTGAATTCCCATGAGCGAGCAGCGATCACGAAAGTCAAAAAAGTCATGATTGTCGAAGAACAACTGCGAACAAATGTAGTCCGCGCCCTCGTCACATTTCGCCTTGAGATAGTCCATTTCCAGAAGTCGGTTCGGCGTGGCCGGGTGCCCTTCGGGAAAACCGGCGACACCGATGCCGAATCCGCCCGACGGATGGCGTCCGGATTCATTGAACTCGCGGATGAAGCGCACCAGGTCACCGGCGTGTTGGAAATCCCCCCCGGACCAGTCATAGTCCGACTGATTTCGTGGCGGATCACCGCGCAAGGCAAGGATGTTGCAAACCCCCAGTGCCGCGTAACGTGTCAGAATTTGATCGACCTCGGCTTTGCTCTGACCCACACAGGTCAGGTGGGGAACAGGCGGAATCTCCGTGGTTTCCTTCACCCGTGCCACCAACTGGTGCGTCAACTCCCTCGTCCCCCCGCCCGCTCCATAGGTGATCGAAACAAAAGAAGGCTTCAGGGGCTGCAAGTCGCGAATGGTCTGATAGAGTTCCTCGGCACTGGCTTCCGTCCGAGCGGGAAAAAACTCAAAGGAAAACGACGGCTTGCGCTGCTTGAGAATTTGGCGTATGTGCATGTCGGAAGTTCTATGCCATGTTTTTGCCATGCAATAAACTGCATTTTTACAAATTTTGCAACTTATACCTTCCGACGTTGTTATGTTGTCACGAAACAACCACCATTTGTCATGAAATTCGCCTTGTCCGCCACCTTGTTTCTTTTCGCCGCGTCAGCCTACGCAGAGCCCGACGCGGAGCAGATCAAACCACCCAAAAAACATCCGCTAGACCAGGGCGGGCGGGACAAGCTCCGTCCGCTCGAATTCTGGAAAAAAGCGGATGTCAACAACGACAGGCAACTGTCCAGAGAGGAGTTCGTCCAACTGCCGCGCATTTCCCAACTGCCGCCGGACAAGCAGGATAAGTTGTTTGCGCATCTCGACAAAAACAACAACAACGTGCTCGAACCTGCCGAAATGATTCCAGGGCCCGGGAACAGCGGCAATCCCGAGGAAACCAAAAAACGTTCTTTCCTGCGTCTCGCTGAAATGGACAAAAACGGAGATAAGAAAATTGAATTCGACGAGTTTGTCCAGTCGCCCTTTATTGCCAAACTTCCCGCAGAACGTCAGAAGAAAATGTTCGAAATCATGGACCGCAACAAGGACGGTGTGCTCAGTCCGGCGGACGGACCACCGCCAGGCTCCGAACGTCGGCCCGAGGGCGATGCGAAAAAGCCCCCCATGTTCAATGCGCAGCAGTCTCTTTCCACGTTCGATGCGAACAACGATGGTAATCTTGGTTTCGCGGAGTTTCAACAAGCGCCATTTGCCCGGGGGCGGGGCGAAGATGCCCAGGAGGACCTGTTTGAAAAAATCGATACCAACGACGACCTGAAAATCGATCCTCAGGAAATGCAGAGATATGGAGAATCAGCCAAAGCAAATCCCAACAAGGAACAAAAATTCCCTCACGACAAGCCGAAAAAAACCAAGCAGGAACATCCGGCGGACGAAGAAATGATCATGGAGAATGGAGCCTGATCTCGGGATGCCGGTTTCCTTTTTCCCTGATCCTCAATGCAGTTCACGTGCGACGGAATTCATGAGCCGCGCCAGCGCCACGGCAAAGCTGCCGAATTCCAGCTTGTGAATGCTTCCAGGATGACGTTCATTCTTTACATCAGCGAGTCGAATCGCATCATTGCCCCAGGTGATGCAGTGTCTCCGGCAACTATTTTTTTGGGCGATTTTGTTTCCTCTTGGTGCGCAAGAGGACGCGGTTCTGCCACCGTCATCACCTGTGGTTCCACCGTCCCCTGTGGAAATTCCTCCCGTCCCTTTTCAAAAGGATAACAATCCCGCCAACCCTCACGAAGTCAGTGTGGTCATGCCCACAGGGTTGAATATCCAGATCAAAGGCAAGATCACGCCGGTGGAGGGAAACCTGAAAATCTTCGACGTTTCAGGCCCCATTGAATTGAAGACCAACCGAGGAGAAGAGGTTTTTGCGGACCGCGCCCGTCTTGATCTTGAAGCGCAAACCTATACCCTGCAGGGAAATGTCAGTGTTTTCAATGGTCCTGTGATCCAGCGTGGAGATTCGGTGGTATACAACTTGAAAACAAGAAAGCTCGACACCGATCATCTCAGCGTGAGTTATGATCCGATCATACTCGAATCGGGATCGTTCGAAGTGAGTGAAGACGAATCCGGGAACAGGTATTTCACTGGACACAACGCCGGAATCACCACACAGGATGTGGAAGAGCCGAATTACTGGTTGCGCGCCGATACGACCACCGTGTATCCGGACAACCGGATCGATTTCCACGACTTGAAACTTTACATCGGCGACAGCCCGGTATTCTGGCTGCCCTATCTCAGCCAGCCCTTGCACAAGGATTTGGGCTACCGGTTCATCCCGGGAGGCCGTACCAATTGGGGCATGTATCTCCTCAACACCTATGGCATCATGCTCGGAGGCGGAGACAAAACCTTGCTCGGCTCCGAGACACCTTGGATTCTTTCCCAGTGGCACCTTGACCTACGCTCCCGTCGGGGCGTGGGGGCCGGTGTGGATCTCTTTGACACGCGAGTCGAAGACAATCCAAACCTGGGATGGTTGAAAATGTATTACACGTACGACCTGGAACCGCAACTGGAGCGTTCCGGCATCGTCCGCGGGCCGGTCGACCCCGGACGTTATCGCGCGGAGTTTCAATACCGCATCCCGTTGCAAGTTCGCGACAATGACCCCGATGCAACGTACGCGCTGAACTACGATCTGCACATCCTGAGTGACAACCATTTTCTGGAGGATTTCGATCCACATTTTTACCGGAGCAATGCACAGCCCGACAACACCATCTATTTGACCCGCCGCACCGAATCCTCCCTGCTCACTGGTCTGGCCCGCCTGCGTTTGAATGATTTCTACAGGGCCGACAGCCGATATCCGGAGATCATTTTTGACCAGATCCGCCGACCGGTCTTCGGCTCCTCAATCCTGCACGAGGGCAGCACCTCGTTCGGATTTCTGGAGGAAAACATCGCCGACCCAACCAGGGACACCTTGCTTGAGCCTTTGCTTACCCTGCCTGACAGCGACCCCGAACTTGCGTCGCTCTATGCGCAGGTCGGGCGCTACGAGCAATTTCTCATCAAACAATTGCGCGCCCTGACGCCGGGAGATCCCCGCTACGACAGCTTGTACAACCAGCTCACTCACCCGGAATTCGGCCGGTTTCACACCTATCAGGAGTTTTCCACGCAGTTGACCGCAGCGGATTGGCTGCACCTGACTCCTCGCATGGGCGCTGGATACAGCCGCTATTTCAATGTCGGCGGGCCGATCAATGACAGTGACCGCACGATTTTTTCGGCCAGCATGGAAGCTTCGGTGAAATTCCAAAAGGACTACCCGGAACTGCGATGGCGGGACGGGGGCATCGACGGCATACGTCACACCTTCCAGCCCTATGCCCAGTGGTCATACGTGTCCACCAGCGAACTGGGGGATGATTTCCCGGCGATCGACAGGCTTACTTTCACGACCCGGCCTGTGCCCATCAATCCCGGACGATTCGTGGCCATTGACGACATGGAAAACTGGAACCTGCTTCGTCTGGGAGTGAGGAACCGCCTGCTGACCCACCGCGATTCCGGCACTCATGAGTGGCTGTTCATGGACACCTATCTCGACTGCTACTTGAACGACCCCGAACTGGATCGCCAGTATTCCAATCTCTACAACGACATCACCTGGTCGCCCCTGCCCTGGCTGGCGGTGGATCTGCAAACCCAGTTCCCCGTGATCAGCAGCGGCTCGGGCTATGGCGAATTCACCACGGCCGTGCGATTCATGCCTACGCCTGATTTCGAGTTTTCGGTGTCCCAGGGCAACCTGAGCAACCACCCGTATCTTCTCGACTCCAACCGCGTCTACATCAAAGCCTACAATCGATTCAATCAAAACTGGGGCGCGGGGCTGCTCCATCAGTGGGAGTTCGACGACGGCACTTTGGAACTGGAACAATACACGTTGCACCGCAACTTTGACAACTGGATCGTCAGCTCTGGTCTCACCCACCGCAACAATCGCGACAAGGACGAATACGGCTTCATGCTGAACTTCACTCTGAAAGACTTTCCGGCCGTCTCGGTGCCCTTTAAAATCGATGCCGAGTAATTACTTCCTTCCCCGTCGGACCTTTTGGGCGAACTTCACCATTGCTTCCTCCTGCTCCTCGATTCGTGCGACCAGGGTCAGTTGGGTTCGCGCACGATCCAGGTTGTGCTGCTCGCGCTGGGTTTTGAAATACACATCCCCCTCCAGATAGTCCGTTAGAAATCGAATGCCAATTTCCAGGGTGATCAATTTGCCGGAAAATGCGAGATGGTCCACTTCCATGTCATTGAGAAAATCACCCGCGGCATCAAGATAACCTTCCACGAGTGCCTCGTAAATCGGCATCCGCATCTGCACTTTTGAAAGATCCCTTTCATCCTCCTCGGCCGGACTGACGGCACTGCGCACCAGGTCGCCAAAGTCGTAAAGCGAAAGCCCCGGCATGACCGTGTCGAGATCGATCACACAAACGGCCGCGTCGGTCTCCGTATCGATCATGACATTGTTGATCTTGGTGTCGTTATGAGTCACCCGCTCGGGAATTTTTCCTTCCTGGTGCAGTTTCAACAACACGCCCGTGATGCCCTCTCGGGATTGAATGAACTCAAACTCGCTTCTAACAGATTCCAGCCTGCCAAGCGGGTCCTCATCCGCCACTTGCATCAACCGTTGAAACCGCTGCGGAGTGTCGTGAAACCCGGGTATCGTCTCCTCCAACTCGCTGGCCGGCAGATCGCTGACCAGATCCTGGAACGAGCCGAAGGCCCGCGCCGCCTGATAGGCCTGACGGGTGTTTTCCACTACGTCATAGGTCTGACAGCCCTCGATGCAATTGTAACATCTCCAAATGCCCCCGTTCGGGCCCTCGACCCAAAATCGTCCGCCGCGGCCCGGATACAAGTTGAGCGTCTGGCCACCCAGATCTTTTTTCACACGCAAGACCTTCCAGTTGATATGACGTGTCACGCACTCGACGTTTCTCATCACGGCAAGTGGGTTCTTGAACACATTCTGATTGATCCGCTGGAGAATATAGCGGTAACGGACACCGTCAGGCGATTCGTATGTCGCCATGTAAGTGGTATTGATGTGACCACTTTCAATTTCATGACCCTCCACATATTCCCCCTGGATGGCGAACTGATTGCCAATGAGTGATATTGCCTCTGAAACTTCCGCCGTGACTTTGTTGACTCTAGTTTCGTTCGGAACCATGATTTTCAAGATATGTGACCCGTGTTATAGGCGATTTTCTAACGTGCTTCAATGCAAAAAGCGAAATCTTGCGCCAATTTGCGAAATACTGCGGCACCCAACGGCAATCAAATGAACGTCGTGAACGGGGTTTTGCAGAACCAGCGGATTTGCCGAGAGAAAATCCAGCATACTATGGTCGACCAACGTCGGAAAATCCTTACAATAACCGCATGTATCCGATTTTCAAAAATCTGCTCTTTCAACTCGATGCGGAAACAGCGCACGTGGTTTCGATGGCCTCGCTGCGCCTTGCGGAGAAGTCCGGTTTGCTGGGTTTGCTGTTTCCCGAACCGGAATCGGTCACACCAGTCGAAGTGATGGGCCTGGCATTTCCCAACCGCATCGGACTTGCCGCGGGGTTGGACAAAGAAGGCAACACCATTGACGCGCTCGGCCGTCTCGGTTTTGGATTTATCGAAATTGGCACGATCACGCCGCGACCCCAGGAAGGCAATCCGAGACCCCGCTTGTTCCGGATGATACCCGAACAGGCGATCATCAACCGCATGGGATTCAACAACCCCGGCATCGAACATGGCGTTGAAAACGTCAGAAAATCGCGACATTTTTCCGGCATCATCGGCTTCAACATCGGCAAGAACAAGGACACCCCCAACGAGGAAGCGGCAGCCGACTACTTGCAATGCCTGCGTGCCGCGTACCCAGTTGCCGATTACATCACGGTCAATCTGTCCTCGCCGAACACACCGGGTTTGCGCGATCTGCAAAACGCCGACAGCACGGCCAGGCTGCTGGCTGTCTTGAAAGACGAACAGGCGAAACTTGCCCAAGAACATGGCCACTATGTCCCGCTGACATTCAAGGTGGCGCCGGATTTGTCCGATGACCACATTGATGCTTTGGCGGCGGTCTTTCTCGAAGGCGGACTCGACGGACTGGTCGCCACGAATACCACACTCTCCCGTCAGGGTGTTGAAAACAACCCTCTACACCGTGAAGCAGGCGGATTGTCGGGGCCGCCGGAAAAAAATCTCAGCACGCATGTGATCCGATGCTTTTCCTCCCACCTCAGAGGAAAGATTCCCATCATCGGAGTGGGCGGCATCAGTTCCGCCGGCGATGCCCGGGAGAAACTCGATGCTGGAGCAGCGCTGATCCAGCTATACACATCGTTCATCTACCAGGGACCGAAAATTGTCCGGGAATTGGTGAATAATCATTCATGAATCTACGTTACATCTCCGGGCGGTCGTGCCCCACGAATCCATGAAAATAGCAATGCAGTTGATCGTAATGATGTTCCTGGCCATCTCGAGCTGCGCCTATCAGAATCCCTATGCATCCCATGCGGAGCGGGATATGCAAACGGGAGCCCTTCTGGGCGGAGCGGTCGGCAGCATGATCGGACAACAGACCAACGACGGCCTCGCCGGGGCGGCCATCGGTGCCGGCATCGGCGGACTTTTGGGCAGCAGCATCGGTTACGAAAAGGACCGTCGCCAATACCAATACCAACAACCCTATGGCGGCGGGAGTTGTTCCTATGGCTATGGCAGCGCCGGATTCAACACAAACAGCGGTTATTTTGCTGGTGGAAGTTACGGTCACGCTGGCTATTGAATCGGCTGCCGTACATATCAGAACATCAAACCAGCGGCGCGGACCGGTCAAGAGGTGAATGGTTGGGAAAAAAAATCCCTGATTGGACATTCTTTCTTCCCCCATCCGCATTGCTGTTCTATCTTCTGCAGCCATGCCGCATGATGCCCAGCCGGACCCTCGATTCGAGGATTTTGTCTTTCTCCAGGCCCAGAATGCCGGGCTTTTTCTTGGCCAAATTCCCCACCCCTCCAGCGGGGAAAAATCCCTCAACCTCCGCGCCGCGAAATCCGTGCTCGATTGTCTGGAAATGCTGGATAATAAAACCTCAGGCAATCTCACCATGAACGAACAAAAGCTTCTCAGCGCAGCCATCGAAAACATCCGCTCACTCTATCAGCAAAATTTCTGAGGTCATGTTCTTCACCATCCAAAACATCCGCGTCGGCGGCGGCGAACCATTTTTCATCCTAGGACCGTGCGCATTGGAATCCGAGGCCTTCGCCTGGGAAATGGCCCGCGCCCTGAAGGAAATCACCACCCGCACGGGTTCACCTTTTGTTTTCAAGGCCTCCTTTGACAAGGCGAACCGCACCTCGGTCAGCTCGTTCCGCGGACCAGGCCCACAGGAAGGATGTCGCATTCTCGGCGAAATCGGCAAGGAGTTACAAGTGCCCGTCACCACGGACATTCATACCGCCGAGCAGGCGGACATTGCCGCGCAGCATGTCGACATCCTTCAAATTCCGGCCTTTCTCTGTCGACAGACAGATCTGTTAGAAGCCGCCGCAAAAACCGGGCGGGTTGTGAATGTGAAAAAAGGACAATTTCTCGCTCCATGGGACACAATCAACATCGCCGATAAGCTGCGCAGCTTCGGATGCGAAAAGTTTTTCATCACCGAACGTGGCACGACATTCGGGTACAACAACCTCGTTGCGGACATGCGCTCGCTTTACTGGATCCGCAAGTTGGGCATTCCAGTGGTGTTTGATGCCACCCACTCCGTGCAACGTCCGGGCGGTCTCGGCGGCGCAACGGGAGGTGACGGCGAACTGGCCCCGGTCCTCGCCCGTGCCGCCATCGCCACCGGAGTTGATGGATTGTTCATGGAAACCCACAGCAACCCGGTCGAAGCGCTTTCCGACGGTCCCAACCAGATTCCGCTCGACGATATGGAACCACTTCTGCGCAAACTACTGGCGATTCACAAAGCAGCCCATGCTTGAGCGAAACGCACGGCTGGAACCCGGGAATATCCTTCTGCACCGCCGCGCCCGGCACGCAACCCTGGGACTGCTTTGTGCCACAGTCTTGACCGCCTTCGCTCCCTCACAGGCGGAAGCCGGTGACTTTGATGACATCCTGGGCAGAATGGAACCTGGATCTGTCATCAAGGATCTACTCATACCCCGCTATGATGAGCAGAAACGTCCCTCCATGGTTCTTCGAGCTGACAGCTTGGTGATTGAATCAGCGTCGTTGATCCGCGCGGAAAAACTCAGCCTGCATTTGATTTCTTCCAAGTCCGCCAGCAAACTCGCTCCCTGCTACCTCAGTATTGACAGTTGTCATTATGATTCGACAACCAGTGTCGTCAGCAGCTCGTCACGCCTGCAGCTCGATTCGTCCCGCTTCACGATTCACGGCCAGGGGCTGGTCACAAAAATTTCCCGGCATCAGACGGACGTTCTGGCTTTTCTGCGTCCTCCGGTTTACGGTTTCATCAATCCCGAACCAAGTAACAGCACAACGATGATAAACAATGCAAAATCCGTCCTGCTCGCCGGGCTTGTCACGGCCGCCGCAGCTGTTGAGGAGCCAAAACCTTCGCGAGAAAATCTGGCCGAACTCGGAACTGCCGCCCAAAAGACGGAGGTTGAGAGTGATACCACCAAGGATGACGTTGACCGCTCTTTTTTTTCTCTCAGTCCGCGCTCGGAGGAAATTGATCGGAAATTGCAGGATTTCGCCAGGGAATACGATCTCAAAATCCTTCCCCTGACGCCAGTCGTGCCCAGGCCATTGCCCGATATCAGCAAACCTGTGGATCCCGTGCCGCAATTGCCGAAATTCGAAGTCGCAGCCGATGCCATGGGCTTCACATGCAAGGGAGGCGTGTTTTTTGACAGCGCGACAGCGGTTCTGACAATGCTCAGCCAGGTAACCGTGCGCAACCCCACCTATGGCATGACGGTTAAGGGAGAAGTGAAAGTGTTCTTTGACGAAGCCGAAAAGAAAAAGGACAACGCTCCCGGTGTGGGCAAGATCACACGCCTGCTGGGCACCGGCGGTGTGGCGTTTGAAGCCACCGATGAAAAGGGGGGCAAAAATTACGCTGCGGGCGATAGCGTGCTCTACAAGGTGGAAACCGAGGAGATCCTGCTCAAGGGCGGCAAACTGGTTTTTCAACAAGGCAAGGACAGCCGGTTTGAATCAGCAAACCCCAATGCCTGGCTGCTCTACAACAAAAAGACCAGGAATTTCACCATGTCAGACGGCTGGAACGCGCAACTCTCCCTTCCACCCAAGTAAACCCGCCCAACCGCAACTGATATCCTCGTTCTCATGTCGCTCCTCGTCGCCAGCCATCTCAGCAAATCCTACAACAAGCGCACTGTGGTCAATGACGTCTCGCTCACGGTGAATCAGGGCGAGATCGTCGGTCTGCTGGGCCCCAACGGTGCGGGAAAAACCACCTCATTTTATATGATCGCCGGACTGGTGCATCCGGACAAGGGCACGGTCACACTTGACTCCAAGGATGTCACCCGCCTGCCAATGCATCTTCGCGCACGCCTCGGTCTGGGATATCTTCCCCAGGAGGAATCGATCTTCCGCAACCTTTCGGTTTACGACAATTTGATTGCAATTCTTGAAACGCGACGTGATCTGAACCGCAACAGCCGCCGTGATCATGCCCGGCAATTGCTGTCCCGATTCGGCATCGAAAAACTCTCCCGCTCCCTCGCCATCACCCTTTCTGGCGGAGAAAAACGACGGCTCGCGATCGCCCGGTCCTTGTGCTCCAACCCGAAGGTGTTGATGCTCGACGAACCATTTGCCGGGGTCGATCCGCTTGCCGTGGAAGACATCCAGCGTATCGTCCGCGATCTGCGCGACCAGGACGGTCTTGCGATCCTGATCACCGACCACTCGGTGCGGGAAACCCTGTCGATCGTTGATCGCGCCTGTCTCATCCACGACGGCAAGGTCATATTCCAGGGCACATCGGCGGAAATTGTCGATGACCCGGTGGCGCGCAAAAACTATCTTGGTGAAAACTTCCGTTTCTAACAACATCCATCGTGTCCCTGCCCATTGATGACATTCACGATTCGCTGTTGACTGCCGCCAGCCCCGGATGCCGCATTCTCCTCAAAGCTCCGACGGGATCGGGTAAATCCACCAGCGTTCCGGCATTTCTCACCCCGAAAAACGGCGCGCACACCACCCTGGTCATCGAACCACGCCGCATGGCGGCAAGGCTTCTCGCGACTTGGGTGTCCAAACTCCGCGGCAACGATGTGGGTCAGGACACCGGTTACGCAATTCGCTATGACACCCGCTACGGCAAAAACACCCGCATCATCTATCTGACCGATGGCGTATTCCAACGATGGATTCAGGACGACCCCGATCTAACGGGAATTTCCACCGTGATCTTTGACGAGTTTCACGAACGCCGCCTCGCCGTCGATGTGGCTCTGGCGCGCTGCCTGAACCTGCAGGAAACGACGCGCCGCGACCTGCGGGTGGTGGTGATGAGTGCGACACTCGAAACCGCCGCCCTGGGTGATTACCTTGGTCCCAACACCGTGACCTTGGAAACCGGTGGCCGCCTGCATCCGGTGGAGATCCATTATCGACCAGACCGACCGGTTACAAATCAACGCAGCGGAATGCCTCCCCGGGAAATTCCGGTGTGGGAGCGCATCAGCGATGTCGTGAAGGAAATCATCCACGGCACAGATACCGGTCACATTCTGATTTTCCTTCCGGGAACGTATGAAATCCGCAAGTGCGTGGAATTGTTGGAAAATTCCTCATTCGCCCGAGGCTGGAAGATTCATCCACTCCATAGCAGCCTGAATCCACGCGCCCAGGAGCTTGCCATCGAAGCATCGTCGATGCCGAAAATCATCGTATCCACCAACGTCGCGGAAACATCCGTGACAATTGACGGCGTGCGCACCGTGATCGATTCGGGCCTGGCACGCATTTCTTCCTATGATGCCCGACGGGGGATCGACACCTTGCACATTCATAAAATTTCCCGTGCCTCTGCGGAACAGCGGGCCGGTCGGGCCGGTCGCACGGCCCCGGGAAAATGCTACCGACTTTGGAGCGAAAGCGGACACGCCCACCGTGCGGCCTTCGATGCACCGGAAGTTCATCGCGTCGACTTGTCGGAAACCTTTCTTTTACTCAAAGCCGCGGGTGTTGTTGACATGAAATCCTTCCGCTGGCTGGATGCCCCTCTGGAAAACTCGCTGCACCGCGCACAGGTTTTGTTAGAACAGTTGGATGCCATCGATCAAAATGAAATACTAACGGAAACAGGCAGGACCATGGCAGCAATCCCGGTTCCTCCGCGCTTTTCGCGATTGATGTTGGAAGGGCTGAAACAGGGCTGTGTCGCGGAAGCCTGTTTCATCGCCGCTGCGGTTCAGGGTGAGCCGGTTTTCACCGGCAAGGGAAATGTTTCACGCAAGGACTTCCATCGCCCGGGAGAAGGCAGCGACTTTGCTTCGGAATACCACGCCCTGCAATCCGCGCAAAATCTCAATCACGACCCCAAGACCTGCGGCTCGGCAGGAATTTCGGCTCGTGCCGCCAGGGAACTGGCACAGGGATTCGAACGCCTGCTCAGCCTCGCCAAAAAACTCCACTGGCCGATCGATCGCGTCGACTTCGCGGAGCACGCCACCGCCATAGGGCACTCCATGCTGGCGGCCTTCAGCGACCAGCTCGCCGTGCGACTCAGCGCGGGAACACTGGCATGCAGGGTGAGCGGCAACCGCCGGGGCAAACTGGACGATCAATCGGTTGCAAAAAATGCCGATGCCTTCATCGCCACCGACATGACCGAAGTGGAAGGCCGCGATGTCACTGTCCACCTGCGTCGCGCCACGGCAATCTCATTGGATTGGTTGAAGGAGATTTTTCCTAACGAAATTCATGTCAGCGATGGCGTCGGCTACGATGAAACGCGCAGACGTGTTGTCGCCCGCAAAGAAACCCGCTTTCGCGATCTCTTGCTGGAATCGAGGGAATCCGATACCGGTGTCAACCTGTCATTCGCTGCCGAGATGCTGGCCGAACGCGTGCTTTCCGGAGAATTGACACTGAAACATTGGGACGACAGCGTTGACCAATGGACCTCCCGCCTGGATCTGTTGTCACGCGTGATGCCGGAATTGGGATTGCCCGGTTGGAGCCATCAGGACCGCGTTGCCGCTGTTGCCCAGATTTGTCACGGCAGCGTTGCCTACAAGGAGATCAAAGAGGCGCCTGTCTGGCCGGTCTTGCGCGACTGGTTGAACTATGAGCAACATCAGCTTCTGGAAAAATTCGCGCCGGAATGGATCCGACTCCCCGAGGATCGCCGTGCGAAAATCAACTACCCGGCCGAGGGCGACCCCTACGTTGCCGCAAGAGTGCAACACCTCTTCGGCGTTTGGGAAACTCCCCGCATCTGCGGAGGCAAACACCCGCTGCTGGTGCATGTCTGCGCGCCGAATCAGCGTCCCTGGCAAATGACCAAAGACCTGGCGAGTTTCTGGTCTTCAGGATACCAACAGATGAAAAAAGAATTGGCCGGACGATATCCCAAACACGCCTGGCCGGAGAACCCGAGAACATGATCTCGTTCCAAGCGATATGAGGTGATCAGCATTGTGTTCGTCAAACCCGCAGATGTTTGCGAATCGCCTTGATCAAACCGGGAATGTTATGATCCCTGGCTTCGAATGATGCCTTATGACCCGCCTCCAGCAAGGCTTCTGAAGTCACCGGGCCAATACTTCCCGCCACACATTTTTCCGGCCAGGGAATGCCGAGATTGAAAAAATGCTCCACAGTCGAAGCGGAGGTGAATGTGATGACATCGGCACCCTCTTCCTTCAACATGGCCACGGCACCCGTCGGGTCTTCGGTTTCGGCCACGGTTCGATAGGCAATGCATTCATCGACAATCGCACCCATGCCACAAAGTCCATGATAGACCACATCGCGCGAAACCTCAGGTTTGATGATCAATATCGTCAGGTTTTCGATGTCCTCTTTTTTGAAAGCATCGACCAACCCTTCGGCCACGAATTTCTGCGGGATCAAATCAACACCGATGTGATATTCATTGATTTTCTGCACCGTGCCCGGTCCGATTGCCGCAATCTTCGGCTTGCCCAGACAGCGTGCATCGTCGTGGATTGAGAAAAAGGCGTCGAAGAAACGAGAGACCCCGTTCGGCGAAGTGAAGACCAGCCAGTCGTATTCATGAGCCGTTGCGACACTTTCCGCGAAACCGATTTTATCCACGGGGTCCTCGATGCGGATGACCGGCAGTTCGACCACATCCGCACCCAAATTCGCCAGTTCCTTGCTCAATGTTCCCGCCTGCTCGCGCGTGCGGGTGACGACAATGCGTTTGCCAAACAAAGGACGTTTCTCAAACCAATTGATTTTGGCGCGCTCCCTGACCACGTCGCCGATCACCGCAACGGCGGGAGATGTGAAGTTTTGTTTTTCAGCCACATCGGCGATTGTTGCCAGCGTTCCTTCAATCGTGCGCTGCGAACCGGTCGTCGCCCAACGCGTTAGCGCGATCGGGGTGGCCGCATCTGCACCGTGCTTGATGAATTGATCGCAGATTTCCCGAAGTCGTGCCACACCCATCAGGAAAACCTTGGTGCCCGGTGCCTTGGCGAGTTGTTCATAGTTGATGGAACTCTCACCCTTGGTTGGATCCTCATGTCCAGTGAAAATCGTCAACTGGGAACAATGATCCCGATGGGTCACGGGGATGCCTGCATAACAAGGTCCCGCGATCGAGGAGCTGATGCCGGGCACGATTTCAAAAGCAACACCGGCATCGGCCAGTTCCGCCGCCTCCTCACCGCCCCGTCCGAAAATCATCGGATCGCCGCCCTTCAAACGAACGACGTTTTTTCCCTCCTTGGTTCTCGCCACGATCAGCGCGTTGATCTGGTCCTGCGGCAGGGCATGATCCTTCGCACGTTTGCCGACGTAGATTTTTTCACAGTCCTTTTTGGTCCAGCGCAGCAGTTCAGGACTGCTGAGGGCATCATAGACCAGGACATCGGCTAATGAGATGCACTCCTTGGCGCGCAATGTCACCAATCCGAGATCACCGGGTCCCGCGCCCACCAGATAACATATTCCTTTTTCGCTCATGACAATGTTGCAAAGAGTTTGCCGGCCACCGCCAAGGGATCGTCTGCTCCGCCCTCCGCGCTCGCAAGCTGTGGATCGCCGCCCTGTTCGGGAAAAACCCGCGCGCTCATCCGCAGTGAGCCAGAGTCCAGGATCGAATACACTCCCACGGGAGTATGACAACCGGCATCGAGCAGGCGCAGGAATTCCCTTTCTGCGGTGACCCTGACAAATGTTTGCGGATGAGTGATCACCTGGACAATTTCCCGCATCCACGGATCATCCGCACGAAGTTCCAGCCCGATCGCCCCCTGACTGGCGGCGGGGAAAAATTCCGCCTCATCCAGAATGTGAAAGTGCAATGGCCCGTCGGTTCCAGGCAAATATCCCAGCCGCGCCAGCCCCGCTTCGGCCAGCATGATCGCGGCGTAGTCATCCGTTTCCATCAACTTCCTGATGCGTGTCGGCACGTTGCCACGAAGATCGGCGATTCGCAAGTCGGGACGCAGCCACAGCAATTGTCTGGCCCTTCGCACACTGCTGGTGCCGACAACAGCGCCAGATGGCAGCGCTTCCAGCCCACCGCTTGTTTTACAGATCAATACATCGCGCACTGCGGCACGCTCCAGTGTGGCCGCTATCAAAAATTCGTCGGCAAGAATCGTGGGCACATCCTTCAAGCTGTGCACCGCGATGTCGATTTCACCTTTGGACAATGCGGTTTCCAGTTCCTTGGTAAAGACCCCCTTGTCGAGATGGCCTTCGCTTTTCGCCACCTCACTCAGCGCCACGTCGGTCCTGCGATCACCGGTGGTTTTGATGATCTGGCGCCGCACTTCAAGTTCTGGAAATTTCCGACGCAACAAAGTTTCCGTGGCATCGGCCTGCACCAGTGCCAGTTCGGAACCTCTTGTTCCTACGATGATTGTGTTGCGCTCTTCCATGCTTTTCCTGCCGTGCAGGCGCGCATACTAAGCAGCCCGGGAAACTTCGTCAAACGAAAGTCCATGCGTGTCGCACGATTGCCGGGACACTCCTGCACGCTCATTCCAATCCGGAAAATCCATGTCCGCTGCCCGAACTGGTCGCCGGCAGGAATCGATAATAAACCTCCATGATCAGGGTGTTCAGGCATTGGCAATAAATCTTGTTTGAAAAATGCGGCATCTTCGCTGGCATGGCGAACGATCCGTCGACCGCTTGGTTGGGCAAAATTTCCTCAAGGATGGCCTTGTTCATCGCGGCCCATTCGCTTCCTCCCGCATTCCTCATCGCCTGGCTGGCATAATAAAATGCGTAAAGATCACAGTTGGACGTATAGCGGAACGCATAAACTTCCTGACCGGGAAATGCCGCTCCTTTCGCTTCACCCGTGCGCTGCTTGAGTCCGTTGAAGATGTATCGAATGCCTGATTTTGACTCGGCCGAGTTTCCCTTGCCCGACTGCTGTAGACAGAGAACACCCACGGCGGACATCGCCGCACTGTGAGTGCCGCCACTGTAGACAAACATGCCATCATCGAGAAATGCTCCCTGATCACTGTTTTTGCGACTGATGTACTTTGTCGCCGCACGGATGGTCGCTTCCACCCCCTTCACGTCAACGCCCGAGGATTTCACCGCCTTCAAGGCCTGCATCTGCCATCCGGTCACCGAGAGATCATTGCGCGACGACGACGCATCAAGCTTGTAATCCCACGAACCATTGACGTTCTGGCCGTCAACGATGATCTGGCCTGCTTTGGTCACCGCGGATTTCAGGTCTTCATTGGGAAACTTCAGGGTGCGGGAAAATGCCAAGGCCTCGGCGAGGGCGTAGGTGGCGATGCCATGTTCATAACACCAGGAATTTTCGCCCATGTTGGATGCCAGTTTGCCGTTGTTGGCCATGCCGACGTTGACCAGATACCCGATCGCTTTGGAGACTACCACGCCGTAATCGTTCGATGAAGTGTCTTCACAATGTCCGAGATAACAAAGGAGTGCCAGCCCGGTCATCGCCACCTGCCGGGTGTCACCCCATGATCCATCGGCATTTTGCTGGCTTTTCAACCAGTCCAACGATTTCTTCACCTTTTCCTCCACTGCTTCATTGCCACCAGCCTCACGGATCATCCGCATTCGTTCGCTCGCGCTGCAACGGCCTTGTATGATCGGAGAGAGGCTGCTGAACCCCCGCAAATGGCTTCCCGGGCCTGTGCCGGGCCCATGACCCGGGCCGTTGCCAGGACCTTTGCCAAGTCCCTTGCCACCCTCGACACCACCGCCGAGCCCCTTGCTTGCGGTTTGTTCTGAAAGCGATGGCAATGAAGGCAGCACCGCCTCCACCGGCAATGCGCATATCGCATCACTGTTGTTCACGGTAATCCGCATGCCGACGGCAGAGTGACTCTGCGCCTGGCTCACCGTTTTTTTAATCTTGTGCGCCAACTCGCCATTGTTGCCACCACCGCCGCCACCGATGTGCTCGGGCCACGTTTGCGTTTCCACGACCGGAGGTGTCACCCACTTGAATAGAAAAAACACGGCAATCAGAACAAAAGCAAAATGGACAAACAGGGAAACCGCGAAGGAACCGATGCCGATTTTTGCCAGCATCTGCTTGAAACCGTTGCGGGAGCCGGTCGACGGCACATCGGAGTTTTGATTTTCTAACGAAAAACGATCAGGTGGATTTTTCATGGATTTGTCAGGTTTTGGGTTGATGGTTGATTGGGAATGCCGGAAAAAATCCATGTGCGCGCAGACCATGCCGCGCTGCGGGGGCACCATCTGCGGCCCCACCCGGTCACCATCGGAGCTTCACGCCAAGCGACCCATTCGCGTTGCCGCGCTTTTTCCGGCATCCGTGCAGTGGAGCACCGGCATGAACCAACAACGGATTGTCCCTCACCTACCATAAGTCCTTTGATAACGTTAGTAACGTAATCAAAGGAATCCGGATCGTCAAGCGATTTACTTGACCCTATTGAAATCCTGCGGAAAAATCAGCGCAAGGCATCCAAACCACCAAAACCACCGCTGCTGCTGCCCGCGCTCGTTGCGGGCAGGAAACGGTAGTAGACTTCCATGATCAGGGTGTTCAGGCACTGGGCATAGATCTTGTTGGTAAAATGGGGCATCTTGGCGGGCATGGCGAAAGAACCATCCACCGCCTGATTCGGGACGATTTCCTCCAAGATCGCCTTGTTCATGGCCGCCCAATCCCCACCACCGGCATTCCGCATCGCCTGACTGGCGTAGTAGAATGCGTAAAGATCGCAGTTGGTCTTGTAATTGAATGCATAGACATCCTGACCGGGAAACGCCGCGCCCTTGGCATCGCCGGTGCGTTGTTTGAGACCGTTCGAGATGTATTTGATCCCCGCCTTCGCCTCTCCGGTATTGCCCTTGCTCCACTGTTGCAGGCAAAGCACACCCACGGCTGACAAAGCCGGACTGTGCGAACCACCACTATAGGCAAACATGCCGTCGTCAATGTATGCCCCCTGTTCCCCTACTTTATTGCCGAGGTATTGGACCGCCTTGCGCATTGTCGCTTCGAGACCATTCACCGTCGCACCGGATGTCTTGACAGCCTTCAGAGCCTGCATCTGCCAACCGGCCACCGAAAGGTCATTGCGCGACGAGGACGCGTCGAGTTTGTAATCCCAGGATCCATTGGGATTTTGACCGTCAATGATTGCTTGCCCCGCACGGGAGACCACGTATTCCAAATTCGAGATGGGGAACTTCAAGGTCTTCGAGAAAGCCAGTGCCTCGGCCAGCGCGTAGGTGGCGACGCCGTGTTCGTAACACCAGGAGTTGGCACCGAAATTGGATGAAAGTTTGCCATTGTTGGCCATGCCGATGTTGACCAGATAGCCGATCGCCTTGGAAACTTCCGGACCGTAATCGGCTGACTGGGTATCTTCACAATGCCCCAGATAACAAAGCAATGCCAAGCCTGTCATCGCCACATTGTGGACATCCCCCCACGAACCATCGGGTTTCTGTTGACTCTTCAACCAATCGAGGGATTTTTTGACCCCTGTTTCCAATGCCTCGTTGCCGCCCGCCTCGCGAACCATCCGCATCCGTTCCGCAGGAGTACAGCGGCCTTGCATGATTGTGGGAATCAGGGAAAACGTGCCTTTGCCCTTGCCAAATCCCCTGCCCATGCCTTCACCCGAGCCAATGCCGCGACCGATGCCCTTGCCATGGCCCCCACCCGCGCCACCACCATCACCAGAACTGGCCTGAACATCCGAAGGCAACGGAACCGCAGGCATGTCCGTGGTATCAGGCAGGGTGAACGTGGAAGTCTGCGTATTCGCCGTGATCCGCTTGTTGCTCAGAGCAGCGGAAACGGTGCGCCTCATCGAGGTCTTGATTTTGTGGGCCACTTCGCCGTTTTGACCACCGCCGCCGCCACCGCCGGGAATGAAGTCAGGGATAGGCTCCGGGGGTGGTTTGATCCACCGGAAAATGAAAAAGATCGCAAGAATGATGAAAATCGCGTGGACCAACATCGAAACCATGAAGGATCCCATGCCTAGCTTGGCCATCCACAACGCCAGTCCCGTCTTGGCGGGTGGCTGTGGAATGCCCCCGAACTGATCATTGAATTCGTTCGGCTGGTTGTATTGATCGAATCCTTGCTGCTGATCATACTGGTTGTAATCATTCATGGGTTTTGGGATTGGTTTGATTGTTACTCTGCGGGAACTTCAAATGTGACGTTGGCAATCCGTGCCACTGAGAGGGAGTTTAGCACATCTACGACACGTTGGAAAGGGGCTAATTCGTCGGCCACAATCGTGCAGACAACTTTGCTGCGGGCGTCATCGGACGCCTGTTTCAGCCGGATCAAGGTGGCGGTCATTTCCACCAACTTGGCATCCCCCGGCGCACCCATCGGCTCATCGTTGAGCAGGACATCGCCGCTTTCCAGCACGCGGATCTGGGTCTCCTCGATCGCCTCCACCTCTTCCGAAGCCACGGCTCTGCCGGGTAGTTTGAGCTTCAGTTCCTGCTCCTTTTGCACCTGTCCCGCCATGACCATGAAAAACAGCATGATCACGAAGACAACGTCGATCATCGGTGCGATCTGGAAGCCCATGTGAATTTCAGTGGATCTCTTGTGTTTGTTTCTATTGGCCATGGGATGGGATGATCATTTGCGATTGATGCCGGAAAGGGAAATGTCATCAACGCCGCCGGCGGCAATTTGCTCGATGACTTTTTGTACTTCGATTGCCGGGGTATCACCATCGCTGCGGACGATGATTTGCAACTTCGGATTGGCCGTTTTCATCGGTGTGATGAATTCCGCAACCTGCTCCATCGGGTCGCACAGCTGTTGGCCGAACTTCACAACCGCGCGATTCTCCGCCGCCAGCCAGTCGATGTTCACCACCGCCTGGTTTTGCAGATCCACCTTGCGCTGCTTGGCATCGGGAGCGAGTGGCAGAGTGATCGACTTGTCCACCTTGAGAATCTGGTCCGTGGTGATGCTCATGAAGAAGATCAAAAGCACCAGAAGCACGTCAATCATCGGCGCCACCTGAAACTCAGGTTCACTGCCATTACCACCGCCTACGCTTCCAGCCATACAATTGTTGTAGTATAATTAGAAAACCCAGCGACTCACGCCTCTACCGGCACGCCGCCCTCGACCCAGTTGGGCACCGCGGCGTACGTGACCTCCTCGCCAATCTCCAAACCATGGAAGTGATCATAGGGCATGTTGCGGAAAAGAGCGTTCACCTGATCTTCCAAGAAGTGAATCTGCGCTGCAAGGTGATTGCGCAACAGGTAAAAAAACATGAAAGCGGGAATCGCGATGAAAAGGCCGGCGGCTGTCGCAACCAACACTTCGCCGATGTGGTGGGAAAGTTCCGAAGTTTCATTGCCACCGCCCGCCGCTCCGCCCTTGCCGAGCGAGTCGAAGGCGCCCATCATCCCGACCACGGTGCCGAGCAATCCGATCATCGGTGCGCAAACCCCGATCACAGAAAGGTAGTTGATGCGGTTTTGCAGGCGGTTGCCTTCGCGCTCCACCTCCATCATCAATGCTTCCTCCGTTTGCTCCTTGCCTTTGCCGACAAAGCTGAGCGCGTATTTCACACAGTTGTTGTAGGCGCAGGGCACGGATTTCATCGACTGGTAACAGGCAACATAATCACCCGCTTGGAAAAAGTGGCGGGCTTTGGAGACCTCGGAGTCAGGGCAGAGTTTTTTCTGCGCGGTGCGCATGTACATGTCGACCACAAGGTAAACAGTGAACACCGAGGTCAGACCGATGGGCACCATGACCCATCCACCCTGCGCAATGGTTGCGAAAAGGGATTTTTTTTTCGGAGCCGGTGGCGGCGTTTCCCCCGCAGCTGCTGTGGCGGGAGTTTGTGCTTCAACGGGCATGATGGGGCAGACAAAGCCAATGGCCACCACGAGGGCAAGCAAACGGAATGACTTGACGACTAGGCGGCGGACAATTTGATATGTGGATTGCATAACTATGGTTTAAAAAGGTGTGGATTGTGGGTTATTTGTTGGTTTCAGTTTTGTCAACAGTTTTGTCAGGCGTTGGTTCTTCTTTGGCTGTTTCTTCTTTCTTTTCTTCTTCCGGTTCTTCCTTGGGAGATTCCTTTTTTTCCTCCGCTTCATCCTTGGCGGGGGTGCTGTCTGCTGCGGCAGCGCCCTTGGCGGCAGCATTGTCCGCGCCTTCCTCGTCTTTGGTGGGGGTCTTGAAGCGGAGTTTCTCCGTTTCGATCATGGTCTTGTATTTCGTGCTTGGATTGTCGCTCAGGTAGTAATCGAGAATCTTTATGGCATCCTCGCCGCGCTTGATCTGAAACAAGCAGTTTGCAGCCGACATGGTGGCGCGGAAAGAGAGGAAACTGTCGGTGGCATTGAAAATCGGAACGCAGAGATATTCCTTCGCCGCCTGCTCAAGATTGCCAAAGTCCGCCTGCACATCGGCGATGCGCAATTGGGCGCGCGCCTGAACGTAACCAATGTTTGTCTCCTTTGCCAATGTCTTCATTTTCTCGATTCCCGCCGGCGTGTGCTCGGAATCGACAATCGAAATCATCTTCGTAACCAATTCATTTTCATCGGGTGTGAGCGAAATCAGCGCTGCGGCCTGGGTTGAATCGGATGACTTCTTTTTCTTCCCCTCCAGAGCATCCAGTTGCAGCAGCAGGGCTTCCACCCAGGGGTTGCCAGGCAGAGGTTTGAACTGAACGGTAGCCTTGAGAATGACATCGGTCACCGTGAAGGCCTCATCGAATTTTTTCTGCACGATCAAATCGCGGGCCTTCGCCATGTCGGGCACCGGGGCAAAAGTGGCCTGAGAAATGTCCTTGATGGTGAAAACTACGGTCTCGATGCCACCCTCACCCGCAACAGTTGCAGTGCAGTTCATCCCGCTGATCTTCACCGCGCTGGCGGGGAAACGTCGGCCGTTTTTCAGCAGATACTCCTGAGAATGGGAATTCGAAATCGAGGCCAGGAGCAACAATGTTAGGAGAAAAAATGAGCGCATGATGGATTGGGAATACGATGGAAAGATTTCACTCAACCGACTTGGTGGCTTTGATCACTTCAGGAAGGTTCTTGAATTTGGGATGTTGGGCGAGTTCGCGCAGTGTTGCTTTGGATTCCTCCAGTTGGCCCAGAGCGCGCAGCATGTCGGATGCCCGCAAGTAGGCTTTGATCGCATACTCGGGATAGGCGGAATGGGACACATAGACGCGTTGAAAAAAGCCATGGGCAGCCGTGCCATCCTTCGCTTTATAAGCAATCTCCCCCATGTAATACAATGCTCCCGCTTTTTCCAAACCCCGCCACTCCTTGGTGCCGATGATTTGTTCAAAAAGTTTTTTTGCTTCCTCGTACTGTTTCAGACCAAACAAAGCTCGAGCCTTGCCAAATGTGGCCTCCTTCAGCATTCCCCCCTGAGGTTTGGCCAGAGCTTCGTCAAACGCGGCAATCGCGGCGGGGTATTCGGCGAGAGCCAGTTCGACCTCGCCAATGCCGATCGGACCGGCCTCCGAGTAAAATGAATCGGCAAAACTATCGCGCAAATGCGTGAAATACGCCTTGGCCTCGTCGTATTTCTTCGTATCGATCAACCGCTGCCCCACCAGCGTCAGGATTGTCGGACTTAGATCCTCGGGTTTCGCGATCGAAGCAATGGTGTCCAGGGTTGCATAGTAAAGTTCCGGCTTGCGCATGTAGGTCAAAAACTGGCCTTTGGTGAACTGCAACCGGGCGAGATAGGTGACGGTGTGATTTGCCTCGGGCAGTTGCAAACCCGAAATGACCTCCTCGGCAAGCTGAGCGGGATCGGCGGCGGCCGTTTTCTCCCCTTTTTTCGCAAAGGTCTTTTTAGGGACAAAGAGCGAAGCATACTGGGAGAGCAACATCTCACAATATTCCGAGCGCGGATTGTGGATGTCCTTCATGATGTACTGCACCATCATCTTCTTGGCTTCATCGAACTTCTGTTCACGCACCAACAGCTTGGTGAGTTCGCTGACACCGCGCAATTCCATGGGATGGCCGGGGTTGTCCTTGAGAAAAACTTTCCAGAGATCGGTCAACTCTTTCCACCTCCGACCCTCTTTGAGAGCGGTGGTCGCCTCTTCAAGTGCATACTGAATCACCGTTTTGTCGCCATTGGCAAACTTCAAAGCATTGGCGTAGTTGGTGGCCGCAGCAACCTCCATGCCGCCCTTGGCCTTCATGGCATCGGCAAGAAGGATGTAAATCTGTCCGCGGTATTTTTCCGTGTCCTGGGCTTTCAACAACAAGTCCATCGACGCGAAGATCTGCTCGTAGTAATCATCCTGCTTTTTCGGATCGGTCGACTGGCTTGCTTGAGCCAGCAGGATGATGCCGCGACGATAGCGGATGTCGGACGTAAAAGTGCCCGGCGAATATTTTTGCTCGTAGGCTTGGAAGGACTTGAGGGTGTTCTCGTAGTCGTTTCTGAGGAAATCACAAAGTGCCCGACGATAGAAATACTCCTCCATCGTTCCCGATTTCGGATAGTCCTTCATCATGGCATCATAATCCGCAGCGGCCTGGTCAAACTTGCCATCCGCAAACCGGGTGTTGGCGAGAATGCTGCGTAGAAACTCCTTGCCCTCGATGCCGGGATTTTTCTTCAGGAATTCAACGAGGAAATCACAGGTCTCTTTCATTTTTTCCTGTTTGAAAAGAATTCCAGATTTGATCTCGGCGACCTGATCGACATAGACACCCTTGGGAAATTTGTCCAGATACCAAGTGCAGTTGGCGACCGTACTGTCGCTCAGGTCCAGTTTCGTCTGACAGTAGATCGCGCCATACAAGCAGATCGAACCCTCCGCAAAATTCGGATAATCCCTGACGATGGATTCAAAGCCTGCAATTGCATACCAGTAGCGATCCATGTTGAAATAACAGCGGGTGATGCGGTAGCGGAGCATCACGTCGTAGTCGGTGATCGCCTTGATCTCCTTCATCGAACTATTGACAAACTCAACGGTGCCGACAATCAGGGCGAGGCGGTCCTGCATTTTCTGCGGCACCGGCTTTTTGACTTTAGTAAGCGCCTCCATCCCGCGCTTCAGCACGCCTTCGTAGGCCGTCAATTGCTCCAAGCGCTCGGTCTGTAGGGAGACCACCTGGGCATGGGGTTTGACCGACGAGTATGTCGACAGGGCCAGTTGATAATTTTTCGCCTCCAGGTGTTTGTCGCCGATCTGCACCAGGCGGTGGTTCACGACAACGATGACATCCGGATAACTGGAGGTGCCCTGCACCCGTTTCAGCAGCGCGACAGCCTCGACAAGTTTTTCCTCTTCAATGTAAATGTCGATCAACTTCAGACAGGCGCGCATCATGCCCGGACCGGAAACATTTTCCGAAATCGCCTTTTCGAGGATTTCCGCGGCTTTTGCGTAGTCCTTCTTGTTGATGTAGGCATCGGCCGCATAGAAACGGGCCTCTTCAAGATACTCGGGATTTCTCGCCGCTTTGCCAAGTGCCTTGATGGCTTCATCCTCCTTGCCCTCGACATTCAAAAGACTGCGACCCAGGAAAAGCTGCACCTCCGAAGCATTCTGGTGGGTGGGAAACAGCGTCGCGTGCATGTTGAAGATCTTGGCCGCATCTTCGTATTGCTTTTCGTTGTAATGGGAAAACGCCAGAACATAGATCACCTCCTCCGTGGTGGTATTCTTGGTTTTCTCAAGAATTTTGGTAAAATTCTCAATTGCCACTGAATAGTTTTTGGCAAGATACGCCCTCATGCCTTCGCTGTAAACGCGGTTCATGTCCTCCTGGGCACCGGCATCCAGTGAGAGCAGCAAGAAAATCGCCAGGACAAACTTTCGCAAGGTTCTGATCATAATGGTTTTTTAAATCTAAGATTGGCAGTCTGCGCGAAAACTAAAATCGGCACATCATAATGTCAACGGAAAAAACGATCCGTTTGAGAGGAAAGTCAGTGATGCCATGTTGACCTCGCGATTCCCGATAGCAGGTGAATCCGGAATCGAGAAAGGATACCCGCAGGCTCGCATCATCCAAAAAGCTAGCGTTGGTAGATCGGCAGGAAATGATTCTTCACCGCAAGGGCCAGAATCGCCAGCGAGGTGCAGTAGGTTTTGCCGGGTCCCGCCTCCTCTCCGCCGACGCTCTGCCACCATCCCTCGCGGGATTGCAGCGGCAACAAGGTGGCCGGCACCATGCGCTGTGCGGTGTCGGCATGTTTGCCGCCGCGTTGATACATGCCCTGGGCGTAATAATAGGTGGTGTAGTAGAACCATTGCTTTTCGTTTTTAAGATCCAGCGGGAACAACAGTTCGGATGCGGACAGCACTTCATCGGCCTGGTATTGACCGCAGACCTGCATCGCCAGCAAGCCTTCCGCGGTGGTCGAAATGGTGGTGGCGGGCGAGGAGTAACCGAAACCACCGGGAACGGTGGGCCCGCGGGTTTCGCCCACGGGTTTGTACAAGCGCTTCATGTAGCCGACAACCTTGTCAACCGCCTCACGCGGCACATCAATTCCGGCGTTTTGCGCCGCGCGCAGTGCCATGGTCTGCCAGCAGGTAACCGACAAGTCCGATCCCCTGCTGTCGGGTTCGTATTGCCAGCCACCACTGTTCTGCGGATCCTTGCGCATGCCCTGGGCGCGCAGGATCAATTCGACTCCGAGTTTGCACTTTTGACGGATCAGCGCGTCCTGCTTTTCATCGAGTCCCATGCCCAGCATTTCGGCAAGCATCAGGGTGGTGATCCCATGACCATACATGCGCGAGTTGTCCACCTTGCCGAAATATCCGTCCGCAGTCTGGTTGTCCGGCAGCAACACATAATCGATCGCCTTGCGCATCGCCTGGCCCTCCGGTGTCGCCTCGCCGGGTTGGTGACCGCAGGCGGCGAGAGCCAGCACCGCCAGTGCCGTGTTGGGCATCGGAAATTGATCGCCGATCATCCCCTGCGGTTTTTGTTGGGAAACCAGAAATCCCGTGGCCAGTTTCAACGCGTCATCGATTTTCTGGTCGGCCTGCGCGGCACGGGGCGGCAGAATCAGGGCGAGTGCGCACAGAAAGTGCAGCGGGGCGCGACGCTTCGGGAAAATCCGCATATTTGGTAGAAAAGGCCGGCTCATGGTTTTTTGGATTTTTCGGCAATGACCCGATAATACGTGGCCACCGCCTCGCGATATTCGGCGGGGATCGTCTCGTTTTGTCCTTTGCTGAGTTGTTCGGCAAGTTTTTTGGGCAGTTTGCCCCAGTCACCTTTTTGCAGGGCCTGCAATTCCGGAGCCTGACCCTGTGAGGGACCGGCCGCATCCAGTTTGGCACCGCCAAGGGATTTTTCCATCGGTTCGCTCTCGGGGCTGGGCATGCCGGGCATCGGCGAGGGCATCGACGAACGTCCCTGGCGCATCGATGCCATCATGCCTTGCGCCATGCCGCCGGGAGGACCAGGCTGATTGCCCGCCATCGGTGGTCCCCCTTTGGCCGCGGCGGCCGCCGCTGCTGCCGCCGCTGCGGCGGCAGCTTCATTAAGCTGTTGATCGAGCGCATCGAGCGCGCGAGCCATCGCCTGTTGCTCGGCCGGTGTCGCGCTGGTAGCCGGCGAACCAGGGGGGGCAGCCATGGGCGAAGATGCCGGCGGCGAATCGGCCACTTGTTTCAGGGCATCGGCAAGTCGCGCCAGCTCCGCGCTGGCTTTTTGCACAGGAGCCTGCGCCAGCGCAGCTTGCGGCGCGGTGCTGAGGGCAGACTCCGCCGCCAACACCTCGTTTTTCACCGCGTGATCGACCTGCGCGGCAAGCTTTGTTAGATTCTGACCACCGTCCGACTGGTTCAACCGTTGCTCGTGACGGGCGGCCCGCTCCAGATTGACCGCCGCGTCCGCGGCATCGATTTTCACCGGCATCTGCCGCAGCGCCGCTACCGCCAGTTTGCGGTTCACAGGGGCACCTTGCGGAATTTTCGCCATTGCCTGGGCGCTCTCGGCGGCGTGGCGTGCTGCGGCCTCGGCCTGGCGTGCCGCAGCCATCGCCTGATCGGATTTTTGTGCGCAAAGCGTCGCCTGTTGTTCCGCCTGTTGGCAGATTGCCTGATCGGGGCCGACCTTTTTCGCTTCGGTCCCGAAAATCTGCGCTGCCGGGTTGGCATGCTCACGGACCTGATTGCAGCGCGGAATCAATAGTCCGACTTTTTCAATCACTGCCGCCGATGCATTGACGATCTCCGCGATATTTTGGCCGGCCTCCAGGCGCTGGGCCGCCACCACCATGTCATCCGCAATTGATATTGCAGCGGCGGCTTGATCGTTTGACAACTGTGCATGCTCCTTGCCAGGAGGGTTGGCGGCTTGCCCGCTGAGCTGCAGGGCGGAGGCCGCCGCTGTTTGGGACTCTCTGGCACAAGCAGCCGCGAGTCGGGCGGCATCGAGCACGCCGAGTTTGGCCATGTCGTTCTCGTCCCTGGCCTTCTGCTCGTCGACGGTAGTGGCGACACCGGCTTCCGCCTTCGCGGCCCTCTGGAGAAGGTCCCTGGCAAGCGCCAAATCGGTGTTGGCGATCTGATCGAGTTCGCGCTGCATTTCCGGATTCGTCGGCAACCTGGCTTCCAAGTCCTTGAGCATCTCCTCGGGGCTCTGTTCCGTCATTTCCGCGAGAGTCTCCGCTTTGCCAAATTGTTCGTCGAGAGCATCCTTGATACCAAGTTCTTCCTCCGCCTGGCGCAGCTCCGCGCGGGTCTGGTCGGGGTCCTTCCCTTGTTCGAGAGCCTCGAAATGAAGACCGATGCGGATCAGCGCGTCGACAACTTTTTGCTCCTGCTCCACCGCCTGCACGAGATCGTTTTTTTGTCCCTCGGCCTGCACGCCCTGTGTGGCCGACAACAAAAACCGCGCGGCGGCGGGCGGCGGGTCCTTGAGCATCGCAATCGCATCATCGGCATCGCGCATCCGATCCCGTTCGTCTTTTTTCAGAATGTTTTGTTCGTTGGCATCGGCGCGAATCAGGTCTTTCAAAGAATCGATCTTGAGATTGATCTGCTGCTGGCGAGTCCATTGCGGTCGGCTGCGGTTGCTGTTTTCAGCGGGTTCGGTGGTCTCGGCGGTCTCGACTTGTTGCGCGGATTGTTTTTTCAACTCCGCTTCCTCCTTGGCGAGGGCGAGTGCGAGTTCGCTGATTTTCGGAGCAAGCTTTGCCAAATTGCGCCGCGCGGTTTCCATGGATGGCTGCAGCGGCGCAAGAGCGGCCCTGAGCTTGCCCGACACTTGTTCGAGCTCATTGCGTGTGGTGATCGCATAACGCAAGTTCCGGCGTTTGCCCATTTCCGCCTCAACCGTGAGAAATGGCGGGCTTGCCGGAATCTCCCGGAGCTGGGCCACTGTTGCAGCCACGGCGTTGCGCGCGGCCTCATCCTTCCACTCCCACTTCATGAACTCGCCGGGAGCCATGCGCACGCGCGTGGCGAGCCATGCCCAGTCGCGGCGTTCCACCGTGCGACCTTGAGGCATGCGGAATTCCCAACGCTCCATCGCCACCAGCGCGGCACAGCCGTTCACCAGTTCCTGCAGGTTGTGGCCGGTTTCCAGCATCCGCAAACTTTGCTCTATCGCATCAAGACGGGCCGATGACACATCCGCTCCGTCGCCCGGAGCCAGAGTCTGCAGCGCCTGCACCGCCAGAGTGGCGCGGCGCAGGTCGCTGACAAATGCGTTGTCAGCAAGATTGCGGGTTTCCTCAAGGTCGGCATGGACTTTGAGCGTCGCGGCCATGGTCTGCCAAGCCAACTCATCAAGAGCGGTCCGATCCTGGGGCAGGAGATCTAACAACTTGGCAAGCACCGCCTGCTCCTGACGCAGGAGTTGCACGCAATTCGATGTCGGGGCCACTTCCTCCATGAGCCGCTGGTGCATGCTCGCCACCAACGCAGCAGGTGTTTCAGGGCTTGTCGCGAGCACCTTCCCCTGGTCGGTGACCGCCTTTGCGGCCAGATGGGAAAAATTCTCGCGCATGCGGCCGATTTGGTCCTGGATTTTGCTGACACGACGGTTGAAATTTTCCACCTGATCCATCATCTGGGCACTGAGTTGTTCCGGGGGGATGTCGCGTTGAAGCCAGTCCTGGATGTCCAGAAAAAGCCCTCCGTTAAGCAACCCATCGGCATCCGCAGCCAGTGGGCCCCCTCCATTTTTCATCGTTTCCAACACGGCGTCGACGCTCTTGCTGACACTCAACAAGGCGCGCATCCGCGTCGCCACCTGCTGCCAATCGTCCGGGGTTTTGCTTTGCTGTGCCAGCGTGCGGATACGCGCAACCTGGCTCCCGAGAACGAGAGTGAGTTCGCCCACCACATCGACCTGTCCGGCGCTGAGATTGAATTGATCAACATCCCGAGCCAGAGTTGCCAGCGACTTCATTCGGCCACCGCTCTCGTGAACCGCGCGCATGAGTTCACGTGCAGCGGGCATGGCTGGATTGGCATCAAGGAGTTCAAGCACCCGGTCGGCTTTCCGCAACTCGCCATTGTGGATGTTGCCGAGCAACCGTCCCATCAAAACAAGGTCGGAACTTTCGTAACCCGCCGCTCCATCGCGCAGCACGACATTCAGGGCCTGCCACGCCTGGGATAGCTTGGTTTCGCAATCGGCACGGGTCGTCACGACACCCGCCAGCACCGGTTTGCGATTCGGCCCGCTGTCTTCGCTTTGATCAAATTGATTGCGCGCCAGCAGGGCGGCGGCATCAAATGCAACAGCGGCAGCGGCCAGAGCCTGCAATGATTGATAGAGCGCGCTGCGGCTCGCCAGTCCAGCGACGCGATTGGTTTCCCGATTCGCGACGACGAGGACTTGCAGGGTGCGCGACTCCGCCGAATTGCCCTTCAGGTCGGTGGCAACCAGTTTGCTGCTGACCACATCGCCGGGTTTGACACCTGCGGAAGCGAGATCCCAATCGAACTCGACATCACAGTGCCGTCCGGCATTTTCCTTGAGCGGGGATTGTTTCCACTCGCCCTCGTTGACCTTCACGTGCTGGATGATGCGCGCCAAACCGATGTCGTCGCTGACCGTGGCGACGAGCTTGACACTTTGATCGGCGGCGGCCACCAAATCTTGATCGGGTTCCGTGAGTTTCAGCACGGGTGCCAGATCCGGCTCGGCACGCAATTCGTATTCAGGACTGAATTTGTTGTCGAATCCTGTGTCGGCGGCCACCAGATGAACACGATAACTTCCACTTGCGGACATGGGGACTCGCGCGGCCAGTCGACCGTCGGGCAACGGTGTCAAAGGAACAACGGACAGCTCGACTCCTTGTTCCATGCGCAACTCGCCACTCTTCACTTTCTGGCTGGTGGAAATTTTCAAATCGACCATCGTTCCTTCCAGCGCGCTGAGCCCGCCACCCGGTTCCTGCACTGTTGTAGGTGTCATTTGGGAGTAGTCGGGAAATTGATAGGTTTTTTCGAATGCAAGCTCGTACGGACGGGCCACGGCTTTGAGATCATAGCGGCGGGTGAGTCCGTCACCGGCCTGAACCCGGTAGCGCAGGTTCTCTCGTCCAACCTGGATGGCGGTGGCAAAACGGTTGTTCCCCAGAGCCCTCATTTCCGTCACTACCCGCCCCTGGCTCGCGCCTTCCGTTTCCAGTCGTGCGCTGGTCGCTGGTCGACCCTGCAATTCGATCTCCAATCGCAACGCGTCGCCTTGCGGCACGGTCTGGCTCGGAGGGTTGGGCTCAATGATGACAATCTGGGTGGCCGACACCCGATCCAGATTGGCACCGGGCATGAGCGCGCGCAGCAACAAGTTGCCGAAGCGCAGACCGCTGAATATCATCAGCGCCAAAACCAGCACTCCGATGATCGACGTGACGCGGAAATAGCGATTTAGCAAACCGACAGGCAACAGCGACTTGACCTCCACTCCCTGCACCCGCGCAGCGACATCGGACTGCAGCAGCGCGCGAAATTGCGCGGAGTCGAAATGCCCCCCTGTGGATTGACCTAGTTCGACTGCTGAAAGCAAATCCTCGTGCAGGTCGGGCGCGGCGTGTTCAACAATGCGCGCCAGTCGCCGCTCGTCCGGCGCGTCCATCATCGGGCGAATCCACTGCCGCCATGCGACCACCAACACCAATGCATAGGCTGTCAGACTGAATACCCAGCGCATCGATTCGCGCATCAGCGGAAGCCAGTAGTCCAGCGCGGCGACCAGGATCATCGCCACAACCAACACGGCGAGCGTGATCAGTCCGCCGCGCAACATGAGCAGTCGTCGACGGCGTCGCGCGAACGTCTGCAAGAGTTGCAGAATGGCGGGATCGGGATGGGAGTTCATGATGTGGAAATGTTAGACAAGGGGATGATGGGATTCAAAGCATGCCGACACGCTTGCGGAGCAGCCATTCCATGGTCAACAGTATCACGACAAGGCCAAACCACCAGCGGCTTTCCAACAGCGGTGTCTCGCTTTCCCGGATTGTACCTGCGGTCAAGGGCTCCAACAATGGATCGAGTTGATCGGCATCCTCCTCACGAAAATATCGCCCGCCGCTGGTGAGCGCGATTTGACGCAGCAGGTCCTCATTGACGCTGAGCAGCGTGCGCTCCGCATTTTGCCGGGCTTCGACTTTGAACTCCGTGCGCACCTTGATTTTGCCCTCGGGAATGGCGGCGGTTTCGATGGTGACTTCGTAATCTCCGGCATCGAGCGCTGCGGTTTTGCCCCGGAACACCCCACCCGCATCGGGAGTGAGACCGACTTCAGCCACCCGTTTGCCATCGCGCCAGATTACGGCCGCGACTGTGGCATCGGTCACGGTTTTGCCCTCCCCGCTGCGCAGCCGAACGCGGATCGCGGCCTGTTCGCCGGGCTCGTAAGTCAACTTTCCTGCATCGAGCGAAAGGTTTTTGTCGCGCGCGGCAAAAGGTTCCTCCAACACAAAAGCCGCAACCTGATTCCAGTACCTGACATGATGGCTGTCGGCCACTTCGAGACGCCAGCGCCATGAGTCATCGAACGCATGGTAATACACCTGGCCCGCACCGAAAGGCCGCAGCACCGCCAGCGGCAATCGACCGGCGGTTGATTCGCCTTCGATGAGCACTTCGGAGCCCGCCAATGGCGTGCCACTTGCGATCGAACGCGGCACCGGCAGATTCGCCCACACTCCGGCATTGGCAGCTCTTTCCGCACTCAAGGCGAAGGATGCCAGCTCCGGGGCCCGGCCAGAGAGAATCAGAGAACTCACGGCGGCCGCTGGTTTGACGTTGCCAAGGTCGACCGGCAGCAGCGGGCCCAGCAGAGTATCCGCATACTCGCGCAAGTGGCCACGGGCACCATCGATCATGATCATTCCTCCGCCGCGTTTGCCGACAAAATCCGCCAGCCACTTCAACTCCTCTGCTTTGAAAAGGGCTTTTGGAACATCCCCGAAAATGACCAGTTCGTAGGTATCAAGTGTCGCCTTGTCGACAGGGAAACTGCCCTCCTTGCTACCGCGATCGAATCCCGTGTCGGTCTTCATGCCGGCGATCACCGCATTGACTTCCCACTTTTCATCGCGTTGGAAGAGATTTTTCAAATAACGGGTTTCCCAGCGCGGGCGACCATCCAACAGAAGTATCTTGCGCTTCTGGGTCACGGCGCGAAAGCGGATCCGGCTTTGGTTATTGGAAAGCTCCCGTTCGCCATCGATGGGAGTAACGTTCACCTTGAGATCGAGCGCGACGGAGGATGTTTCCGCCCCCTCTGGCAGGGCCTTGAGCCGCGCGGCGGCGAGTTCTTTGATGGGAATTTCGAACGGCACGACCCGATGGGTGTTGGCCTCGGTGATGAGTTGCTTGTCCCATATGACCTTGTCTCCATCCGCGATGCTGAGGGTGACCGGCAGACCGGCGGCGACCTCTTCTTTCAACAGCACCTCGCCGCGCAAAACGTCCTCGTGAAAAACGCTGTCGGGCACATCGCAGCGCAGGATCGCCAGGTCGCGCGGCGCGCGGTCGCTGCCCGTGCCAATCGCAAACACCGGCAGTTTTTTGCCCGATAGAATTTTCGCCGTATCCAGGGGCGATTCACCGGCATTGTGTTGGCCATCGGATATCAACAACAGGGCACCGGGACCCGCTTGTTGCGGAATATTGGCGGCATACGCCAGTCCGCTCGTCAGGTCGGTGATGCTGCCCTGAGGTTGTGGCAATTCGCGCAGCACGGGTTTGTCTTGTGCGCCGGACCGCCACAACAAATTCACATTGCCATAATCGAGCGTTGCCACCTGCACATCGAAGGTGCCCGCCAGCTTGTCCAAAACGCCCGATCCGGGTTTGCCGCCCGACAACAACGCCTGCACACGTTGCCAGCGCGGCAGCGTGTCGAATTTCGCCAGCGCGTTTTTCACCGCGGGGTTGGGGTCGCTGGCCAGGGTGGTGGCTGCCAGCGGTTGTGCGAGATTCACGGTGCCAGGTTCCAGCATGCCGAGTCGATCGAGAATATGGAGCTTGCGGTTCGCATCCATGCCGGGGTCGGCGAGTTGCATGCTGGCTGAGCCATCAACCAGAATGATAAGTCGCGCGAGTTGACCGATGACAGTGCGGTGATGAACAATGGGACCGCCGAGCAGGATGACAATGAGAAACACAGCCGCAGCGCGCAGCAGCGGCAGCAAAAAGCGGAACAGGGGGCGCATTCCGCCGATCTCGCGCCGATAGAGCAGCCACGCGGCAAGCGCCAATGCCAGAGCGGCTGTAAGGCCGACATACCAGGGCCAGGAGCCGGCCCAACGCAGGGAGTGGGTGACGGTTTCGTGCTTCATGTTCTGGCGCCGCCGCGGGCGAATTTCTGTTGGAGAAGGAGTTCGACGAAAAGCAGCACGAGCAAGCCGATCAGCGCCCACTGCCACAACTCTCGACCATAGCGTTGCACTTTGTCGAGTGCTTTGAATTCTTCAGCGCTGCGCACCAGTTGCAGTCCGTGGGACTTTGCCAGGTTCTGGATTTCTGAATCAGTCAGGCGTTCGGGATCCGATTCGGCGCGATCGACGTTGACCACGCAATGAATGGGAATGCCATCCGACGGCAAAAGCGTATAGAGACCGGGACGCCGGGTCTGCGGGTATTCAATCACACCGTGATCGCCACGACCGGCCACAGTGACATCAACCGTGCTGGCATCCGGCAGGGTGAGCAGCGCGGGTTTGCCGACATTTGCAAGCGGCACAAAGAAGGTAAGGGGCTCACCCACTCGCAGGTTGCGAGGTGGATTGACGGTTGATGCCAAAGCGGTGCAAAGCCGCTGAACCACGGGCAGATAGGACGGTCGTGCGGGCAGATTGCTCCAGTCGGAATCGAGTGCGGTGGCGCAGGCGATCACCCTGCCCTTGCCGAATGGTTTTTCCACCAGAAAGGGATCGCCGTTGCCCAGTCGGGCCATCACCACCGGATCATCCGGCTTGCCCGTGACCTCCGGCGATTTGAATCGAAACCAGGCTTTCAAAGCGAAATCGGACAAACTACCGTTGCGCGGGTCGTTGAACATCTCCAGCGCCGGATGTTCGAAACGCTGGCCGAGAACGCCCATTGTCGGCGCGGTGTCACCCGGCTCGCCAGCGCGCGCGCCAAGCGGCAGCGGCGCGAGTTTGGCAAAGGCCCCGTTCCACCACGCGGGATCACAGCGGTCGCCGGTGAACACCAGCAGGCCACCACCACGATCGACAAATTGTTCCAGCGCCGCAAGTGTTGCCTCGCTCAACGTGGCGACATTTGCCAGCACCACGACCGCCGCGTCGGCGAGGTGATTTGTTGTTAGATTCGCCGCATCCACCACCTTTGTTTCGATCAGGTCGGCTTGTTCGACCTTGCCCGCGGCAAAAGGTGCCAACGCAATTTGGGCAAAGCCGGTCTCGCTTTTCAAGTCGTCCGGCGCGGCACCCGGCGCGCCGTCGACAAGCAACACGCCAAGCCGGTCGCGCACCGGGATGCTCGCCAGCATGCTGTTGTCGCCACTGACCGCATCGGCCTCGGTGGCGATCTCGACGACATGAGAACCGGCCCTGTCAAACACATGACTGAACAATACCTGGCTCTGCGCCTTTGCTCCCAACGCAACCTGGGTGGTGCTTTGCTCCAGGCCATCGATCTTCATCACCACGCGCAAATCAGGCCGCGGGTTGTCACCGTAGTTGCGCAGATTCGCGCGGATTTGAACTTTCTGGCCGACGCCAACCATCAGTTTGGAAAAATCCAGCGATTCAACGGCGACATTTTCCCTGGCATCACCTCCCACATTCCAGAGGGTAATGGTCGGCCGAACCGGAAGATTTTTCAAACGCTCCAGTGCCTGTCCCAGCGCCTTGTCTTCGGTAATCGGAAAACTCACCCGCTGGAAGTCCGTGAGCACGATGACCTGCCGGACGCCCTCGGTCATTTGATCCAAGGTGCCTGTCACCTGCTCGATCGCCGCAGGCACGTGTGCCATACCGTAACCCGATCCCGCCTTGGCCAGCACCCGGGTCAATCGAGTGAGGTCGCGGGTCGGCTCGTCCAACACCCCGGTCTCCTCCCCCATCAGGTAAACGTAGGATTCCGATCCCGGTTTGAGCCCGCCCACCAGACGCATCGTTTCATCGCGGGCGAGGCTGAAATGGGATGTCCCGGCGCGACCCGCCTCCATCGAGTAGCTGTTGTCGAGCAACACGACCGTCGCGGTGGGCCTCTCGCCTAACAAACCGGACCCGGCATGCCACATCGGTCGCGCCATCATCAGGGCGAGAAGTATGGGAATCGCACAGCGGATCGCCAGCAGGATCCATTGTTCGATCTTGATCCGTTTCTGATTGGTGCGCACCACGGTGGACAGCAGATGTGTCGCGCCCCATTTGACCACCTTGAAACGGCTTTTGTGAAACAGATGAATGATGAGCGGAATCGCTCCCGCTGCCAGCCCAACTAAAATGGCGGTGTTGAGGAAATTCATCGACGTCCGAGTCTCCGGGTCATGTAGGCGGCGAGCGCATTGGCGTAGGGCTCGTCGGTGCAGAATGGCACCAGGTCGATGTTGTTGCGGCGGCAGCCGCGAACCAGGCTGTCGCGGAAGGCGGCCAGGTTTTCCATATACGACTGTCGAAGCATCGCCGGGTCCAGCAAATGTTTGACACCCTCTTGCTCCATGCAGTCAAACTGGGTCCAGCTTTTGAAGGGAAACTCCAATTCGTCGCGATCCCAGATTTGAAAGACCAGAATTTCGTGGCGGGCATGACGGAAGTGAGCCAGTGCCTTGAGAAAACTCGCAACCTCGCCGAAACAATCGGAAATGATGATGAGCAGACCGCGACGTTGCAATTTGGCCTCGAGCTCATGGAATACTTCACCCAATTCGGTCTCGCCTCCGGGCCTGCCTTTTTCCAGCTCATTGAGAATCACCCGCAGATGGCTCACCCGCGAGCGCGGCGGGATGTGGCTGCGGATTTTGGTGTCGAATGTTGTTAGACCGACACCATCCGCCTGATGGACCATCATGTAGGCAAGACAAGCGGCGAGCTTGGTGGCATATTCGTATTTGCTGACACCTCCGGCGGTGCTGCCGGCGTAGTTCATCGAACCACTGCGATCAAGGATGATGGTGGAACGCAGGTTGGTTTCCTCTTCGTATTCGCGAATGTAATGTCGGTCGCTGCGGGCGAACACGCTCCAGTCGAGCCGACGGATTTCATCGCCCTGCACGTATTGCCGGTGTTGTTTGAATTCGACGCTGTAGCCCTTGTGGGGCGAACGATGAAAACCGCTGGTGAAGCCTTCGACGACCTGGCGCGCCAACACCTGAAGGTTGGAGATGCGATGTAGATCGCTGGGCTTGAGAAAGTCGCTGACGTGGGCCATGGATGGTGTGCGGGACGGTTGGGAACAAGTCACCGGGCACCGTGTGGCGGCCCGGTCGTGCTGCGATTGTTCAATCGGTTACAGCGAGCGTTTGGCTTCGCCGCGCGGCACCACCTTGAGAATGCGGCTGACGATTTCATCGACAGAAATGCCATCCGCCTCGGCATTGAACGTGGGAACAATGCGGTGGCGCATGATCGGACGGGCGAGAGCTTCGACATCGTCGATGGTGACATGAAAACGTCCGCGCAACACGGCGCGCACCTTGCCGGCGAGCACAAGGTTTTGGCAGGCGCGGGGACCGGCACCCCAGGCGACGAGTTCCTTGACAAAGTCCGGCGCGCCGGGTTCATCAGGTCGGGTGAAGCGGACCAAATCGAGAATGAAATCGGTGACATGCTCGGGCACCGGGACTTTGCGAACGGTTTTCTGCAGCGCCAGAATCTGGGCACCACTCAGCACCGGTTCGATCTGCGTCTCAAAAGTGCCGGTGGTGCGGAGCAGGATCTGCCGCTCTTCTTCGCGACTCGGGTATTCCACCTTTACCAGGAAAATGAAGCGGTCGCGTTGCGCCTCGGGCAAGGGATAGGTGCCTTCCTGCTCGATTGGATTTTGCGTCGCCAGCACGAAAAACGGCTGCTCAAGTGCCAGGGTGTGGCCACCCACGGTGACGGTTTTTTCCTGCATCGCCTCCAAAAGAGCGGCCTGGGTTTTGGGCGGCGTGCGGTTGATTTCATCGGCCAGCAACATTTGTGTGAACACCGGGCCGGCTTGGAAAACAAACGAGCGCCTGCCGGTTTCCGGGTCTTCCTGGATGATGTCCGTGCCGGTAATGTCGCTGGGCATCAAGTCCGGCGTGAATTGAATCCGGCGGAATGCCAGCGCCAGAGTCTGCGAAAGGGTGCGGATCATGGCGGTCTTGGCCAGACCCGGCACTCCCTCTAACAGGCAGTGACCGCCTGCGAGCACGGCGATGATCAATTGCTCGATGACATCGCTCTGACCGACGATGAACTTGCCCATCTCCGCGACAATTTTTTGATAACTGGAGACCAGCAGTGCGGCCGCAGCCTGATCATCAAGGGGCACGGTGGAGAAGGCAATGTTACCCGTTGCGGGAATTTCCTGAGTTTCCTGACTTGGCATGTGTGCTCCCCACTACTTGCCGACAGGCCGGGTTCTTTCATGAATCTTGTGCCTCGGATGGCACACCCCGGTCACCCCTCCATGACGACAGAGGAAAAATTGGATTGTCGCGCCTGCCAGTCGTCATTATGACAAGTCGGTGCTTGTCTCCGCAAGGAATTGCTGATTGAATTCGCGCATGAGTGAATCGCTGACCTTGTTGGGAAACTCGCAGAGTTCGTGGCCGCAGTCGCCCGACGATGCACGCCTGGAAACATTTCCCAACCGCTCGCCCGAAAACCATTACTGGGTGCACCTCGATTTTCCTGAATTTTCCTCACTCTGCCCGGTGACCGGCCAGCCGGACAGCGCGCGCATCCAAATCCGCTACCGGCCTGACCAACTCTGCGTGGAAACGAAATCACTGAAATTTTATCTCACCTCTTTCCGCAATCACCGGGCTTTCAACGAGGAAATTGTCAACCGGATCCTTGATGACTTCATCGCCGCCTGCAAACCCGTCGAGGCAGTCGTGCGCGGCGACTTCTCCTCCCGCGGCGGCATCCGACTGACCGCGCAGGCCGATTATCCCGGCACAGAAAGCGTGCGGCTGTTGATCGACTGAGATTGCCGCATTTTCCTGCTTGGCTGGTTAGGGATATGCGTCTAGCGTGCGGCCCGCATGCATGCTTTCACTTACATCAACGGACAACTTCACTGCGAAAACGTGGCCCTGCAGGGACTCGCCGATGCCCACGGCACACCGCTTTACGTCTATTCAGGCAACACCATTCTCGATCATTACCATCGGCTCGACCGGGCATTGGGCGGTCTCGATCATGCGATCGCCTATGCGGTCAAGGCCAACTCCAACCTTTCCGTGCTGCGCCTGCTGGCCCAGGCAGGGGCATGGTTTGATATCGTATCAGGCGGCGAACTTTTCCGGGTGATCAAAGCCGGCGGCAACCCGGCTCACTGCACCTTCGCCGGAGTGGGCAAAACCCGCGATGAAATCATCTACGCCCTGCAAAACAACATCTATTGTTTCAACGTCGAATCCGCCGCCGAACTTGCCTATCTCAACGAAGTGGCTGCGGAGTTGGGAGTGTTTGCACCGGCCGCCGTGCGGGTCAATCCGAACGTCGATGCCAAGACCCACAAATACATCTCCACCGGCAAGTCGGAGAATAAATTCGGCATCGACTTCGAAGCCATCGAGGCGCTCTACGATCAAGCCGCGCGGGAATGGCCTCATGTCCGCATGCGCGGGTTGCAAATGCATATCGGCTCGCAATTGACCTCGATCGCTCCGTTCGTCGAAGCGGTGAGAAAAGTCAAGCCGCTGGCACAACTGCTGAAAGAGCGGCATCAGATCGAATTCTGGTCCATCGGCGGCGGCATCGGCATCGTCTATCACGACTCCCTGGCCTCGGGCCAGGCGAGTTGGTGGGCCAATCACGATCCCGACAGCAAACCATTGAGCATTGACGAATACGGTGCCGCCGTTGTTCCCCTGCTCGAAGACCTGGGCCTGAAAATCCTGATGGAGCCGGGTCGCTACATCGTCGGCAACGCAGGCGTGCTGCTCACCCGCTGCCTCTATGAAAAAAAGGGCAACGCCAAGACCTTCAAAATCGTCGATGCGGGAATGAACGATCTCATCCGTCCCGCCTTGTATGAAGGACATCACGAAATCGCCACGCTTCAGGAAAACAACAGCACCCCGGTCAAAGCGGACGTCGTCGGGCCGATTTGTGAAAGCGGCGATTTTTTCTGTCAGGACCGGGTGATGCCCGACTTCAAGCCCGGCGATGTAATCGCCCTGCTCTCCGCTGGTGCTTATGGTTTCGTCATGGCCAGCAATTACAACACCCGACCCTTGCCTGCGGAAATCCTCGTCGATGGCAGCGAAGCCGTGGTGGCGAGAAAACGCCAGACGCTGGATGATCTTATCGCCGGTGAGATCTGAATCCGCTAGGCGGGGCCGCGCCCCTGTCCGCTCCGGGTTATTCCGCGATGCCCGGCAACAATGTGGCAATACACGCTGCTGTGTTGGCGTTTTTCGGCTGCTGAATTTTGCCGCGGAAATCGCTTTCCCCCCCATTACATCTCCCCCATAGTGCGAGCATGTCATCGCTTTTGCGCATCATCCGGCACACGCTGCGTTTCCCTCTGCGCAGCGTGGTTTCGTTTTTGCTGGCCGTCGCCTGCACCAGCCTGATCCTGGTGTTGCCGGGTGTGACGATGCGATTTATCGATGTGATCATCCCGCACAAAAGGCTGGATTTGATCATACCCACCGCTTTACTGGGCATCGCGGCGATTTCCCTCAGGCAGGTGCTGTTCACCATGCGCACTTATTTCAACAATGCCCTGGAATTGAAAATCACCCACCTCATCCGGGTGGAACTGTATGACAAGTTGCAGCGACTGCCGGTGAAGTGGTTCGACACCAAGTCGTCGGGTGAAATCATGTCACGCGTCGCCGATGACGTGCCGACAATGGATCGTGTGGTGATCGACGGCATCGATCAAACCCTCGCAGCAATACTACAGTTTTTGGTGGTTCTGGCATACATGATCCATCAATCGTGGCAACTCGCGCTGATCACGCTGCTGCCGCTGCCGTTCATCGGCCTGATCACTTCGTGGTGGTCGAGACGTTCCGAACCGAAATGGCGCGAGTCATCGGAAGCCGCCTCGGCGCTCAATGCCTTGCTGCACGATAATCTAACAGGCATTCGCCAGATCAAGGCCTACACGGTGGAACCCGAGGCGCTGGATCATTTCGACAGCGCCTCGCGCAAGGTCGGGGAGAAGCACATGGACATCATGAAAGGCCAGTCCATCGTCTGGCCGGCGGTTTCGCTGATCGCGGAATCGGGGATCATCCTGATGGTGGCCTTCGGCGCGTGGTGGGCGGTGGAGGGCAGGATCACACCGGGCGTGGTGATGTCCTTCCTGGTGGCGTGGGGATTTTTGTTCGACCCGGTCTCGCGCATCAATGGTCTCGCGCAGACCTTCACCCGGGGTGTGGTGGCGGCGGAGCGGATCTTCGCGATCATCGACACACCGGATGAAAGCAACCTGAGGGATGGACTGAAATTGGAAAACTTCCAGGGCGGGGTTCGCTTCAAGAACGTCGGATTTTCCTACGGCAGTGAGGCGCCGACGGTCAGCGAAATCACCCTTCATGCCGCGCCGGGGCAGACCATTGCGCTGGTCGGACCAACGGGTGCGGGCAAGTCAACGATCCTGAATTTGCTGACACGATTTTACGAAGCGGATACCGGGGTCATACTTTTGGATGATCAACCGATCGACGGGCTCTCCAAAGAATGGCTGCGCGACAACACAGGCTATGTCACCCAGGAAAGCTTTCTTTTCAACACCAGCATTCGCGAGAACATGAAGCTAGCCAACATGAATGCCGGCGACGACCAGATCTGGCAGGCGCTGGAATCGGCGAACGCCGCCGGATTCGTTAGGGACCTGCCCGAGGGATTGGACACCGTGGCCGGAGAGCGCGGCGTGAGGTTTTCGGGCGGCGAAAAACAACGGCTGTCCATCGCCCGGGCCCTGCTGAAAAACCCTCCGCTGCTGTTGCTGGATGAGGCAACCTCGGCGCTCGACAACCAGACCGAAAAACTGATTCAAGAAGCTCTCGACAACTTGCGCAGCGAGAGGACCTGTTTTGTCATCGCCCACCGTCTTTCCACCGTGCGCAAGGCGCATTGCATCTATTTCCTCAGGGACGGCAGGATTTGCGAAAGCGGCACTCACGAGGAACTGCTTGCCCTCAACGGGGCCTATGCCACATTGGCGAACGCAACATTGCAGTGAGCCATGCCGGAACTTCCTGAAGTCGAGACCACCCGACGGGGTATTGAACCTCATCTCCTGGGGAAAAACGTCAGGGAAGTCCTCGTTCGCCGCCGCGACCTGCGCCAACCGGTGCCAGCCTCTCTAACGGAAATCGAAGGACTGAAAATCACCCGCGTCGCGCGACGAGCCAAATATCTTGTCATCTCCCTTGTGCGGCGGCACCATGTGATCATTCACCTCGGCATGTCGGGCAGCCTGCGAATTGTTGATCCGACAACGGAATTCCGCCGCCACGACCACGTCGCCCTGAGCTTGTCGTCTGGAAAACAACTGCGCTATCACGATCCGCGCCGCTTTGGCATCTTCACCCATTTCGTTAACAAGGATCCGCTATCACATCCGCTCTTCGCGGGATTGGGGCCGGAACCTTTGCTCGATGACTTCCACGCGGAGCATCTCCACAGCACCCTGAGCAAAACGAAGCGCCCGATCAAAGTCGCGATCATGGACAATGCTGTCGTCGTCGGCGTGGGCAACATCTACGCATCCGAAGCGCTCTTTCACGCGGGCATCCGCCCGACGAAATGCGCGGCGGACATTTCCAAAAAGTTGGCCGGACGACTGGTCGATTCCATCCGCGATGTTCTGGAGAAATCAATCGCCCAGGGTGGGACAACCCTGCGGGATTTTCTCCGCGAAAATGGCGAACCCGGCTACTTTCGTCAGATGCTTTTCGTTTATGACCGGGCTGGTCAACCCTGCCGCAACTGCGGAGTGCCGATCATCAAAATCATCCAGGCGCAGCGAGCCAGCTTCTACTGCCCGCGCTGCCAACCAGCGTGATTTCAGACATCGTCGCCCTTTTCGCCGGTGTTGTATCCCACCAGCAAAAAGATCAAAGCGCCAAAAACCAGTCCGCCCACCACAATGTACCAAAATGCATCGTGAGTGAAGGGCGGCAGGTTCACATTCATCCCCATCAAGCCGCCGAGCGCGACCAGAGGCAGAAAGAAACCGGCCAAAAGATTCAAACGGAATCCAAGCCGGGCCAGGCGGTCGGCCGACTTCGCCTGTTCTTCCGCCCGCTCGGCGCGGATGAACTCCAGAGTCACCCGGGCATCCGCATAAAGCAGATCGGCGGCGCGCTCATTTTCCAGCGCGCGGTCGCTCAGGTTGCGCAATTCCTTGTCCTGCGGTCTTTTCTCAAGGGCCTCCTGCAGAGCCATGTAAAGATTCCTCGTCGATCGCGATAGCGGCCCGGCATGACGGAGAATGTCGAAAATCTCCTTCGCCGTGTCGGCATCGTCGATCACCGCCTCGTGCACGTCGATCGCCTTGCCATATTCTTCCAGCAGATGATAGAGCCCTTGAAGCCCCTGTCCCTCGCTGCCATGCCAGATATTCTCCTGGTCCTTCCAAAAAAACAATGCCTTGCGCTCGGGCACGCCCGGTTGCGGAACATCGTGAACGACCAGCAACAGCTCGCCCTTCTGACCACGAATGCAGCGTTGGCAGCCCGACCTGCTGCCGAGATGGTCGAGCAGGTCCTGCTCCATGGCAAAGTTCTTGGGCAGAGACGATGTTTCAAAAACCATGCGCCGAGAATAGACTGGATACGCCCCTGATTTCGAGAAGAAAAATCAAACGGATTCCGCAATCTTTGCCTTGCCATGACCTTCGAACCAGCCCAGCATCACCGCATGAACCATGGTTTGTCCCGACTGCTGCCAATCCTGCTGCTGCTTGCCTTTCCCGCCTATGCTGGCGACAAAAAAGGGCAGAACATCGCGGTTTCCTTTCATATGGAAACCGATGCCAACAACAACCCGAAAAACATCTACACGCAGACCGTGGCCGGCAAAGTTCGCTACTTTCAGAAGGCTCCTGACATCACCAGCAAGGACATTGTGGCTTTCAGCCCTTTCCTCGCCGACAACGGTGTCGATTACGGCGCGGTGTTTCGACTCCGCGGTTCCGCTGCCAGCCGGTTGGAAAACATCACCGCCGCCAACCAGGGCCGGATGCTGGCCGCTGTGGTCAATGGCCGCTTTGTGGACAATGTGATCATCGATCAGCCGATCAAGGATGGTTTCATCGTCATTTGGAACGGAATCCAGGATGCGGAACTCAAGGAATACGACAAGCTGGTGCCGCGAATCGGCAAGGAAAAGAAATAACCCCCCCACGCCGATGTCGATGCGCCTGCCGACCTTACTTGTTGCATGCTTTCCTCTCGTTTCCCCGGCCGTTGACATCCAACTGCCTACGGAAAACAACAATCTACTGAGCGGCAATCCGGAAAAATTCTACATGTATGTGGACCGGTTTTTCGAGGGCGCACATACCCAGCCATGGGAAGCGGGATGTTATGGTTTTGTGCGCACCAGCGTGCGGGTGGGCAACCAAGTTCTGCAAACAAAGTTTCACGAAGGCATCGACATTTCGCCGGTCAATCGTGACAAGGCAGGCAATCCTCTGGATCCCGTATCCTCCATCGCCGCAGGAAAAGTCGCCTACGTCAGCGATGCCGCGGGTCGCAGCAATTATGGGAAATACGTGGTTGTCGAACACACCTGGGAGGACTCGCCCGTATACAGCCTCTACGCACATCTCGCGGAGGTCAACTGCAAGGTCGGCGACCCGGTGGCCAAAGGCGGTGCACTCGGCCGCATGGGGTTCACCGGCGACGGCATCACCCGCGAGCGCGCCCACTGCCATCTGGAGCTGGCCCTCATGCTCCACAGCCGGTATGACGACAGCGTAGGCAAGACACCAGGGTTTCATGGTGCCTTCAACGGCGTGAACCTCGCGGGCCTCGATGTCGCATCGTTTTTTCTCGCCCACAAAAACAAACCCGACATCACGGTCTCGCAATTTCTCGGCAGTTTTCCCGTGTATTTCAAAGCAACCATTCCCAACGAAGGCCCACTGGATCTGGCAACGCGCTACCCGTGGATGCTCCGCTCCAATGATGCCAAGCCCAGCCTGTCGTGGGAACTTTCTTTCTCCGAGACCGGCATGCCTCTGGCGATCACCGCCAGCGACCGCAAGGTGACACAGCCGACGGTCACGATGGTCAGGCCATCGGACGTGCCTCATGGGTACAAAACCCGCGGGCTCCTCAGCGGCAGCGGCAATACCGCCAGTCTTTCTCCCGCCGGCATCAAGCTGATCAACCATATCTCCGGAAAATTCCCCGCCGCCGCCATTCCCGCCGCCGCGCCGCTTGAGAAAAAGAAACCCTAACAACGATTGTCGATACCGCCCATGACCGCTTCAGAAAATCTCGCCCGACTCGGACTCACGCTGCCGAAAGTCCCGGTTCCGCTTGCCGCTTATGTCAATTGTGTCCGCACGGGAAACCTGCTCTTCCTCTCCGGAGGATTGCCGATCGACGGCGAAAAGAAAATCCTCGGCCAGCTTCCGCGCGACGTTTCGATCGAAGAAGGCCAGGAGGCATCGCGGATGATCGTGCTCAACCGGCTCGCCGTGATTGAAGCGGAAATCGGCAGCATCGATCTCGTAACCCGCATTGTCAGCGTGAATGGTTTTGTCAGTTGCGCTGCGGATTTTTATGATCACCCGAAGGTCATCAACGGCGCATCGGAATTGCTGCTGGAAATTTTCGGCGACAGAGGAAAGCACGCCCGCACCGCCATCGGTGTCGCCTCACTGCCTCTCAACGCGGCCGTCGAAATCAATCTCACTGTCGAAGTGGAGTGAGCAGGTTGCCGGGTCCTGCGGTTCTCGGAGTCGGTCAACGCATGCCAACGGAAAACAACAATGCGCAGGGCACTTTGATCGATGCCCACAATCATCTGCAGGATCAACGATTCGGTGATGACCTTGCCGATGTTCTAGCCAGCATGCAGGATGAAAACATCGTCCATAACATCGTCAACGGCACCTGCGAGCATGACTGGCCGGAAGTCGAAGCCCTGCACAAAGCGCATCCCGAACGGATCAGTCCGGCATTCGGGCTTCACCCTTGGAAAACCGGCGCTCGCTCAATAGAGTGGCAGGAAAAACTGCGGCATTTTTTGTTGGAAAATCCACTGGCTTCGATCGGCGAATGCGGTCTCGACCTGTGGATGAGGGATGCCGACATCGATGATCAAGCAGAGGTTTTCAAAATCCACATGCAACTCAGCCGGGAATTCGACCGGCCACTCACCATTCACTGCCTGAAGGCCTGGCCGCAGTTCATCGGACTCTTGGATTCCTCGCCGCCGCTGCCCGATTTTCTCCTGCATTCTTACAACGGTCCGCGTGAACATGTGCCATCGCTGTGCAGGCGGGGTGCGCATTTTTCATTTTCCGGGTATTTCCTGCACCCCCGCAAGCAGCAAACCATGCTGACATTTCGACATATTCCCGATGATCGATTGCTGATCGAAACCGATGCCCCGGACATGGCACCTCCGGAAATCTTCCAGGGAAATTATCATCGGGACAACTACCACCATCCCGCAGACCTCCCTATCACTCTGACCGAACTGGCGAAACTCAGAGGAGTTTCAATTCGTCAATGCGGCGATGTAACCACGCAAAACGCCGCGCGTTTGTTTCGGCTCTCCGGCTTCCGGTAAGTCCTTCGAAATGAGGAATTCAAAAAGGAATGGCATCGTCATCCTCGTTGAACCCGCCCTCTTCCATGGAAGAGCCCCCTTGCGGAGGAGCCGAGTGCTGCGAGCGCGGGGCCGAACCATTCGCCGAGGCTCCAGCGGAGGACGAAAAACCACCACCCGCATTGCCCTTGCCGTCCGGCATGAACTGAAGACTTTCCGCAACCACCTTGAGTTTGCTGCGTTTTTGACCGGAGGCCTTGTCCTCCCAGGTGTCCATTTGCAGGCGACCCTCAATGAATACTCCCCTGCCCTTGGTCAGATACTGCTGCGCGATTTCCGCCTGGCGCCCCCAGAGGGTGATGTCCACAAAAGTGGTTTCCTCCTGACGTTGATTCTGCTCGTTGTTCCAAACGCGATTGATCGCCACGCCAATATCGGCCACCGCCGTTCCTTTCGGCGTGTAGCGCAGTTCAGGGTCGCGGGTCAAATTGCCCAGCAACAATACTTTGTTTAAATTTGCCATAGTCGTGCGAAGCTAGCATCCAGAAATCGCATGTCAATCAAAAAGTGTTCAAAAGAACAATCTTCACTGTGGATCAGCCCTTGCGTTGGAAATATTGCAGATGGACGTGATTGTTCAGACGCAGGCGACCTTTGATTTTTTCGATCGCGGCGGGTTCCGCGGCAAAAGCGTAGTTGATGTAATGGCCCGATTCCAGATGATCGGACGCATAGGCAAATTTGCGCCGTCCGAGATCCTGAACCTCGGAAATTTTCGCACCCTCGGCCTCCATTTCCTTTGAAACAACGCTGACCAAATCTTCAACGCCGCCATCGGTTCCCTTGGTGTTGAGAACCACGATTCCTTCATATTTCCTGCTCATTTGACTTCTTGAGTGATTGATTGCCGATTGTATTGTAAATATGCGCCGCGGTGGCAATGCCTCGGGAGAGCGAATCTTGCACAGCATTTGCTGCCATGGCAAGCATGTTTTGCAAACTTTCTTGCTCGGACTCGGAGAACTTGCCGAGCACATGACCGACCATCGAGGCTTGTTCCTTGGAACCGATACCCAATTTGATGCGGGGAAAGGCATCCGTGCCCAGGTGTTCGATGAGCGAACGAATGCCATTGTGGCCACCATGACTGCCTTTTTCCCGGATGCGGATTCGGCCCAGATCGAGCGCGGCATCGTCATAGACCACCAGGATCTGGTGGGGCTGCCATTTGAAGAACCGGGCGATTTTTCCCACCCCCCTGCCGCTCAGGTTCATGAAGGTCAGCGGCTTCACGAGCAAAACCTCATCGACGGGAAACTTGGCCACGCTGCTTTCCCAGCGGGCGTGAAGTTCGAATGACACGCGCTTTTCCCCCGCCAGACGGTCGAGCACTATGAAACCCACGTTGTGACGTGTGGATTCATACTCGCGGCCTGGATTGCCCAGTCCCACTACCATGCGGATCGGATTCACGGCTGCGATGTATTCTCCGGTTCGTCGTCGTCATCCCACTCGATGTCCTTTTGCAGCCGTTTCGAAATCAGTGGTCGGACAAGCCCATACACAAGATAGGCGCCGAACAACACCACAGGGCCCTGATAGCGGAAACGCACAACGAGCACAAGGGCGAGTGCCGCGCCCATCACGGTCCACAAGGATCCGCGGGTCTTGAAATCAACCTTCTTGAAGCTCGGATAGCGCACCTTGCTCATCATCAGGAACGACAGACCAAACATCGCCGCGGCAAGGATGTATTTCCACGGTCCGATCAGCTTGTCGTTTTCATAGACATTGATGATCAGCATCGTCAGCGAGGCAATGAATCCCGCTGCCATGGGAATGGGAATGCCGGTAAAGTCGCCGTTGTCGCCCGGTTTTTTCGGCAGCTGGGCCAGGCAATTGAAGCGCGCAAGCCGCATCGCGCCGCAGAGAAGATAGACGAGGGCGATGCCCCAGCCGACGTTGTTAGGCAGCGGAAAAAGCACCGCTTTGGCAACGAGCATCGCCGGTGCCATGCCGAACGATACGATGTCTGCGAGGGAATCGAACTCCCGACCAAACGGCGAGTCCTGACCGGTGATGCGCGCCATTCTCCCGTCGAGCAAATCAAAAATACAGGATCCGAAAATCAACAGGATCGCCGTTTCATAGTACTTTTTCGCCTCCAGGAAATCATAGGTTCCTGATTTCGATGCCTCCATCACTCCATAAAAAACAGAAAGCACGGCCAAAAATCCGCAACATAAATTGCCCGCCGTCATCAAGTTCGGCAGCAGGGGAATTTTCAAGTCGTCCTCGTCTTTCATGGTCGGGGAGACAGCATGACACAATTCATCGATGGGAAACAGTGGAAAATTTTGATTTCACCGCTACGGTGGCTCGCATCAATCAATGAAGATCACGCCGGAAACCAGCATGGGAGAAATTCTCGCCGCCTATCCAGGTGCCCGGCGGGCATTGTTCGCACGCTACCACCTCGGCGGTTGCCAGTCGTGCGGTTTCCCCGCCGAAGAAGCCCTGTCGTCTCTTTGCGCGCGCAGCGGCGACATTCCCCCGCAGGAAATGATCGACCATCTGAAGGCGGCCCACGAGCACGACCTGTCACTACTCATTCCCGTTCAGGAGGTGAAATCGCGCCTTGCAAATAACCCTCCGCCGGTGCTGCTCGACTGCCGCACGCGAGAGGAACACGAGGCGGTGGCGATCGCAGGCAGCCATTTTCTCACCCAGGATCTGCAGCGGCAATTGTTCGCGGACAATCCCGATCAGGAAATCATTATATATGATCACCTCGGCAAAAACGCGCTCGATACCTGCGCGTGGTTTTTGGGCCACGGCATGAAAAATACCCGGGTGATGCGGGGTGGCATCGATGCCTGGAGTCGTGAAATCGACCCTGCTCTCCCCCGTTATCAAATCGAAATCGAATCATGAATCACATATCCCACACCCAACTCATCGACGCGCTGCAATGGCGCTATGCCACGAAATCATTCGACGCTGCAAAAAAACTGCCTGCCGAACTCATCTCTTCATTGATCGAGTCGCTTCACCTCAGCCCCTCATCCTTTGGCTTGCAGCCTTGGAAATTCATTGTCGTTGAAAATCCCGGATTGCGCGAGGAACTACGCAACCATTCATGGGGGCAGGCGCAAGTCACCGATGCCTCGCATTTCATTGTGCTGGCCGTGAAGGAGAAAATCGATGCCACCGACGTGCAGGAATGGATCGAATGCCTCGCAAAAACGCAATCGACCCCTCTTGAGAAACTTGCCCCATTGCAAGGCATGATCATGCAATTCGTCACGGCGATGAGCGACGATCAACTGCTCCAGTGGAGCACCCGGCAGGTTTACATCGCACTCGGCCAGTTGATGACATCGGCCGCGGTGCTCGGGGTCGACTCCTGTCCGATGGAAGGAATGTCGCCCGAAGGCTACGATCTAACACTTTCGCTAAAGAACACCGGCTATCGCACGGTCGTCGCCTGCGCGCTCGGCTACCGCTGTGAAAGCGACAAGTACGCAAACGCCGCCAAGGCGCGTTTTCCCCTGGAGCAGGTTGTCAGCGTCCTGCGATAAACATCGAGCCTGCGAAACGCCTCTGTGTCCAAGTCATCGCCACGAACGCCGCCGGAAGGAATCCTTTCGGCGCTCGGGGCGTTTTTTCTCTGGGGCGTGTTGCCGATGTTCTGGAAATGCCTGCAAGGGCTGCCCGCCACCAGCATCATCGCGCACCGCACGATCTGGTCGGTGCTGGTCCTGTGGAGCATTCTCGCACTGCAGAAAAACGCGGCTGCCACCTGGCGGCAGCTCGGTAATCCGAAAATCTTCATTTGGCATCTGCTTTCCGGCCTTCTGCTTGCGGCCAACTGGCTGCTCTATGTGTGGGCCACATTGCAGGAACGGATTCTCGAAACCTCTCTCGGTTACTATCTCAATCCCTTCGTGAACATGCTGTTCGGCTACTGCCTGTTCGGGGAAACCCACTCGCGGGGCCAGAAAATCTCCATCGCCATCGCCCTGCTCGGCGTGGCCTGCCAATTTCACGGCGTGCACGGGTTTCCGTGGGTCGCACTGACTCTCGCTCTGACATTTTCACTCTACGCCGTGGTTCGTAAAAAATCCCCGCTTTCATCGCTGCCGGGACTCGGCATCGAAACCCTGTTGCTCACGCCCATCGCGCTGGTCTGGCTGTGTGTCGTGCCACCCACGATCACCAGCACTCTCGCGAATTTCAATCAACAGAGTCTGTTGTTGATGTTCACGGGAGTCGCCACCAGCACACCGCTGTTGCTTTTTGGTCACGCCACCAGGAATATCCCGCTGACCACTCTGGGCATCCTGCAATTTCTGAGTCCGACACTGCAATGGCTCGTCGCTTGGCGGATTTATCACGAACCCATGACCCCGGAGCGCACCGTCTCGTTCGCCCTGATCTGGCTTGCCATCGCTCTCTACGGATTCTCAAGCTGGAAAAGATCCACCGCCGTCAGTGTCTGAAACCCGACCGCGGCACCCTCAACCGGCTTTCTTCGGCATGGCATTCATCCGGGTCATCGCGGTATCCAACTCATTGATGACGGCGTGGCAGTGCTTGAGAAAAATTTCGCCGGATGCCGTGAGCCGGTGGCTCTTGCCTTTGCGATCCAACAATCGCGCGTCGAGCGAATCCTCGAGCGAACGCAGCGAATGACTGATGGCCGACTGCGTCAGATTCAATTTCTTCGCGGCCAGGGTGAAACTACCCGTCTCCACGATCGCCACAAATGCAAGCACTTGGCGTATTTCAGGCATGTTCCGACTCATGGGAGGGTTGCGTAATCTACGCACCGAATCAAGCAGTATGCGTGCCATCTTTCGTTACAAAATCCGCGAACCCTCAAACAACTGGCCAACTCATTCCCACTCGATGCTGGCGGGCGGCTTGGTGGATATGTCATAGAGTACCCGGTTGATGCCCTTGACTTCGTTGAGAATGCGATGGCTGGCTTTGCGCAGCAGGCTGTAGGGCAGGTCGACCCAGTCGGCGGTCATCGCATCCTCGCTGACCACGGCGCGCAGGTTGGTGGCCCACTCGTAGGAGCGCTCATCGCCTTTCACCCCGACGGTTTTCACGGGAATCAAGCCAGCATAGGCCTGCCAGACGCGGTCATACCAGCCGTCCTCCTTGAGTTGATTGATGAAGATCGCATCGCACTCGCGGATGATGCGCAGTTTTTCCGCGGTCACCTCGCCCGGGCAGCGCACGGCAAGTCCGGGGCCGGGGAACGGATGACGCTGCAAAATGTCTTCGGCAATGCCCAGCGATTTCCCCAGTTCGCGCACCTCGTCCTTGAACAATTCCGCCAGCGGCTCCAGCACCTTGCCCTGTGCCTGCAGTTCGAGGATGCGGTCGACGCGGTTGTGATGGGTTTTGATTTTCGATGCCTTCGATTTTGCGTTCGAGGCGCTCTCGATCACATCGGGATACAAGGTCCCCTGGGCGAGCATTTCGGCATTGCCGACGGTGTTCCAAAAAACATCGATAAACAAATTGCCGATGATTTTCCGTTTCTCTTCCGGATCATCGACGCCGGCGAGTTTCGATAGAAAAAGATCCGCGCAGTCCACGGTCTCGATCTCCACCCCCATGCGGTGGAAGTTGTTGCGAACCTCGTCGCCTTCGTTCAAACGCATCAATCCATGATCGACGAAAATCGCCCGCACCTTCACACCGGCCTCTTTCAGGAGAACAGCGAGCACAGTGCTGTCGACGCCGCCGGACACACCGCAGACGCACTGGCGATCACCGACCGTTTTACGGATGCCCTCGATCATCTCGCGCTTGAAATCTTCGATGTGAAACGGTTGCAGTTCTGCTGCGGTGAGCAGAAAGTTGTGCAGGATGCGCAAGCCCTCATGACTGTGTGTGACCTCGGGGTGAAACTGGATGCCGTAAAAGCGATCGCTCCATTGCAGCGAAACCGGCGTGCCGTGCTGATTGACAGCCAGCACTTTGGTGTCAGGCGGCAGCACATCCACGGTGTCGGAATGGCTCATCCACACCTGCGACGAGGGCGACAGCCCTTCGTAGAGTCCCGTGCGCGATTGCGGTGTAAGTTCGGCGGGACCATACTCGCGGCGGTTACTCGCGTGTACAGTGCCGCCGAATTTGATATTGAGCAACTGCATGCCGTAACAAACACCCAGCACCGGTACGCCGAAGGATTTCAGCTTTTCAAAATCGATGTCGGGAGCATCCGGATCACTGGTGCTACGGGGGCCACCAGAAAGAATGATGGCACCTGGTTCGCCGACCTCTTCAATATCTTCGGGCGCATACAGATGAGCGAAACATCCCAACTCGCGGACTTTGCGCACAATCAACTGCGTGTATTGCGAACCGAAATCGAGGACTGCTACGTGATGATGTTTTGTCATTTTTTTAACGTAAATATTATATCCTGCAGCTCAGCTCATCGGCTGATAATTGGTCGGCTCTTCAGTAAGCACGACATCGTGCACGTGACTTTCGCGAAGCCCTCCGGCAGTGATTCTCACGAACGTGGCATCGCGGCGCAAGGCTTCAAGATTCGGTGCGCCGACATAACCCATGCCGGAGCGCAACCCACCCATTAGCTGGAAGATCACATCGGAAATCGGTCCTTTGTAAGGCACGCGGGCTTCGACGCCCTCGGGCACAAGTTTGCCTGAGCTGTTCTGGCCGTAGCGGTCGCCCGCGCCCTTGCGCATTGCCCCGAGCGAGCCCATGCCGCGGTAGGTTTTGAAACGACGGCCCTGTGAATGAACCGTCTGACCAGGGCTCTCTCGCGTGCCAGCGAGCAGCGAGCCCAGCATCACCAAATCAGCACCCGCGGCAAGCGCCTTGACGATGTCGCCTGAATAGCGGATTCCGCCATCAGCAATGACTTTCACGCCGTGTTCATGACAGTGATCCGCAACGTTGCGAATAGCCGTGAACTGCGGCATGCCCACACCCGAGATCACCCTCGTTGTGCAAATGGAACCGGGGCCGATGCCGACCTTGATCGCCCCTGCGCCAGCGGAGACTAGGTCGCGCGCGCCGGCCTCAGTGACAACATTGCCCGCAATGACGGGACGATCGGAAAGTTCGCGCAAACGACTAATCACCTCCAGCACCCGGTCGGTATGACCAGTGGCAGCATCGATAAACAAAGCATCGGCGCCTGCAGCAATCATCGCCTGGGCCCGCTCGAGGTATTCCGGCCCGACACCAACCGCAGCACCACAGCGCAACTGCCCATTGGGGTCTTTGGCGGCATTGGTGAAAGTAATACGCTTTTCGATGTCAGAACCGGTGATCAATCCCACCAACCGGTTCTGCTCATCGACCAAAGGAAGTTTTTCAATACGGTTTTTATAAAGAATCCGCCGAGCCTCCTCCAGTTCCATGTTCGGCGGGGCGGTGACCAACCGGTCGCGGGGCGTCATCACATCGGCCACCAGAACATCGATGCGCTCGATGTAGCGTACGTCGCGACCCGTGACCATGCCCTCGAGATGACCATCAGCATCGACAACCGGAAAGCCGGAAAACCCCTGCTCCTCCATAACCCGGCGCACGTCATCGACTGATTGATCCTTGCGAAAAGTGAACGGCTTCAAAATTACCGCGTTTTCCGAACGTTTCACCCGCGAAACCATCGCCGCCTGTTCCTCGATCGGGCACGCGCGGTGGATTACCCCCATGCCGCCCTCACGGGCGAGCGCGATCGCGAGTTCCGACTCCGAAACCGTATCCATTGCCGCTGAAACGACCGGGATTCTCAAGGAAATGTCCTTGCTCAGCATCGTATCAATCGATGCATCCGCGGGCAAAATGGCACTGCGCGCGGGGACAAGCAAAATGTCATCGAACGAAAAAGCTAAAGGGAAGTCTGCCATGAGCGATGGAATCGAAAAATCCCCCGGCTGACAAGGGCAAATTTTTCATCAGTGGCTGACAGCCAACTGAGCTGATCGTGACACAAAGGATCAATGGCAAATGGCCCGAACAGGGCCAACGGTGATAACGAAGGGTGCCGGGAGGCACCCTGGAATATGCCCCGCCATTTTCCCGCGCCCTGCATGGGTGCACGGAATAGCTGCGAAATGAACATGTGAATTCCATTCAAAACCATGCGGCACATCAGATCATCGTTCCGTCCACCGCCGTTGGGGAGCGCTTCATTTTTTTACGGTATGATACCAGAGTGAATTCCCTATGGGGATTTCACCCTTCGCTATCAACGTTCACGCCGTTGGCGAGATCAGTGCTCCCCCCATCGAAATGCGGGGAGCTGCGGGGCGGAAGCCCAGGTTGTTGCGGGCGTCCTCCTTCAAGGATCGAACTGGCAGGAACCGGAGTGATTCCCCCCATAGCAATCGCGCCTCACCCTCTTGCAATCACATTTCACGCCAATGCCGATCTACTGTCGCGCATAAGGTTATGTAAAACTCTACTGGTGATTCAAATCAAAAGTATCCGTGTAAATCCTCACGGCGATCAAACCAGGGAGATGCTCAAATGCAAAGATCGCTGTCCCTGGCGATCTGGGGGCAGGATGGTTGACGGGTAATCCTTCCTGACTCACCGGCGTTGTTGGCGCAGGAGAGCGCGGGGTGAAGGGAGATCACGTGAGGGTGATCCGCGAACGTCCCCCACCGGAACACCCGGAGTTCGTTCCCCGCCTTTTGATTACAACATTTCTTGTCAATCCTTTCCCTGGCTTGATCGCCGCAGACCGTGGGCCAGGCGTGGCTCCGCCCCTGGCTGCGAAGTTGCGCCGTTGAGGGTGGGTTTGCGCGACGGGTATTCCGCGCAGTTTTCTTCCCGTGGTGTTCGGCAATGCGAATTGCGCACGCGCACAAGTTAGCAAAGGTTTGCTTTGACGGCGACACCGAAAATGGGGCAAATTTCGCCCATGCAGAGTTTTGCAGGAAAAGTTGCCGTCGTCACCGGCGGCGGTCGCGGGATCGGCCATGCGATTGCCAAAGCCTTTGTCGAACAAGGTGCCCGGGTGGCTGTTGTTAGTCGCACCCAGGCCAGTTGCAGTGCCGTGGCCGAAGAACTGAACGCCTCCCATCCCGAATCGGCCCGGGCGTATGCTGTCGATGTCGCCGACCATGAAGCGGTGCAGGAATTGGGGGCGCGCATCATTGCCGACTTCGGCTCGGTCAACATCCTCGTCAACAACGCCGGTGTCACCCGCGACGGATTGCTGATGCGCATGAAAGAGGAGGACTGGAACACCGTGCTCGACACCAACCTCAAGGGCGCGTTCAACACCGTCAAGGCCTTCATGCGCACCTTGATGAAAGCGGAGGACCCGCGCATCATCAACATCGCCTCGGTGATCGGACTGATCGGCAATGCGGGGCAGGCCAACTACTCGGCCAGCAAAGCCGGACTGATCGGCCTCACCAAAGCAGTGGCGCGCGAACTGGCTGGTCGCGCCGTCACCTGCAATGCCGTCGCCCCGGGCTTCATCACCACCGACATGACCGGCGAACTTCCGGAAAAAGTCCGCGAGCAGGTGCTCACGAAAATTCCCCTTGCCAGTTTTGGTGAATGCGCTGACATTGCCGCAGCCGTGTTATTCTTAGCCGGTCCGCAGGCGCGCTACATCACTGGTCAGGTGCTGGCGGTTGATGGCGGCATGACCATGTGAAACACCCCCCCGAACAATGGAAATCATTTTATTGCGCCATGGCAAAGCCGAGCCCCACGGGCATCCCCAGGGTGATGCCGCACGCGCTCTTGTGCCAAAGGGCGAAGAACAATCGCGCAGAGCGGGAGACTTCCTCCGCGCTGCCGGCATCCTGCCCGAAATCGTTCTCACCAGCCCGCTGGTCCGCGCCAAACAAACCGCCGAGTACTTTTGCCGGGCGGCGCAATTACCCGGTGCGGTCGTGCAACCCTGGCTGGCCAGCGGCATGCACCCCGATGTCGCACTGCGCGAACTGGCGGCGTTCCAGGAATTCAAGCGCATTTGCCTCGTCGGCCACGAGCCCGATTTTTCGATGCTGCTCGCCTGGGTCACCAACTGTGAATCGGGCGCGGTGGAGGTCCGCAAGGGCTCGCTGATTCTTTTCGATGTCAAGCCGCCGTCCCGCTCGGGCACCGTGCGTTTCATCATTCCCCAACGCCTGATGCAACCGGTGAACAACCGCAACGAACTGCCCGCCGACGACTGAAAGGTCGGCAGGCTATTCCAGCAGGTCGGGCCGGTTTTGCCGCGTGCGTTCGATGCCTTTTTGCTTCTGCCACTCGACAATCCGCGCATGATTTCCCGAGAGCAGCACTTCCGGCACCCTCATTCCACGAAACTCCGCGGGTTTGGTGTAGGCGGGCGCTTCTAACAGGTTTTCCTGTGCGAATGATTCCTCGACGCTGGAACGTTCGTCGCCCAGTGCTCCCGGCAGCAGTCGGATCACCGCGTCGCACAAAACGGCCGCGGCAATCGCCCCGTTGGTGAGAACGTAATCGCCGATCGACAGCTCGAGGTCGATCAGGTTTTCCACCACGCGGTGATCCACGCCCTCGTAGTGGCCGCAGACGATGAGCAGATGACTCTCATGGGAAAGATCGCGGGCCACCTGTTGTTTGAAAACCCTGCCCTGCGGGGTCATCAGAATCACCTTGGTCGCCGGTCCGCGCAGTTCCTCGATGGCGGCAAACAACGGTTCCGGTTTCAACAGCATGCCCGGCCCGCCGCCGCACAGGGTGTCGTCCGTTTTCCGATGTTTGTCAAACGCCCAGTCCCGCAGTTGATGGGCGCGGATTTCCACAATTCCCGCCGACTGCGCACGTTTGATAATGCTCTCGCCCAGCGGTGCGAGCACAATCTCGGGAAACAGCGTCAGGATGTCAATTTTCACCGCGCGAAACGTATCGCACCGCATCGTGCGTGGCAATTTTTTATCATTCTTGTATTGGTTCTCCCGGAGTTTTCCGTTTCAATCGGGCGGGCGCGACAACCGCAGCCCTGACATTTTCCAACCGCAACAATCATTATGGGACGCGCATTCGAATGCAGACGACGGGCAAAGGAAGCACGCTGGGATAAAATGTCCAAGGTGTTTCCCAAAATGGCGAAACTGATCACCATGGCCGCCAAGGAAGGAGGACCGGATCCTTTCACAAATGCCAAACTACGACTGGCGATTTCGAACGCGAAAGCGGAGAACCTGCCGAAGGACAACATCGATGCCGCCATCAAACGCGCCTCGGCGAAGGATGCCCAGGACATCGTGGAGGTCAACTACGAGGGCAAGGGCCCGCACGGCGTGCTGATCTTCGTCGAATGCGCGACCGACAACTCGAATCGCTCGGTCACCAATGTCAAAACGCATTTCAACAAAAACGGCGGCCAGATGGTGCCGAGCGGATCGCTGGAGTTTTTGTTCTCGCGGAAAACTGCGATCGAATTTCCTCTCACGCCCGGAATGAATCTCGAGGAAATCGAACTGGAACTGATCGACGGCGGTCTGGAGGAACTGGTGGTCGAGGACGACCTGGTCACCGCCTATGCCGACTACGCGAGTTTTTCGACACTCACGCAGGCTTTTGAAAAACTGGGCATCGCGGTAAAAAAAGCCGAACTGCGCCGCGTCGCCAGCAACCCGGTGGAACTGACCGAAGAACAACTCGAGGAAGTCGAAAAGCTCATCGACAAACTGGAGGACGACGACGACGTGCAGTCGGTGTTCACCAACATCGCCTGATCGTCGCAAGGCTTCTCGCCACCCGCAAAAAAACGCCGCAGGAGTCACTGCGGCGCATTTTTTTTTGATCACGACCTCTACCGGTCACGACGGCTGAAGCTTTTCACTTCTCCTCGGCTTTGTCTTTTTCGTCAACCTTGTTGGCTTTCATTTGCTCGAGGCGGGTCTTGATGCTTGCCTTGATCTTATCTGCGTTTTTCGCCAGGTCGCTCTTGGGGTAGTCCTTGACGACACCATCGATCACGGCATTCGCCGCTTCCACATCACCTTTTTCCATCGGGCCGGCGAGAGCGATGTTGACGGTCATGCCGATCTTGAAGTCCTCGGGAGTGTCGGGATTTTCCTTGATGAAGGTCTTGACCGCAGCCAGGGCCTTGTCGAACTCCTTGGCCTGCATCAGCGGCTGGATTTTGGTGCCCATGAACTCCTGAATGTCGGCTTCCGCTTTTTCCGCAGCGTCTTTCTTGGCGATCACCTCTTTGCGAGCTTTCACGAATCCGGTCTTGTCCTCTTTGTCGAGTTCGCCGATTTTTTCGACGACATCGCCGTAGCTGGAATCGACCAACTCTTCATCGATACCCTTCAATCCTTCGACCAGGCAAGCCGCCTTGGCCGCATCGTCCTTCGCTTGATCGGCATCGGCAAAGGCCTTGTCGCGCTTGACCCGCACCGCACGCAGCCCGTCGAGATGGGCGACGTACTTTTCCGCGCCGCCCGGTTGATAGCCGGTTTTCGCATAGGGCTTGCCGGTGGCATCACAGAGCAGAATAGTGGGAAATCCTTGAATCTTGAACTGTTCCTGCAGCTTTTCGTTCTGCTCCTTGAGCTTTGCTTCGAGTTCCTTTTTCTGCGGAAAATCAAGTTCCACCAGAACAAACTTGTCCTTGGTGCCGGTTTTAAAAGGCTCGAGCCCAAAAACCTCCTTGTTCAATTTGATGCACCATCCGCACCAGTCGGAACCGGTGAAATCGAGCAACAAGTCTTTTTTGCCTTCAGCGGCGAGTTTTTTGGCCGCTTCAAAGTCGGTTTGCCACCCCTCGCCACCGGCATGCAGCGCGCTGACTGAGGCGAAGACAAACGCAACCGTGGTCATGAGTGTGTTTCTTTTCATAATGGTATGGGAGTGCGGGGATAGTGCGGCGGATTCCCTGATTGTCGAGAAATATCTGAAAACTGTCATATTTCTTGATTCAAGAGGCTTGACATTGGTGTCATATCCACCTTACCGAATTGCCCATGGCCAAATTATCGATTCAAAATCTCGACGTCCGCAACCAGGAAGTTCTCATGCGCGTGGACTTCAATGTGCCGCTGCAGGACGGTGTGATCACCGACGACACCCGGATCACCGCGGCGGTGCTGTCGATCCAACACCTGCTCGCAGGCGGGGCCAGGCTGGTGCTGTGCTCGCACCTCGGTCGTCCGGAAAACGGCCTGGAGGCGAAATTCTCGCTCGCACCGGCAGCCACGCGGCTTGCCGAGTTGTTAGGAAAGCCGGTGGTCATGGCAACGGATTGCATCGGTGACGCCACCGCCGCCCGCCGCGCCGCGCTGAAGGAAGGCGAAGTGATGTTGCTCGAAAACACCCGCTTTTATCCGCAAGAGGAAAAAAACGATGCGGACTTCGCCAGGGAGCTGGCGGGCAACGCCGCAATTTTCGTCAATGACGCCTTCGGCACCGCACACCGCGCCCATGCTTCCACCGAGGGAGTCACACATTTCGTCAAGCAAAGCGCGATGGGATTTTTGATGGCTCGTGAACTCGACTATCTGGTGCACAAGCTGGAAAACGCAGAGCGGCCGTTTCTGGTCATCATGGGCGGTGCGAAGGTTTCCGACAAAATCAAGGTGATCAACGCATTGATGAAAAAAGCCGATTCGTTCATCATCGGCGGTGCGATGGCCTACACATTCCGCAAGGCGCAAGGCTTCATGGTCGGCAAGTCACGGGTCGAAAAGGACAAATTAGAACTGGCGCTCGACATCATGAAAAATGCTGAAGATAAGGGCATACGCTTCTTGCTTCCGGCAGACACGCGCTGCACTCAGGAATTCAAGGAGGGCGCTGCCACCGAAGTCACTGCTCCCTATGCCGATGGCGGAAGCATTCCCGACGATAGCGAGGGCATCGACATCGGCGATGTGGCAATTGCGGAATTTCAAAAGGAGATCGCCACGGCGAAAACAATCCTGTGGAACGGACCGATGGGGGTTTTTGAAATCGACTCCTTCGGCATCGGCACCAAGGCCATTGCCCAGGCGGTGGCCGACTCCGACGCGCTTTCCATCGTCGGCGGCGGCGATTCCGTCACCGCGGTGGTCAAATACAAACTCGACGACGACATGGACTTCATTTCCACCGGCGGCGGTGCCTCGCTGGAACTACTCGAAGGCAAGGAACTCCCCGGCGTTGCCGCATTGACCGAAGTCTGAAATCATCCTCCTCCACAACACTCCACACATTCCCTTACCCTAACGAAAAATATGTACCGCCGCCCGATCTTCGCCGCCAACTGGAAAATGAACAAAGGACCGTCCGACACCGCGGCGTTTGTGAAATCGTTCCTCAGCAAACTAACAGGTCGCCAGACCAGCGACATCGTGATTGCCGCATCATTCATTTCCCTGCCCACGTTGTCGGAATCGCTGAACGATGCTCGCGGGGTGGAGATGGCGGCGCAGAACTGCTCTCAATATGACGACGGCGCCTACACGGGCGAAATCAGCGTGAAGATGCTTCGCGAAATCCTCGTGCGCCATGTGATCGTCGGCCACAGCGAGCGCCGTTCGCTTTTCGGCGAAACCAACGCGGTGATCAATGCGAAGTTGAAAAAAGCGCGCGAGGCCGGACTGAAGCTGATTTTTTGCATCGGCGAAACCCTGGAGGAACGCAATGCCGGAAAACTGGAAAGCATCCTGCGTTCACAGATCACCGAGGGACTGGAGAACATTACGGTTTCGGACATGGAGGATACGGTCGTCGCCTATGAACCGGTCTGGGCGATCGGCACCGGGGTCACCGCCACGGCGCAACAGGCCCAGGATGCGCATGAATTCGTTCGCAGCGTGATCACCGAACTGTATGGCCCCGAAGTCGCGGGCAAGCTGCGCATCCAATACGGCGGCAGCGTCAAACCCGCCAACGCCGCGGAATTGATGGCCTGCCCGGATATCGACGGCGCACTGATCGGCGGTGCCTCACTCGATGCACAGAGTTTCTTCGACATCATCCACAACGGCTCGCTCTCCTGAGCGGGAGCGAAACTGATTGAAGCCAGCCGAAGCGCTCAGTGCCCTTCGTGCTCGCTGAGATAGCGTTCCGCTTCCAATGCCGCCGCGCACCCCTGCCCGGCCGCCGTGATCGCCTGGCGGTAATAATGATCCGCCACGTCGCCGGCGGCAAACAGCCCGGGAGTTTTGGTCGCGGTGCGGCCGGGGGTTTGCAAAATGTAACCGTTTTCATCGAGATCCACCAACCCGCCCAGAAAGCCGCTGTTCGGCACGTGACCGATGGCGACAAACACGCATTTGACGTCCATTTCGCTTTCCGCGCCCGTGACCAGGTTTTTCAATTTCACCGCGCGCATCTCGCCTTTTTCATCGGTGAGATACTCGGTCACCGTGGAGTTCCACACCGGCTCGATCTTCGGATTCGCCAACGCCCGATCCGCCATGATTTTCGAGGCGCGCAATTCGTCGCGACGATGAATCAAATACACCTTGCTGGCGAAGCGGGTAAGGAATCCAGCTTCCTCACAGGCGCTGTCGCCGCCGCCGATCACCGCGACGGGAACGTCGGGGTAAAAAGCCCCGTCACAAGTGGCGCAGGAGGTCAGCCCGCGACCGATCAAACTTTGCTCGTTCGGCAGCCCCATGTGGCGCGGCGCGGCACCCGTGGCAATGATGACGGTTTTCGCCTCATAACTGGCCGATCCGGTTTTCACAGCAAACCCGCCGTCAGCAAGAAGGCTCACGCTTTCGACCATTTCGTAGGCAATGCGCGTGCCGAAACGCTCGGCCTGTTTTTGCATGCGCACCATCAATTCCGGCCCCATGATACCCTCGGGATGACCGGGAAAATTTTCGACCTCGGTGGTCGTGGTCAGTTGTCCGCCCGGCTGCGTGCCCGAAAGCATCAGCGGTTTCAAATTGGCCCGCGCCGTGTAAATGGCCGCCGTATATCCCGCGCACCCCGTACCAATAATGATCACTTGTTCCATAACTTCGCGCACAGTTTCGTGGCGAGGCATTTTTTGTCAACCCTGAATCGGCAACACAAAACGCACAAGGGCACTGGGAAAACCCACCCACCTACTCCACCGAATACGAACGTGTCAGCAAAGCCTCCCAACGCTTTTGTGCCCTCCTGCGCGAACTCATCCCCTTGCCGGACGAGCCTTTCACCGATTTCCAAGGACGACATACGCCGTTGTTCCGAGTGAAGATTGCCAGATTGGATGGTTCGCTGCTTCATAAAAAAAACATAGAATTTCATAAAATCATGCATTTTTGACTTGGGTGCTCGTCGATATCGAGCGTTTTTTTTTATGAACAAATAGTTTCTCAAAATCATTTTCGTTTTGTATGCACTTTCGCGAAATCGGGGAATTCGACACTTTATTCGTTTATTTTATATCTAGCGTAGAAACCTCAGCACTTTTTTCTGCCTGTAAATCACCATTTGGCACGCCAAAATGAAGCGAATTTCAAGAACCTTCTTGATTCTTTTTCTCACTTGAGCATAATAGTTAGCGCCGCTAGGGAAAGAATTCGTTTTCTTCCGCTGGCCAACAATTGTCTCCATAAAATCACTAACGCATATGGGATTTTTCTATCGCAAATCCATCAACTTCGGGCCGTTCCGGGTCAATCTGAACAAATCCGGCCTCGGCTATTCGGTCGGCGGCAAGGGATTCCGCGTCGGCACGAGTGCCCGTGGTCGCCGCTACTCCGCCTTCAGCATCCCCGGCACTGGCGTGGGGTACCGTGGCAAAGGTTGCTTGATTCTGCTCGCCGCCATCCCTGCCTCGCTTGCATTCACTAACTGGATCGTCACGTCTCTATCATGAACCTCACCTGGAAACGCACCCTCCGCACACCCTCGTCCGAACGCTTTCTCGCTATCCGCGATGGCAAGGACCTCGCCGCCGTGGATCTTCACTACCTCGCCAATGGAACAGTCGCCGGCACGGTGATCATCCTCAAAGGCTCCGGCCTCGACGAATCGAATATCGAGCCGCTGCTCTCCGCCCTCGACGACGAGTTCCTCCCCGATGTAGACCTTGAACACGGCAACCTCACCTACACCGTCGTCCTCGGCGAGGTGCTGGGCAACTGGGAGGCGGAGAGGCCGTCGATGGGGTCACTTTAAATTCGATTTCTGCATTTTAATTTTATGGATCAAGCCACCCACAACAAAATCGTCTCCTTCATCTGGGGCATCGCCGACGACGTTCTCCGCGACCTGTTCAAGCGGGGCAAATACCCGGACGTCATTCTACCCATGTGCGTCCTCCGCCGTCTGGACGCCGTGCTGGAACCGACCAAGAAGGCCGTGCTGGAAACCCGCAAGATGCTCGACGACGCCGGGATCACCGAGCAGACCGCCGCCCTTTACTCCTCTTCCGGCCACGCGTTCTACAACACCTCCAAGTTCACCCTCCGCGACTTGAAGTCCCGGGGCAACCAGCAGCAGCTCCTCGCCGATTTCGAGGACTACCTCAACGGCTTCTCGCCCAACGTGCAGGACATCCTGGAAAACTTCAAATTCCGCAACCAGCTCTCCACCCTCTCCAAGGCCGACGCGCTCGGCACCCTCATCTCCAAGTTCCTCGATCCCGAGATCGACCTCACCCCTGCCGGCATCGACAACCACTCGATGGGCACCGTCTTCGAGGAACTCGTCCGCAAGTTCAACGAGGAAAACAACGAGGAAGCCGGCGAGCACTGGACGCCGCGTGACGCCGTGCGGCTGATGACCAATCTCGTCTTCCGCCCCATCGCTACAGAACTCAAGTCCGGCACCTACCTGCTCTACGACTGCGCTTGCGGCACCGGCGGAATTCTCACCGAGGGCGAGGAAACGCTTCAATCGCTCGCGTCCGATCTTGGCCTGCAAATCGCCGCCCAGCTCTACGGGCAAGAAATCAACCCAGAGACCTACGCCATCTGTAAGGCAGACATGCTGCTCAAGGGCGAGGGCGAGAACGCGGAGAACATCATCGGCGGGGCCGAGTGGTCCACGCTCTCCCACGACGCATTCCCCTCCGTGGAGTTCGACTTTATGATGGCCAATCCGCCTTACGGAAAGAGTTGGAAAAAGGATCTCGAAAACATGGGTGGCAAGGACGGCATGCGCGATCCCCGCTTCAAGGTCATGCACGATGGCGAGGAAATGTCCCTCGTCACCCGCACCAGCGATGGTCAGATGCTCTTCCTCGCCAGCATGGTGTCTAAGATGAATCACAACACCCCGCTCGGCAGCCGCATCGCGGAAGTCCACAACGGTTCCTCGCTCTTCACCGGGGACGCCGGCCAGGGCGAGAGCAACATCCGCCGTTGGATCATCGAGAACGACTGGCTGGAGGCCATCGTCGCCCTGCCGCTCAACCTGTTCTACAACACCGGCATCGCCACCTACATCTGGGTGCTCTCCAACCGCAAGCCGAAGAACCGCCAAGGCAAAGTCCAGCTCATCGACGCCTCCCAGTGGTTCAAGCCGCTCCGCAAAAACCTCGGTAAAAAGAACTGTGAACTCTCTCCGGATGACATTGAGCGCATCACAAAGACCTTCCTCGACTTCAAGGAAACGCCCGAATCAAAGCTCTTCCCGAACGAGGCCTTCGGTTACTGGAAAGTCGTCGTCGAGCGTCCGCTGCGGCTCCATAGCCAGCTCAGCCTGCCACGCATCGAGTCCCTGCGCTTCGCCTCCGGCGACGAGGAAATCCGCTCCGTGCTGTATGACGAGTTCGGCGACGATCTGTTCCGCAAGTTCGCGAAAATCGCCGATGCCCTGGAGAAACGCCTCAACGAATGGGGCGATGACGAGGAAGACGGCGACGACGAGGACGGCGAGTCCAAGAAAAAAGGCCTGCCCGAAAAGAAGAGAAAGAAACTTCTGGATTCCAAGACCTGGGAACGTGATGGCCGCCTGGTCGATACCGCCACAAGTCTCCGCGAGGAACTCGGCGGCGATCTTTTCGAGGATCACAACCTCTTCCGGGAGAAGGTCGAGGCAGCCCTAAAATCCGGCGACATCAAGCTGCCCGCCGCCGATCTCAAGCAGATCTACAAAGCCGTCAGCTGGCGCGACGAGAACGCCCCGCCGGTCATCGGCAAGATCCACAAACCCGGCAAGGCCAAGCCCGATCCCTTCCACGGCCTCTACGAAATCAAAGGTAGGGACGGATCGCCGAGCCGTCCGATGATTGTCGAATACGAGACCGACAGTGACCTCCGTGACACCGAGCAAGTCCCGCTGCTGGAGGACGGCGGCATCGAGGCCTTCATCACACGCGAAGTCCTGCCCTACACCCCAGACGCCTGGGTCAAGGAGGGAGCCACGAAGATCGGCTACGAAGTCAGCTTCACCCGCCACTTTTACAAGCCCCAGCCGCTCCGCACCCTCGATGAAATCCGCGCGGACATCCTCGCCGAGGAAGAAGCCGCCGAAGGGCTGCTGGGCGAGCTGCTGAAAGGAGGCAATCCATGAGCCTACTGTATGCAATCCTGCCTTGTGTTTGGCCTGTATCCTCATCCATGCGCAACGCAGACTTTAATATGGACGTCAATCCGTTCCATATTACACGCTACCGCTCATTAGCGAAACCATTCCAACACCCTCGGAATTTCTACAAGCCCCAGCCACTCGGCACCTTGGAAGAAATCCGTGCCGACATCCTCGTGGAAGAAGAAGCCGCTGAAGATATGTTGGGATTACTTCTGAAAGGAGACAAATCCTGAACCATGTCAAAATCCTCGAAAATCCGTTTGATGCTTTCAAGCAGGAGCGATGACGCGTTTCCTGCCGGAAGCAAAACCACACTCTCCATGATCCGCCGAGAAATAAAGTCCGAGATCGAAGCGATGGAGGTGGCGGGGAGTAAGGCATTTGAAGTGTGGATCAATGAGGATGCTGCCCCCGGTAGCGCAACGTGGGACTCGTGGGATACCTGTATTCAGACGGTAAAGGACTGCGACGTGTTACTCATCATCTGCAACGGGAACGCGGGATGGGCGAAAACGGGTGGCAGCGTCGGGATATGCCATGCTGAAATGATGACTGGACTCTCGACTGCTCCAGCAAAGGTCCGCCTCATTGCACTACCAAATATTCCTGCCGGAAAAGATGAAGCCGGTCAGCGCAACCAACGATTTCAGAAAGAAATTGCGAAGCAGAGCATGTTCCGCGGCGGGGAGGTCAAAACAAAGGAAGATCTAATAAAGAGGATCAAGGAAGCTCTCCACGACGCGATTATCGGCCTTGTTCAGGCAGGAGTCCGTGATGCGGCAAAAGGCAAGTTTTATAGCGGAGCTGCACTTGATTGGTCCCGGTTAGATTATACATCACGGGAGGGAGAAATGATCCGTGTTCTTCGAGAATCGATACTCTCCCGGAGTGGAGCCAAGGAGGAAGGCCACGAAATACTGGTAAAGTTTGATGGTCGCGAGATCTTGTGGAAATTGCACGCTGTCCCTGCGGCATTATCTGTTGCCGCTGCAAGGGAGCGCGTGGGTCAACCGTTTCTTCGGGATCATGAGAACGCCTCGATTCTCAAAGGGAAAAGAGGAGGCCCAGTTCATGTGATTGCCTGCCACAAGACGGCTACCGAAACGCAGGCAGCCAAACTGCTGGGTTTCCCCGATGCTACACTTGTGTCTGCACCATTCGGGGTATTCGTTGCTGATCCTATCCAGAAAGTTCAGTTCGCCTTCATCACAAATTGCCGTGATGAGAGCAACACCCGCCACGGGCTGGATCGTTTCATGGAATGGCTCGAACAGACTGGAGAAGACAAGTTATTGGCTGATCGTGCGCAGGCTCGTGCAAGAATCGTAAATGCAGTAGCCAAGGAGGTAACTAAATGATTGCGGATCTCAAACCGTATCCGGAATACAAGGAGTCGGATCTACCGTGGCTACAGCGCTATCCGGCGCACTGGGTGATCAAGCGAGGGAAGGCTTATTTATTCTGTGTCGATGAACGATCGAAGAACGGCAAAGAAGAACTTCTTACGGTTAGTTCTGCTCGCGGTGTAATCCCCCGCAGAAGTGCAAAGGTTACGATGTTCAAAGCCGAGTCTTACGCTGGCCACAAGCTATGCTGGCCAGGAGATTTGGTAATCAACAGTCTCTGGGCTTGGGGCGGCGGATTAGGCGTGTCGCAGCATCACGGGATCATCAGCACCGCCTACAGCGTTTATCGAAGTCGCCCTTCGGCCAAAATCAATCCCCGCTATCTGCATGAATTGGTCCGTTCTTCCGCATTCCACTGGGAGCTGCAGGTCCGATCCAAAGGTGTCTGGATTTCCAGACTTCAGCTGACCGACACCTCGTTTCTCGATGCACCAATTCCCCTCCCGCCCCCCGCCGAGCAAGCGGCCATCGTGCGCTTTCTCGACCACTGGAACGGGCGCTTGGAGAAGGCGATCCGGTCGAAGCGGCGGGTCATCGCCCTGCTCCAGGAGCAGAAGCAGGCTATCATCCACCGCGCCGTCACCCGCGGCCTCGACCCCAACGTCAAACTCAAGGACTCCGGCATCCCGTGGCTCGGCGAGATTCCGGAACATTGGGAGGTGAGGCGAAACATGGCGCTGTTCTCTCTTCGAGTCGAATCTGGTGTTGAGGGGTTGCCGGTTCTTCAGGTGAGTCTTCGATCAGGGATCACGATGGAAGAACTCGATCAGTTCGGGCGTCCCAAAAAGCTGATAGCCGATGCCACGAAATACAAACGGGTGCATCAAGGCGACATGGCATACAATACGATGCGCATGTGGCAAGGTGCTGTCGGGGTGTCGCCGTGTGATGGCTTGGTCAGCCCCGCGTATGTCGTCATCGCGCCAAGGGGTGGCACTGTTCCTGAGTTCTACGATTACGTGTTCCACACGGATCTCTACAAACAGCAAGTGAACCGCCAATCCACCGGGATTGTTTCCGATCGAAATCGCCTCTACTGGGATAGCTTCAAGCAGATGCCCAATCTGGTTCTACCTGAAACCGAGCAGCGGGACATAATATCATTCATTCTCAAGGAGACCGGCGGCATCGACCTCGTCATCACCCGCTACGAGCGCGAGATCACCCTGTTACGCGAATACCGCACCCGCCTGACGGCGGACGTGGTAACCGGCAAGCTGGACGTCCGCGCCGCCGCCGCCCAACTGCCGGAGGAGGCGGAAGAAGAGCCGCTGCCCGAATCCGAAATCCCCGAGGAGGAAACCGAAGGGGAGGAGGTGGAAGGGTAGAAAATTACCCATTCGGGAACTTTCTATTGACAATCAAACCGGGAACAACGATCCATGCACGTCGTCTCACTCAAGAAGCTCCGCGATTTCTGGCAGCAACACGCCGCATCCGAGCAGGCCCTCCGCGCATGGTATCGCGAGGCCTGCCAGGCATCGTGGAAGTCGTTTTCAGAAATCAAGGCCTCTCACCGCAGTGCGGATTGCCTTCCGGGTAACCGGGTGGTGTTCGACATCAAAGGCAACCACTACCGTCTCATCGTCAAAATCCACTACAACTCCGGCCGGATGTTCATCCGCTTCGTCGGAACCCACGCCGAATACAGTAAAATCAACGCGAAGGAAATCTAATGAAAGCCAAGCTGATCAAGACCGAAGAAGAGAACGAGTCCGCCCTCGCGCGGCTCGACGAAATCTTCGATGCCGAGCCCGGCACGCCCGAGGGTGACGAGGCTGAGCTGTTGACCGCGTTGATCGAGATGTATGAGCGAAAGGCCTACCCGATCGACCTGCCCGATCCCATCGAGGCGATCAAGTTCCGCATGGAGCAGCAAGGGCTGAAGCGGAAAGATCTGGTGCCATACATCGGCAGCGCGCCCAAAGTCTCGGAAGTGCTCACCGGCAAGCGACCGCTCAGTCTCACCATGATCCGCAATCTGGTGAAGGGCCTGGGCATCCCGGCGGAAGTGCTGCTCCAGGAAGCCGGTGCGGACCTGCCGTCGGACGCCGCCCTCCAGCAAGGCAGGCATTTCCCCGTGGCGGAGATGGTGAAGCGCGGTTGGTTCGCGGGCTTCTCCGGCAGCGTGGCAGAGGCTAAGGCGCAACTCGAAGATCTCTTAAACCGTTTCGTGGGGCCGCTGGGCGAGAACGCCATGGTGCCAGCTCTGAATCGGCAGCACCTGCGGGATGGAGGCACACAAGACGAACATGCCTTGGCCGCTTGGCGGATCCGGGTGGCGACCCGCGCGATGCGTGAGACGCTACCGGAATATCGCCGGGGCACGGTCAATGCCGATTTCCTGTGCGAGTTGGCACGGCTGAGCTACCTGGATTCCGGACCGTTGCTGGCGAAGGAATTCCTGAACAAGAGTGGCATCCACCTGATTTGTGAGCGGCACTTGCCCAAAACCCACCTCGACGGCGCGGCACTCAAACTGCCTGATGGTTCGCCGGTGGTGGCTCTCACCCTCCGCCACGACCGTTTGGACAATTTCTGGTTTACCCTGTTTCACGAACTCGCGCATGTGGCGCTGCATTTGGATCACGGCGAGATCGAGGCGTTTTTCGACGACCTCACGAAAACCGGGAAGGACAAGTGCGAACAGGAAGCCGATGCGCTGGCTACCGAGACCTTGATTCCCCAAGAGCTGTGGAAAGCCGCCAGGTTGCAGCGGAACACACCGACCGCAAATGTCATGGCGTTTGCCGAAAGGCTTCGCATCAGTCCAGCCATTCCGGCCGGCCGGGTCAGGTTTGAGGCCGATGACTACACGGTGATGAAATCCCTCGTCGGGACTGGGAAACTCAGGCCGATGTTTGGATTGGCGAGCTGAACGAACTACCCCTTCATATGCCCACCGACACTACAGAAAAAGGCCTCGAAACACTGATCATGCGCCACATGACGGGCGAGGATGGAATTTCATCCGCCAGCGAGCCTGTGATCCACGATACGCCCGATGGTATTGCCGCTGACAAAGCGTGTGGCAGCGGGTGGCACGCTGGCTCTCCCGATGCCTATGACCGGGCGCACTGTGTCGACGTTACCCAACTTTTCGCCTTTCTCCAGTCCACCCAGCCGGAGACACTGGCGAAGCTCAATATCGGGAATTACCGCGATGTGAAGAACATCACCCGCCAGAAGTTCCTCGCCCGCATCAGCTCGGAGATCGGCAAGCGCGGGGTGATCGATGTGCTCCGCAATGGCATTTCCGACGGCCCGCTGCGCTTCGAGATGTTTTACGGCACGCCTTCCCCCGGCAATGCCAAGGCGGCGGAGCGTTTCTCGCAAAACCGTTTCAGCATCACCCGCCAAGTTCGTTACAGCCTCGACGAAACCCGGCGCTCACTGGATCTGGCAGCCTTCGTCAACGGCCTGCCGGTGATCACTTTCGAGCTGAAGAACAGCCTCACCAAGCAAACGGTGGAGGACGCGGTGGAGCAATACCGCCGCGACCGAGACCCGAAGGAGAAGCTGTTCGGCTTTGGGCGCTGCATGGTTCACTTCGCGGTGGATGACTCGGAAGTCCGGATGTGCACGGAGCTGAAGGGCAAGGCATGCTGGTTTCTCCCTTTCAACAAGGGCTGGAACGATGGTGCGGGCAATCCGCCAAACCCGGACGGACTCAAGACCGACTACCTGTGGAAGGAAACACTTACACCTGCTAGTCTCACCAATATTCTGGAGAACTACGCTCAGATTATCGAAGAGAAAAACCAGAAGACCGGAGAGAAGAAGCTGAAGCAGATCTTTCCGCGCTTCCACCAGCTTGGCGTGGTGCGCGAGCTATTGACCGATGTGGAGGACTTCGGGGTCGGCAAACGCTATCTCGTTCAGCAATCGGCCGGTAGCGGCAAGTCGAACTCGATTGCATGGCTCGCTCATCAGTTGGTTCGTGTGCAGCATAAAGATAAGGAAGTTTTCGATTCAGTGATCGTAGTCACCGACCGTCGTATTCTAGACGACCAACTCCAGAAGACGGTCAAACAGTTCATGCAGGTCAGCGCCACTGTTGGTCATGCCAAGAAGTCTGGCGACCTGCGCAGCTTCATCGCGGACGGGAAGAAGATCATCATCACCACCGTGCAGAAGTTCCCGTTCATTCTGGATGAAATGGAAGGCGAAGGAGCCGGGAAAAACTTCGCGATCATCATCGACGAAGCGCATAGCAGCCAAGGCGGCAAGACTGCCTCCGCCATGAGCAAGGCGCTGGGTGAAACCGACCCCGAAGACGAGATCAACGACGCCATAGAAAAGCGCATCAAGTCACGCAAGCTCCTGACCACCGCCAGCTACTTCGCATTCACCGCCACGCCGAAAAACAAGACCTTAGAATTATTCGGCATTCCGCTGCCTCCGGATGCCGAAGGCAAGATCAAGCACCGCCCATTCAACAGCTACACGATGAAGCAGGCGATCCAGGAGGGTTTCATCCTCGATGTGCTGCGCTCCTACACGCCAGTGGAAAGCTTTTACCGCCTGATTAAAAAAATAGAGGACGACCCGGAGTTCGATAAAAAAAGGGCGCGTAAGAAACTGCGCCGCTACGTCGAAAGCCAGGAACACGCCATCCAACTCAAAGCGGAGATCATGGTGGATCATTTCCACGAGCAGGTCATGTCCGTCGGCAAGATCGGTGGCAAAGCACGTGCCATGGTCGTGTGCAGCGGCATCGAGCGAGCGATCCAGTATTATCACGCCTTCAAGACATACCTTGTGGAGCGGAAGAGTCCGTATCAGGCCATTGTAGCGTTTTCCGGGGAGTTCGATTTCAAAGGCGAGAAAGTCACCGAAGCCTCGTTGAACGGATTCGCCAGCAACGACATCGCAGACAAGGTGAAGGAAGATCCTTATCGTTTTCTCATCTGCGCCGACAAGTTCCAGACCGGCTACGACGAGCCGCTGCTACACACTATGTATGTGGACAAGGTACTCTCCGGCATCAAGGCAGTGCAGACGCTTTCGCGCCTCAACCGTGCCCATCCCGAGAAACGCGATGTCTTCGTTCTCGATTTCCAGAACAACAGCGACACCGTCACTCAGGCGTTTTCCGACTATTACCGCACCACGATCCTCAGTGAAGAGACGGACCCCAACAAACTCCACGACCTCAAGCTCGCTCTGGATACGGCCCAAGTATATTCGCAGGAGCAGATCGATAGCATCGTGGAACTCTTCCTCGCCGGTGCCAGCCGTGAGAAGCTCGATCCCATCCTCGACGTCTGCGTCGCCACCTACCTCGAACAACTCGACGAAGACGGGCAGGTGGATTTCAAGAGCAAGGCCAAGGTGTTCACCCGCGCCTATGATTTCCTCGGCTCCATCCTTCCCTATGGCAGCCGGGAGTGGGAGAAGCTCTCGGTCCTCCTCAATCTGCTGATTCCGAAACTCCCCGCGCCCAAAGAGGAAGACCTTTCCAAAGGTATCCTCGAATCCATCGATATGGACAGCTACCGTGTCGAAAAGAAGCAGGCCATTCAGATCGCCTCAACTGATGAGGACGCTGAGATCGATCCCATGCCAGTCGAAGGCGGAGGACGCAAGCCCGAGCCGGAACTCGACCGCCTCAGCAACATCCTAAAAGCCTTCAACGAGCAGTTCGGCACGCTTTTCAATGACTCAGATAGGATCTTCGCCCGCATCAAGGATGAGATCGCTCCGCTTGTCGCCAAGAACGAAGCATTCCGTAACGCCCGTGAAAACACCCCGGGAGCCGCCCGCATCGAGCACGACAAGGCACTCGCCAAGGTGATGCTCACGCTGCTGAAGGACGACACACAGGTTTACAAGCAGTTCGTCGAAAACGAGGCCTTCCGCCGTGCGATCAGTGATTTTGTGTATTCGCTGACGGCCGCTTAATGTGGTGGAGGTCACTTATGAGCCCGCGATAAATTACTCCTCAGGAAATGAATGTAGTCTTTTTTTGCGAGCGAATGGAAAGTCCTTGATCCACGGCACCGATCTGGCAGATGTGTGACGGATGGAAGAGAACCTGACCAGACATGCTGACTCCCGGATTCCGGGCAACGGCGTGATTTTGTCGGGATTCAAATCCACTCCAAATCCGCGACAGAATGAACACCCGATTTCTAACGGATTTCTGACAAATCGCCGTTCAACCAGTCACAACCATGCATCACCAACCGAATCCAGAGACGCACGAAAGCCCGCAGAATCAACGAAAGACGCAGGAATGGTCACAAAATGACCAGATGGCGGAGAGGGTGGGATTCGAACCCACGGTAGGTTTCCCTACTTCAGTTTTCAAGACTGACGCCATCGACCACTCTGCCACCTCTCCGTGTTTGTTGGTGCGCTCATACTTGCTTGAATTGGCGGGCCCGGGCAACTAAAAAACAAGAAAAAATGCGACCCTCTTGGTTGGCAGTTATACCACTTTTCTACCACTTTACAGCATGATTTCCCCTTCAACCTTGCCGCGCGCGGTGCTGCCGCACAATATCCCGACGAGCACCAGGCCGAACTCCAGTGCGGTGCCCGCGCCACGGGAGGTGATGATCCCACCATCGCAAACCACCGCATCCTGTCTATCGGATTCCGCCAGTTCACCCCAGCAACTGTCATGACTGGTGAACCGCCTGCCGACAAGAAGCCCGGCATCGTGAAGCAACAAAGGCGCGGCGCAGATCGCGGCAATGGGTCGACCACTGGCGGCGAATTCCTGCAAGACGACGGTCAGCAATCCTTGTCGGCGCAGCGCAATCACCCCGGGGCCGCCGGGCAGGACAAGAATGTCAAAGTCATGGATGCTGACATCGGAGAACAGGCAATCGGCATGAAATGTGACATTCCCCCGGCTGAGCACGCGAATCCCCTCACCCGCGGTTGCCATGCATACCTCGACACCGGCCCGGCGCAGAACATCCACGGGAGCGATCAACTCGAGTTCCTCAACTCCATCCGCAAACACAAACAGCGCTCGTTTTTTCATCGGGCCGGATTGTATCCGAAGCATCGAAAAGATTCAAATCGCATTCTTGCAATCCGAACGCAAACCCGCTAGGATCATCGCTTGCCGATGAATACAGCCGAGACATTATCGCAGTATGTGCTGCCCACCTACGGACGTTTTCCGTTAGTTCCTGTCAAAGGACAGGGCGCGTATTTGTGGGACGATGCCGGCAATCGCTATCTGGACTTCTGCACGGGGATCGCGGTTTGTTCGATCGGACACTGCCATCCCGCCCTCACCGGGGCCATTCAAGCGCAGGCCGCAACGCTGATTCACGTGTCGAATCTCTATCAAATTCCTCAACAGGCGGAGTTGGCGAGAACCATCGTCGAGGACCATGTCCAACTGCCCGGCAAGGTGTTCTTTTCCAACTCCGGAGCCGAGGCCAATGACGGCTTGATCAAAACCGCGCGGCGTTTCGGTCACAGACTTCCCCAGGCCAGTGGCGAGGCTCGATACGAAGTGATCACATTCGGCCAGTCCTTCCACGGTCGCACCCTGGGTTCGATGGCGGCCACGGCGCAGAAAAAAGTGCACGAAGGATTCGATCCCTTGCTGACCGGATTTCGTTATTGCCCCTTCAACGACCTCGATGCCCTGGAATCCGCCATTTCGCCGATCACTGCGGCCATCTTGATGGAACCGGTCCAGGGTGAAGGCGGCGTCAACTGCATCACCCCGGAATTCATGCGCGGTGTCGCGGCACTCGCAAAAAAACATGACTTGTTGCTCTTTTTCGATGAGGTTCAGGCAGGCTTCGGTCGCTGCGGCGAAACCATGGCATGGCGGGCCTTCTGCCCGGAGATCGAACCCGACGGCATCTCGTGGGCCAAAGGCATGGGCGGCGGATTTCCGATCGGTGCGTTTTGGGTTTCGGATCGCTTGATCGATGCCGCAACTCCCCTCTCCAGCCTGATGAATGCGGGTTCGCACGGCTCCACCTACGGGGGAAGTCCGCTGGCCTGCGCCGCTTCATTGGCGGTGCTCGGGGTCATTCACCGCGAGGGACTTGCGGCCCACGCCGCCGCGATGGAGAGATACATTCGCGATGCTTTTTCGCGCTGGGATCATCACGTATTGACCGCGCTGCGCGGCAAAGGCCTGCTGTTGGGATTTTCCATCAATGCCGCCGCGATCCCCGCCGTCGAAGGGAAGACCGTGGCTCAAACCCTTGCCGCCAAGCTCATGGCGCGCGGGCTGCTGACCGTGCCGGCCGGACCGGAAACCTTGCGCATCCTGCCACCCTTGAACGTGAGGAAGGATGAAATCGATGATGCACTAGCCATCATCCGGCTTACAACCAGGGACTTCACCAACGAACTCTAATCCATCCTTGTCGCCATGAACCACCTGCTCTCCATCGAGGAACTGAACGGTCCGATCATCGAAGCCCTGCTGGCCGATGCCTTGCGTCTCAAAGCCGCCCGCGGACATCATGAAACACCGCTGACCGGCCAGACCTGGGCGATGTTGTTCACGAAATCCTCCACCCGCACCCGGGTATCGTTTGAGGTTGGCATTCACGAACTGGGCGGCAACCCGATGTTTCTATCGAAAAACGACATCCAACTCGGCCGCGGCGAGCCAATCCAGGACACCGCGCGGGTTTTGGGACGCATGGTGCACGGCGCGGTCATCCGCACGTTCGATCAGGCCGATGTAGTCGATTTCGCCCGCCTTTCGGGAATCCCCACGGTCAACGCGCTCACCGACGAAGAACATCCCTGCCAGATTCTCGCCGATCTGATGACGGTGAAAGAACTGTCAGGCGGCTGGCAGGGGAAAAAAATCGCCTTCATCGGCGACGGATTTTCCAACATGACCGTCTCGTGGATGTGGGCGGCCAAACATCTCGGATTTGCCCTTCATGTCGCTTGTCCGCCGGCCTATTCACCCAGCAGGGGATTTTTGGACAATCTCGATGCCGCCAATGTTGTCATCACCCACGATGCCGCAACCGCTGCGCGCGATGCCGCCGTGATCAACACCGATGTCTGGCTGTCGATGGGACAGGAGGATCAAAAGGAAAAGGAACAGGCCTTCGGCCCGTTTCAGGTCAACGCGGCCTTGCTGAAGCATGCAGCCACTGGCCACATCGTCTTACACTGCCTGCCCGCCTATCGGGAAAAGGAAATCACAGCGGAAGTATTGGAAAAACATGCCGCGACAATTTTCCAGCAAGCCGAAAACCGCCTGCACGTGCAAAAAGCCATTCTGGTGGCAATTGCAAACAACACCTGAAACGCAGAGTTGCTTCAGCGCTCGATGCAAAATCCAACGACCCCCTCCAAGGGAGGAATCACCTGGGCATGCATCGATTGAATATGATGCGCCACGGCTGACTCCTCGGTCAATTCCTTCAAGAAGGCCTCCAGTTCGCTGTCGGTTTCCGCCATGATCTGCAATTCAACCGTGCCGTCCGGCATGTTTTTCACCCAGCCACACACGTCGTAGGATCGGGCGATTTCCTTTGTCGCATAACGAAATCCAACTCCCTGAACCTTCCCGGCAAATACGATTCTCTTTGCAATCATGGCACGCGGCAACCATTGCACTGCTTTACCGCCAGAGTCGAAACATTTTTCAAGCGATTGGTCGACTTGTGGAAATATTCAGCATAAACAAAGTAAAAAAGTTTCACAATTGATTCTTTTTGTATTTACATTAGCTGTAAAATCACCATTGTTTTCTAGTCGATATGTAACATTATGCCACCTTTCACAATGTGCCATTACTTGACCAATCGGCAGCGGCCGGGTCCCGTGTTGGTTCAAGCAGGAAAGATGAGGGGAAACGCGACCATTCCCGATTCGGATCGTTTCGAATCAAGCAGTCCACTCGTCCCGGTTTGCAAATGATTTTCTGTGACTGTCTCATAGCGGAGTCGGCACTTCCCGGTGGTTTAATCGCCGGGGGAGCCGGTTTCCATGAGGCGATCATCGGCGTTTTTCGGAACAGCAAAAACCTGAGTTGCTAATGCTTCATTCCGTTTTTCCGCGCAACTAACATCCCCTGAACCGAAAATTTTCTGAGCAGATCAGACCACCCCCGAAATCATCGCTCAGCAAAAAAACCAGCCCCGCCGCGCGATCTCCCCCCCGCGCGGCGGGGGCATTTTCCGCCACAGCGGACATTTCCGCTGTCCATTCGCCCATCGTCAGGCTTCGCGAAATCGATATGCCCGATCGCCTCACCACGACTCATTTTTTCTGCCACATCCGCGACGGCGGCAGATCTTTGGGTCGACAGACAATGACCCCGGAATGGGTGCTGAGTTCGTTCAAGTAATCAGTGATCGGTTTGTCAAAAACCGTACAGCGCCCTTTGCTGCTGCTCGAAGTCGCATGCATGAAATACGCCCTTCCCTGATAACGCATGATCAAGCCGACATGCGATGTGTATTGATTCGGGGAAGTCGTCGTGATCGCACAGACATCACCATCCGCGAGATATTTCTCCGCCTCGAGCACTTTCGATTTCGGCACTTGATAGACGGGCAGCGCGGAAACGCGTTTTTCGATTTCCGCCATGGGTTGCAGCAGGGAGGGATCGCTTTTCAAGTACCGGTAGCTTTTCCATGCGACGGTCATTTCCTGGATCGACCGTTGCATCCTCTCGGCCCCGGGCAGCCGCGTGGAGATGTTCTCGGCAAGACCGCGGCGCTGGTTGTCGTAAAACACCTCCTCGAGGTGATGCATGCGGCTCAGGTAGGAACCCGTGCATTGACCATTGCGATAGCGCTCCACTTCGACCATGTGAATCAAATCCTCCGGTTTGTATGGGCCCGGTTTGTAAGTCAGCATCCGCGACAGGCCCAGCGAGTTTTCATAAAAGGTCCAGCAATCCATCGCCTGCAGATTCACCACCGGACTCTCGATCCGATTGTCGACCTCCAGTGTGTAGTTGACATATTTCGTCCCCAGCAATGCCCGCGCCGCAAGAGTCGTGCGTTGCCCGATCGGTCGCGCCCGCCAGTTTTCGCTCTCGGCCTGTTTGACAATGGCGTAAAATTTCGAATCGCCCTTGAAAACCGTGTCCTTCGGCAGACGCAGCGGGCTCGGTGGAGTCACCGTATGCAAGCGCGGTTCCTGGGCACAGAGCGCACCCGCAAGCGACATCATCAGGCACAGGCATTTCATGAGCAACAAGGTAGGAGCATCGCCGAATAATTCCAGCATTTTCCCTTCGGGTGTCGGCGAGTGTTCAAAACTAGATTTTTTGTCTGATCAAAACTAGACAGATGATAACGTAAAATGGCCGAGGACCGGCGGCCATGTTAACTTTGGTGAATGATCGGTAATCCAGAGCTTCTGCCGAGGGTGGTAGATGACGGTTACA
>CAMAQB010000002.1 GCA_945860285.1 Akkermansia muciniphila | reverse complement strand
ATTGATGCAGCGTTACCAGCATGCAAATTACATTTTTGCCATGTTTTCACCCATTAGGTGAAACGAAAAACGAATCTTATTTCCTCTCTAGCCCATGTTCTACAAGGCTTTAAGAGAAATTCTGCAATTCCAACTGCGAACTTTAGGTTCATGGCTCTGGTGATTTTCCGAGAAAAGTGATCAGCAAGGATTTCGACAAAAAGAGCCAGAATGGCAGATCCTGGCAAGCGGATGCTTGCTTCATGAGTTCAGCCAATGAGAATTTTTGATGGTTGAGCATGCCGCACACGGGATCAGCCTGTGAGTATCGGGCGTTAGATGTGCATCTTTGATTCATGAAGCCAATTGCTATTGTCGGACTTCGCGGCTTTGCGTCATTGCCATGATTTTGCTTGCATTTTGGGAATCCGCTGTTGGAATACTGGGCGTGAAAAACATACATTCATTCATTGTGTTGGCTGTTGCGGTGTTCTCCGCCACCTTGCTGCAGGCGGAGGACAGTCGCGTGTGGACATCGCTGAAAGGGAGCACCCTGGATGCCTCGCTGGTGAAGCTGGATGGAGCCAACGTGATTCTCGTTGGTCCCGACCGCAAGGAAAAGAAACTGCTGGTGACCGACCTGTCGCTGGCCGACCGCCAGTATCTGGTCGAAAACGCCCAGGCTGATGAAAAAATCCTGACCGAGGGCGTATTGAGCGAACCCGAAAAGGATGTCAGGCTGGATTCGAAGACCTTCAAAAAGCTCGACAAAAAATTGTCGCTCACCGGGGGAGACCGGACGGTCGGGCCCTTTGACCAGATGGAGACGGAACATTTCCTCATCGCCTACGCGGGGGATGTCCGGCCCCATGTTGTCGCGGAGATCGCCGAGCGGCTATGGCACGGCATGGCGTTTTATCACATGAACTTCCGGCGCGACTGGGGTGACAAACGCCGGGTGATTTTCGTGGTCGAGGACCGCAAGATCTACAAGGCCTTGGGCGATTGGTATGCCAAAGTTCTGATGGAGGATGCCGCCAATGCGGAAGCCCAGAAGGAAGTGGCGCAGGTCAAGGCCATATGGGACAAGGTCGGCGGCAATACCGTCGCCCTGCCCAAGGAAGAGCAGGAGAAGGGGAATTTCCACCCGGTGGCTTCGGTGTTCAACATCGACAACGGCATCGAGTTCAAAAAAGTGTTCACCCCGTTTCCCACTCACTGTCTTGCCGGTCATCTGCTCAACCAGCAAATGGGCGGAGTCGGCAGCGTGGGTCAAAAAGGATACTTCACCATCGTCACCGGTCACGCCTACTACAAGGAAATCAAACTCGCCGAGAAGACCGAGACGCATTTGATCGATGCCAGCGGTTCATCGGGAATCGAGATCACTTCCAAATCGGGATATGAGGACGGCACGGCGTGGGCAAAAATTTTGAAAACAGAGGTGAAACGCGGCAAGCTCACCCCCAATTTGCAGGAAATTCTCGGGGTCGATCAGGCATCGCTCAATCCGGCCAAACTGGTGCTGGTCTATTCGTTTGCGAATTATCTGCAAAGCAATCCGAAGCGGATTTGCGCGTTCGCCCGCCTGGTACGCCGGGTGGAGTCGAACAATACCATCCCCGAGCCGATTGAGTTTGCCAAGATCTACGGATTTGACAGCGTGGAAAAAATGGAAGCCGACTGGGTCGAATACATCAAGAGCAGCGAGTTCAAATAAGAGCCTGCATTTTTCCTGTTAGATATTTTTATGAAAAGATTGATTTGCATCATTTTCGCCGTATCCGGAATGGCTTCGCTGCGGGCGCAGACGACCGAGAGCGGCCAGGAATACCGGGTGTTCAAGGGCTCCACCGGCAAGGAAATCAAGGCCGCGTTGATCGACAAGACCGATACTTCCGCCACCCTGCTGATGGAAAACAAACGTCGCGCCGTGGTCCCGTTGACCAGCCTTTCCGCCGAAGACCAGGAGTACATCAAAGGCTGGAGCAAGGAAAAGGCTCTGTTCCTGCAAAAATGCCTGAGCCTGACGGTGCGCCAACTGCTGGAGTTGCGGGGGTACGAATCATTTCCGATGACGCTCGAAGGCAATTCGATCATCATCACCGCCAAGCTCAATGACAAGGACGCGCGTTTTGTTGTCGATACCGGAGCCGGCACCAGCCTGCTGCACACGAAAATCGTCGAAAAATGCGGATTGAAAGTCGGGCCGATGACGGAAAAGGTCCATGGCGTTGCGGGCGAAGTGCCTGCGGGCTGGGTCGAGGTGCCGACCCTTGCGATGGGCGAGTCGGTTTTCAAAAACCGCAAGATCCTCGCCACCGACATGGACAAGGACAAACCCGAGAATGCCAAGGACTCGACTTCCGCCGGATTGTTCGGGGCGGACCTGCTTTCGCAGCTCGACACGGTGATTTCTTACAAGGAAAACCGCATTTTCTTCCGTCCGGACAATTCCGATGTCAAACGCCTCGACGGCGAGTCCGCGAAATCAACCGATGCCGGTGTCGAGGGTGAGGTGAAGGAAAAGGACGAGGTGCTCAACTTCCGCATTTTCAAAACGCTCGACGGAAAAAGTTTTCGCGCGAACATCGTATCCAAAACTTCCACGGTGATTACGGTCAAGCTCGCCGCCGGCAAGGAGCAGCAAATTCCAGTGGCGAATTTGTCCAAGGAGGATCAGGAGTTCGCCAACAGTTGGACCGAGGCGGGCGACATCTTTCTACGCCATTGCGGTGCTTTGAAAATCGAGGAACTGCTCAACCTGCGCAAGTACAATTCGTTTCAGTATGAGCGACGCGGCAATCACATTTTTGTCGATGGCACGCTCAATGCGAACAAGGTCACCTACATGATCGATACCGGAGCGAATACCTCGTTGCTCGACCTTGTCGAAGCTAAGAAGAATGGATGTGAGGTCGGTCCGATGGAACACAAGGTTTACGGTATCGGTGGCTCGGCACCGGCGGGCGAGACGGTGATCAAAAAACTCACCATGGGCAAGGTGGAACTGACGAACCGCCGCACCCTCGCCACCGACATGACAACCCGCAGCGGCGGGCAGCTCGACTACGTGGGTCTGTTTGGAGCCGACTTCATGCGCGAGCTGGATGCCGTGATCACCTATCGGGAAAACCGTATTTTCCTGATCCAGCGGTAAGGCTGTCATCCTTCGGCCATGTCAACCGCCTGTGCGAGTATGCTGCCATCGGACAGCCGCAGGTCGAAGGTTTTTTGGCCGAAGCCTTTTTTCTGCAGAAACCCCAAGGCGTGGGGGTAAACCACGCTGGTGAGCGTGCCGACGACATCCTGGCCAGCGAAGGAAAGCAGTTCTCCGCCTTTGACAACCTGATCGTTGCGCAAGTGGAATTTTCGCAGGATGCGGTTGAGTTTGCCCGCAGACTTGATGCGGGATATGACTTCCTGGCCGATGTAGCAGCCTTTTTGAAATGACAAGGTCAGTTCCTCAAGTCCCGCTTCCTGCGGCAGCATGCCTGGTTGCAGGTCGACATCCCATGCCGGCACACCATGTTCGATACGGATTTTTTCCGACTCGAGCTGTGTCAATTTATCTTCCAAAGAAACTACGACATCTGCCGGAACCCATTGGTCGAAGCCTGCAATCCCCAGTCGAGGATAAGCATACGATTGTCCGGTTGGTGCGTGACCAAGATGGTGAAGCAGAATCCATTCGTCGGAAACATCGGCAAGCTCGGCATCATCGGCAATCAAATAGCGGCCGAGTCTTGCGTAAAGCATTTCCCGCAGCTCCGGAGCGGATTCGATCAAAATTTCCGGCTTCTGCGGGTCGATCAGATACAGTGTGGCAAGCGCCTGCAATCGACCCTTCGCATCGGTGACGCAGGTGGCCAAAGCGCGTGCCGGATCTGTCAACAACCTTCGCACGTCCTGAGTCACCTGGCCATTCAGGTATCGGACCGCGTCGTTTCCCGTTAGAGAGAACACCGTACGCTTGCCGAGAGTGAGAGTGGCCATGGGCATCAGCATAGGAAGAACCGCACTGCGGTGCAATCATCGGTGACAGAAATTTTCAGGATCGAGGCATTTTTCCATTGCCAAAACGGCTTTTGTTTCCATAATCGCTGTCCCGACCCGCCCAAAGCAGGTTGTCCGATGCAGAAATGCATGGCTCGATAGCTCAGTTGGTAGAGCAATGGATTGAAAATTCATGTGTCGCTGGTTCGATCCCGGCTCGAGCCACCTTCTAGCTCCGCTGAAGTAGAAACCGTCTGGCAATGAAGGTTCCTTCCGCCACGGGGAGTTTTTAGTTTCCAGAAGCACGATTCGCGTTTTAAGTGGGCGTGTGGAGATGATTCGTATCAGGGGCGCCCGGCAGCACAATCTGAAGAATGTTTCCCTCGACATTCCCAAGGGCAAACTCGTGGTCATCACTGGACCCAGCGGCTGCGGAAAATCCTCTCTGGCCTTTCACACTCTTTATGCCGAGGGGCAGCGCCGTTATGTCGAATCGCTTTCGGCTTATGCGCGACAGTTTCTCGATCAGTTGGAAAAACCGGATGTCGATGGCATCGACGGCCTTTGCCCGGCCATCGCGATCGAACAACGCAGCGGTGGGCTCAACCCGCGATCAACGGTGGCCACCGCCACGGAAATTTACGATTTTCTGAGGGTCTTGTGGGCGGCGGTCGGAGTACCGCACGACCCGCAGACCGGCGAAAAACTAGAGCGCATGAGTGCCCGGGACATCGTTGCATCGCTGCTGTCCCGTGCCGAGGGCACCAAGGTGGTGTTGCTGGCACCTGTGGACGTCGTGAACCTGGGCGACATTTCCGCGCTGTTGTCCGACCTAAAACGTCAGGGATTTGTTAGAGTTCGGGTCAATGGCGTGATGCTCGATATCGAAGAGGTTTCGCCGCATGAATCCGTCGCATCGCTTGAAATCGTGGTCGACAGACTGGTGATTCGCGGCGGGATGGAATCGCGCATGGCCGACAGCATCGAGGCCTGTTTGCGGCTGTGCGGCAACGAGGCCCGCGTGCTGCTCAGCGAGCCCGGAGCGGAGGAATGGACAACGATCTCTTTTCAGACCAGTTATCGGAATCCGCAGACGGGCTTTGTGATGGGTGAACTTTCTCCCAAACATTTTTCCTACAACTCCCATCTCGGCGCCTGCGAGTCCTGCGAAGGTGTGGGCACGGAAATGTTCTGTGACCCTGCTTTGTTGATTGCCGATGAAACCAAAGCGGTTCTGTCAGGGGCGGTGGCCGGATGGTGGAAACCCGGCGGACCGCGCGGATTGCAGTTCGTGCGCGAGGCCCGGGCGCTGTTGCGCATGCACGGGGTGGACGAACAAACGACGTGGCAGGATTTGCCCGAATCCCTGCATGCGGTGTTGATCCATGGAGGGGAAGTCGACACCGGATGGAAGGCTGGTTTGGAGAAACGCAGCAAGACAAAAACCATCGAAGGTTTGTGCCCGGAAGCGGAGCGCAAGGTCAGGGAAGTCAAATCGGAAGCAGCGCGCCGCCGTTTGCTGCGGGTGATGTCGCACCGGCCCTGCCGGGTCTGCAACGGCAAACGCCTGAAGGCATCGGTTCTGGCGGTGCGGGTCGAAGGCTCGGGTGGTCTTTGGCTGGGGATACAGGATTTCTGCGCCCTGCCGGTGAACGAGTCATTGCAGTGGTTGAAGGGAATTCAGATGCCGATGGAAAAAAATCCGGCGCTGCGTCAAGTGCTCGGCGATACCTCCAGGCGGCTGGGTTTTTTGATGGATGTGGGTCTATCCTATCTGGCATTGAATCGGGCCAGTGGCACTCTTTCCGGCGGCGAGGCTCAACGCATCCGCCTCGCCTCGCAACTGGGCTCGGGGCTTTCAGGCGTGTTGTATGTTCTCGATGAACCAAGCATCGGCCTTCATCCGGGAGACACCGGCCGACTGATCACCGCCCTGCTCAATCTGCGCGACATGGGAAATACGATTGTCGTAGTAGAACATGATGAATCAGTGATTCGCGCCGCCGATTGGCTGATCGAAATGGGTCCCGGTGCGGGAGTTTCCGGAGGTGCGGTTCTTGGTGCCGGGCGATTGCAGGACCTGCATCACCTGCCGACGGTCGACTGGTTGCGGGAAAAAAGAGTCTGGCCCGTTCATCAAGCGGTGAAAAGTGAAGGCCCCTGGCTGGTGGTCAAGAAGGTCAGCGAACGCAACCTGACGGGAATGGACGTGCGGATTCCGTTAGGGAAAATCGTTTGTCTCACCGGCCCGAGCGGTAGCGGAAAATCCACCCTCGCCGAGGATGTGATTGCCCGCGCGCTGATTCGCCGGTTTTCCCGCTCGGGCGAGACACCAGGCCTTCATGCGGGGCTGGAAGGAGCGCAGTGGCTGAGCAAGGTGGTCGTGGTCGATCAAAGCGCGATCGGCAGAAGCCCGCGTTCGAATCCGGCGACCTATACGGGATTGTTCGACATCGTCAGGGATTTGTTTTCCAAGCTGCCGATGTCCCGACAACGTGGCTACAATTCCGGGCGTTTCAGTTTCAACATCCGCGGCGGACGCTGCGAGCGATGCGAGGGTGCGGGTCGCATCAAAATTGAAATGCACTTCCTGCCCGATGCCTGGGTGACGTGTGCTGCCTGCGAGGGACGACGATTCAATCGCGAGACCCTGGAAATCGCCTTCAAAGGTCACAACATCGCAGACCTGCTCGGATGCAGCATCGACAAAGCCAGGGACTTGTTCCAAGCCGTTCCGAAAATCAGGCATTTGCTCGATGTGATGCACGATCTCGGACTCGGTTATCTGACCCTGGGACAGGCGGCGAACACCCTGTCCGGAGGCGAGGCTCAACGTTTGAAGCTTGCCGTTGAACTGGCACGCCCGGCTTCGTCAGGGCAGACTCTATATCTGTTCGATGAACCAACCACCGGACTGCACTTCGGCGATGTAAGAAAATTGCTGGAGGCATTCGCCAGGTTGCGCGATGCCGGACACAGCGTTCTGGTTGTCGAACATCAATTGGAAGTCATTGCGGCAGCCGACTGGGTGATCGACCTCGGCCCCGGTGGCGGGGTCAACGGTGGCAGGATTGTGGCGGAAGGCACACCACAGCAAGTCGCGTCAAATTCCACATCCGCCACCGGCATGGCATTGCGTCAATGGCTGGCCGGCAATTGAGAAAAACAAACAAATCGCGACATGGATGACGCTGGATTTTCGCAACCTGATATTCCCATGAGTGCAGCGATCAGTTTATCCCCTTCTTCCCTCGCTTGGCGTGATTGGCTGTCCGAACAGGGGCCGCGGCTGATGCTCTTTGCCAAGAGTCAGACGCGCAACGCCCACGATGCCGAGGACGTGGTGCAGGATGCCTTGGTGAAACTTGTCGAGAAAATCAACGACGGCACCTTCGACGGTGGTCAGGAAATGTGGATGGCCTACCTTTACACTACGATCCGGCGTCTGTCGATCGACCTGGGTCGTAAGGATGATCGCAGAAAAAAACGCGAGGACTATGTTTCCGATGAGATGGAGTGTGAAGCCGCGCTGAAGTTCGATCCATGGTTTGAATCCGAAGCATCGGACGAGGAAACCAGGTCGCAGCTTGAACAGGGGATCAAGGAACTGCCGAATAAATTCTCCGAGGTGATTCTGTTGAAAATCTGGGCGGAGAAAACGTTCGCCGAGATCGGCGAAATGCTCGGCATCTCACAGAACACTGCCGCTTCGCGCTATCGATACGGATTGGAAATCCTCAAGCGAAAACTGATCGAGTCCAAGACCAAGGGCGATCTTTTGATTTAACAACTTACCTGTCTCAGTCATGGAAATGAACCGCAAAGAATTGGAAAACATCCTGTGCTCACTGAAACCCGCCGGGTTGAGCGAACGCACTCTTGCCCGCCTGGAGGACGCGGTGTGCGGGCAACGCGAAGTGGATGCATCGCTGCGTCCTTTGGAGGCCTTGCTTGTCGGTCAGAAACCACGTGCGCTTGATGAAAAAAGCATGGCCCGGTTTCATGCGATTGTTGCCGATGTTCCCTTCGCTCTCAACGACAAGGTGTTGATGTTTCCCGGTTCCCACAAGGATGCCGTCGCGGCTCCCCAGGCGAAACACCTGCGCGTAAAAAGAATGCTGGCCGCCGCTGCTGTGGCCGCGATCGGCGGTCTCGCTGCTTTCCTGATCCCCGTGGACCAAACTGCGCAGCCTCTCGCCTCTTCGTCGGACGGCGGCAATCTCCCTTTACTCCCGGCAAAAACGATGTCGCCGGGCATTGTCACCACCAGTTATGGCTCCGGTATTCAAAAGGCTGCCGATGAAGGTGTGATCTGGACACAGAACCGCCAGCCGAAACGCGTGCTGCGATTCCGCTATCAGGACCGCGTTCTCGTTCGCGATGAGAACGGCATCGAACGCATGCTTTTCATCCCGCGCGAGGAGCTGATGATCGTCCCCGAAAAAATCCATTAATTTGAACAAATGTCCCGGATCGGGTCGCTGCAATCGCAAAGAAAAAACAAGTAATTATGAAACTGCATACCATCACATTAAGCATCTCCGCTCTCACGGCTTTCCGGATTTTTGCCCTCGAACCTCCACAGAAAGTTGAGCCTCTTGCACCGAATCAAGCCCCCAAGGAGCAGCGTGAGGAATCCGCGCCCGCAGCCGCCCAGTCGGATCTTGCGGAGGGCAACAAGGAAAAGAAAGATGCCCAAAAGGCACAGGCGGCTGCTGTGGACAAGGCGTATATCGGTCTTGGCATGGCCCCTGTTCCCCATGTTCTGGCCGCGCATCTTGGTCTGGCCGAGGACGCGTGCGCCTTGGTCCGGCTGATCGATCCGAACGGTCCTGCCGCGCAGGCGGGCATCGAGGAATCGGATGTCATCACCCAGGTTGATGGACAACCCGTGAAGTGTCACGACTGCCTCTGCGACGTGCTCGAAAAACACAAGCCGGGCGACTCGGTCAAAGTCAGCGTGATTCATCGGGGTCAGTTGAGTGAAAAATCCCTGGCCTTGGTGCCGCGTCCGGCCGAGCAGGTCGCCGGGCTGGAGAATTGTGAGCCTGGTGACGGACCGGCTCCGCAGAGAATGCTGGAAGGACTGCCGAAGGAGATGCGCGATGCCATCGAAAAAAATTTGAAGGCGTTGGGCGCGAATGACATCGCCGGCGGCGCGGCGGGAAACCAGATATTGCCACCTGGTGCCGCCGACCTGAGAGGGCGGGTGGAAAAGATGATGAAGGACGCCAACATGGGGATGCTGCATTTGCAACCCGGTGGCCGCGGTGCCATTCAAATGGGAATGAAAAGCTCCGTTAACATGATGGATGGCGAGGGAAGAATTGAAATCAGCCGCGACGGTGATTCCACCGAGGCCAAGGTGTTCGACAAGGACAATAATCTGCAATGGTCGGGCCCCTATCAAACCCAACAGGACAAAGCGGCGGTTCCTCCCCAAATCCGGGAAAGGCTCGACGGCCTGAACATCGGTTTCGGCGGTGCGAATGGCATCGAGTTGAAAGTCCAGCCGGAAGTTCAACCTGAAAAGTAAGTTACAAATTCTTCATTGAAAAATTCTCGCAGTGACGGTCGCCGGATGTTATGGATTGACGCACCCCACTGATGAATCGTTTGTTCTCCGCTCTGCTTCCGTCCGCCTCGATCGCCTGCTTGCTGGTTCTGCAATCGTGCACACTGCGCCTTCCCGTTCCGGAAAAAAGCGCGACATCGACCCAGCAGGTTTCGATCAAAAAACATGCTCCTCTTGGTTCTACCGTGCCGGTGTATGTGGTCGCCGACTCACTTCATACGGCTTTGGTCGTTCCCTATGATTGGATTGTCAATCATGGTTACCGTGCACCGGCAGGTTTCAAGTTCCCCCAGGGACCCTACCGCTATGTGGAAATGAGCTGGGGCAACCGGGTGGCTTATGTTCAGAAGCGTTGGTTGTACCCCTGGGAGGTTTTCAATGCGCTCTGCCTGCCCTCGCCTTCCGTGACCGAAGTGATTCCGGTTTCCTGGAAGATCGAGGATGTCTGTTTCCAGCAGCGCATCTATCGGGGGGAGATCCAGGAAAAAAACGGACAGGCTTTCGCCTCGTTTCTCAACAGTTGCAACAAGTTCGACCAGAATGGCAACCCGCAGGTGATCGCACCTTCGAGCTGGGGTGATGGATACCTGATCGACTGCAAACATTCCTACTATTTTCCTCGTATTTGCAACGTCTGGACAGCGCAGTCGTTGGAGTCGTGCGGATTGAGTATCAACGTCGGTTCTGCACTAAGTGCCAACGGCCTGCTCGAACAGGTGGAAAAACAGGGGTTTCTCAAAGTGCATGACGGACTCAAGGACAAGGCGCGCAAAAACGAAAAACCGGGTTGAGTTGTTGAGCGATTCCGCACCATGGGAGGGGAGGGAGATCGATGAATTCGTATTCTTCATCGCCGTGGAGCGCGGCTTGTCCACGGCCTATCAGTTGTCGGTCAGGCAGACCCTGGATGCGTTGATGAAATGGATGCAGGCGGGAAAGCGGCCTCTGGACGACCTCGGCACCGATGAGCTGTCGGAGTTTCTAACCGCCCGCAAGGCGGAGGGGTTGGAGGCATCCTCGCTGCGGATTTGCGCCGTGCATTTGAAGATTTTTTTCCGCTGGCTGGCCGGAAAGGGCCGATTGCCCATGGATCCCGCCGAACCGCTGCATTCGCCCCGACCGGAAAAGACCTTGCCGGAAACCTTGCATGCTGTCGAGTGCGCGCGCCTGCTGGAGAGCATCGACACGGGTGAATTTCTCGGCAGCCGCGACCGCGCGATGCTGGAGTTTTTCTATTCCTCGGGCCTGCGCTTGTTCGAACTCTGCGGCGCGCGACTGGAGAACCTCGATCTTCAGGAAAAGTTCATCCGCGTCACCGGCAAGGGCAACAAAACCCGCATTGTTCCGATTGGTGCCGTGGCTTGTGAAGCGTTGTTTCATTATCTTGCGGTCGAACGCCCCGCGCTGGTGAAACGCAGAACGTCGTCGCACATTTTCCTCTCGGTGCGCGGCGGCGCATTGTCGCCGGATCGCGTGCGTGAAATCGTCAAGGAACGGGCGGCGAAGGCGGGCATGGAGCAGAACATGTATCCTCACCTGCTGCGCCATTCTTTCGCCACCCACCTGCTGGAGGGCGGTGCGGACTTGCGGGTGATCCAGGAATTGTTAGGTCACGCCGACATCTCAACCACGCAGATCTACACTCATGTCGACCAGCAGCGGTTGAAATCGATCCACAAGTCGTTTCACCCGCGCGGATGAGAACCGTGGGTGGCGACACTACCTTTTCTTGCCGAAGCCGCGCGGATAGTTGCTGATGTCACCCGGGCCGCCGGACTCACCCGACATCGCTTTCATCATGTTCTTCATCTTGTGCGGGGAGCGCATCATTTCGCGCATCTGACCGAACTGCTTGAGCAACGCGTTGACCTCCTGCAGGGAGGTGCCCGAGCCGTCGGCAATGCGTTTGCGCCGCGTGCCGCGGATGATTTCGGGTCGCTGGCGCTCATCCCGGGTCATGCTCAATACGATCGCTTCGGTGCGTTTGAGTTTTTTTCCGTCAAGCGCATTGGCCGGAAGCTGCTTTTTGATTTTGCTGAATCCCGGCATCAGCCCGAGCAGACCTTCGAGCGGACCCATGTTCTGGATCATTTTCATTTGATCGAGGAAATCGGAGAAGTCGAATTTCCCCTCGGCCATGCGTTGCGCGCTGCGCATGGCATCGGCCTCGTTGATCTTGTCGGCCACCTGTTCGACCATGCTGACAATGTCGCCCATGCCGAGGATGCGGTCGGCCATTCTCGACGGATGAAACTCACCGAGTTGATCGATTTTCTCCCCTTCGCCGATGTATTTGATCGGTTTGCCTGTAACGGCTCGCATTGACAGGGCGGCTCCGCCGCGGGCATCGCCGTCGAGCTTGGTCAGGATGATGCCGGTGATGCCGACAGCATTATTGAAGTGGGTGGCGACCGAAACCGCCTGCTGGCCCGCGGCCGAGTCGGCGACCAAAAGGGTTTCGCGAGGTGCCAGAAACTGGTGCAGTTTTTTCAGTTCGCCGATCAGCGAGTCATCGAGTTCCTGTCGACCAGCAGTGTCGAAAATGATCACGCTGTGGTCCTGGGTCTCCGCCCATTTGAGCGCGTCCTTGGCAACCTTGACGAGATCTTTTTCCGATGAATCGGGCGTGTAGCAGGGGACATCCACCTGCCTGGCAAGCGTCGCGAGTTGCTCGATGGCGGCGGGACGGTAGAGGTCGATGGCAACGAGCACGGGACGGCGGCCCTCCTTTTTCAATCGATAGGCGAGCTTGGCGGCCGTCGTGGTTTTGCCGGCGCCGTTGAGGCCGCAGAGCAGGATCCGCGCGGGAGGATTCAGATTCAGCGGCGCGTGATCGCCACCGAGCAACGCGGCGAGTTCATCGTGGAAAATCTTGACAACCTGCTCGCCGGGTTTGATCGATTTGAGCACCTCCACGCCCACGGCTTTTTCCTTGATGCGGTTGATGAAATCGCGGGCGACGGAAAATTCCACATCGGCCTCCAGCAGGGCCAGTCGGATATCGCGAAGGGCATCGGCGATGTTGGATTCGGAAATTTTGCCAACACCGCGAAGATTGCGGAAGGATTTGTCGAGCGAGTCGGCGAGGGATTGGAACATGGGATGTGTGGGCGTTACGGTTTCCGGATCGTGTCGCGGAGAATCTGGATGGCGTGTTTGATCGGAATTTGCCGACCCTGGTTCGTGGCCAGTCCCGCAAGGTGCATCAGACAGGACATGTCGCCGCTGATCAACAGATCGGGATGCTGATCGAGAATGTGATCCAGTTTCAATGTGCCCATTTTTCCGGAAATGTGCGGGAAAGTGACCGAGAAGGTTCCGCCGAAACCGCAGCATTGCTCGGACTGGCCGAAGGGCAGCAGTGTGACGTTTTGAATCGATGACAACAGGGTGCGTGTGGCTTCTCCCGAACAGGTGCCGCGGGAGTGGCAGGACCGGTGAAAGGCGATTTTCGTCGGAGACTCCAGAGCACCTTGCCATTGGCTGATGCCGAGACCGTGGACGATGAAGTCCATAACTTCCCAGGTGCGATGGGCGAGGGAGTTGATCGCGGGCTCGGGGCATTCCTCGAATTGCAAAAGATTGCCGTGGAAATTCATGGCCGCGCAAGAGCCGCTGGGAACAATCACGGGAAGATCCCCGGCGAAGACCGACGCCGTGTGTCGCGCCACTTTTCTCGATGCCTCCCAGTCACCGGAATTGAAGGCCGGCTGGCCACAACAGGTTTGGTTTTCAGGAAAAACAACTTCCACGCCCAGATGCTCCAATACCTCCACGGTGGCGCGGGCCACATCGTCATAAAACGCATCGCAGAGGCAGGTGCCCATGAGCAGAACTTTTTTTCCGGCGGGTCGTGATGAAGTCGGGGCCATGTGGCAAGATCATCGTGGTTTCTTGTGAAAATTTCAACCCGTGATTGCACCATGCCGTTGATTTTTCTTCAAAAAGGGAATTGTCAGGATCAGAATCATAGTAAACGCGATGATTTCGAAGGAAATGATGTAATACGGCCATGGTCCGAGATGATCAATCAGGCTTGGATGTGGCGGCGGGTGGGCGAGGTAGCCAAAGTTGGTGTCCAACAGCAGGTTCATGAGGCAAGCGAAGAGGAAATAGACATTCACCCACAATATCGCACGCAGCGGGCTTCGCCAAAAAGGTTGTAGCGGCCGCCAGCCTTCGCAAAGCGGCAGATACAACGCCGCGCCGACGATGGCAAAATGCTGGATGAAAAAAGTGAAGTAGGCCGGATGCGGGAAACTGTAATCGATCGCGGGGGTGATGAGGGCCTGTGTGGCCGCCGCGAGACCCCAGTAGTAGATGAGTTCGCAGGCCAGTTGTTTCCGGGTGAGCAACGCGTATCCGCCGAGGAATGAGGAAATGTCGCAAAGATGAAACGGCACGATGTTGTCGAGAGCTGCCGCATGATCGCAGCAGGACCACGCGAACTGGGTGTAGCCGTACGCCGTCAAATTCAGAAACGCAAGAATGGCAGTGACAAGGGTTTTCGCTCGATCCGATAGTCGCGCACCAGCCAGGAGGATCGCAAGCACCGCAACTCCAATGATCAAGGTGACGGCATGCGTGCCGGAAAAGGTGGTGAACCGATGCGTCATGGAGGAATCGTAGGCGCATGGATAAGCTGCTGCGAGAAAAAATGCCGGTCACACGCGCTTGTCAAGACGCGGGCACTTCTCCAGGCTTGGACGCTGTCTTCACGGTGGTCCGATCGACTCCGAGATCGGTGATCTGATTGGTCCATCGGCGGGCAAAGCATTCACCTATGTCCGCTACAATCGGGAGCTCAACGCTGCGGAAATCGCCGCCGCCGAGGCCCTGCACGGCGGGAAGTTCGCGCTGGATAACTTGAAAATGCGCGATTATCTCGTCAAAGCGGGCTGTGACTGAACATGCCTTAATATGCGCATCGCCGAAGTGGTGGTATTTGTTGTCACCAGTGCGTAGACATTCAATACTTCCAAATATTTTTTCGGGGTCAGGGGTGGATTTGAGAATCATGTGCTGGAGTAAACGCCGTGTGACGATCTGTCAGCTCGCATCATTTTTCTTTCCTTTTCTTATGACCAATTTACTCTCACGAAGTTAGGCAAACTAACTTCATCGTGCACGTTTTACTTTTTCAGTGAATTTGTTGTGCTGTGATCGAGATGCTTGCTTTGCCGACAACACTCTTCATTGTTTTGCACTAACGCCGCCTCATTTCACGTTTTTTGAGTTAAATACCCATCTAAAAACCATTGTCTCTAAAGCCTTCGTTTCACCTTAAACTCCGTCCCTTACCATGATAGGAAACCTCCGACTTCCCCAGCTTATTGTCTTGTTATCCATTGCTCTTGGACTGAATGGGCATGCGCTACCTCTCTCAGGCGTCAAAACCGTTGGACCGACAGGAAATTACACGTCCCTCACTGCCGCCATCGCTGATGTGCAGACGGCCGGAAACGGGCTTGATGGCGCGCTCATTCTCGAGCTTCAGGCCGGTTATGTTAGCAGCGTCGAGACATTTCCGCTGACCATTCCGGCGCTCACAGGTTCCAGCGCGGCGAACAACCTCACCATCCGGCCAGCCATTGGTGCAAACTCGCTCTCCATTACCAGTGCGAACACCACTGCGGCAACGGTGTATATGAATGGCGCGCAAAATGTTGTCCTCGACGGACGCCCCGGCGGCACGGGCACAGCGAAACAACTCACCATTGCAAACACCGCGAATGCCGGAGTGGCGCTTTGCTTCATCAACGAGGCCAGCAACAACACGATCCGACACCTGACGCTTGCGGGAGTGAATACCAGCGCCAACAGTGGCACGGTCTTGTTCAGCACGACCACCGGAGCGGATGGCAATGACAATAACACAATTGATCAGTGTGACATTCGCGACGGAGCGAGCACTCCCGTCAACGGCATTTGTTCGACCGGCACGGCGTCGCCGAAGGACAACAGCGGCAACACCGTTTCCAATTGCAATGTATTCAATTTCCACTCCCTCACAGCAAGCGTTGAATCGGCGGGCGTGCGCCTGAATGCCGGCAATGCCAACTGGACCATTACCGGCAACAGTTTTTACCAAACCGCAACACGCGCAGCGGTAGCGACGACGGTCCGTCCGATCTACATCAACAACAGTCTTGGCAACAACTTCGTCGTGACGAATAATTTCATCGGCGGCAGCACGCCAGGCGCCGGGGGGGCGGCATGGACCACCACCACCACCACGGCGGCATTTCTTTTCGCAGGCATCCATCTGAATGTCGGCACGGCCATGGCCAGCAGCTTGCAGAACAACACCATTGCGAACATCCGCTGGACGACGAACAGTACCACAACAGCAGTTCCGGGGATCTGGAGCGGGATTTATGTGCAGGCTGGTTCTGTGAACATCGGCACGGAAACCGGAAACACCATTGGCAGCGCCAGCGGCACGGAATCCATCTCGACCAATACTTCGGGCAGCGGTGGCACCACATACGGTCTCGGCTCGATCAGCTCGGGCACAGTGGTGATCTCGAACAACAACATCGGCGCCATCGCGGCGAATTCCGCAATCCTCAACTCGGCAGCATCTCTCGTCGGAATTCAGGTCAGGGCGGGAACAAATACCATCAGCAACAACCTCATCGGCAGCACCAACACCGCCAACAGCCTCAATGCCACATCTGCTTCGACCGCCGCCGGAGGTCAGCAGGTCACCGGCATTCTGAGCACCAGCAGCACCAGCGCGCTGATCACAGGCAATACGGTGGCGAATCTCAACAACAACGACAACTCGATCTCCACCACTTCGCAGATTCGCGGTGTCGCAACCTCGGCTGGAGTCAACAGCATCATCGGCAATGTCGTCCGCGATCTTTCGACCACGAGTTCTAATGCCAACGCGACCACGTCGCAGTCGGTTGTGGGAATCGCCGCCACCTCCACCACGGCGGGCCAGACCGTTTCCACCAACAAAGTTCATTCGCTTGCGAACAAGTCAGCTGCTGCGGCTGTCAATGTAACAGGGCTGTACTTTGCAGGACCGACGACGGGAACGAATCTCATCGAGCGGAATCTGGTTCACAATCTCGCCCTTTCTTCCTCCAGCGCCGCGTCACAGATGACCGGGATGCAGTTCGTGGCTGGGATTTTCACCGCGCGGAACAACATGGTGCAGGTTGGCATTGGTGCAAGTGGAGCGAGCACAGCAGGAGCCTCTTCCATACGGGGCATCTACGACAACGGCACGAACGCAGGGCGCAATTTCTATCACAATTCCGTTTATGTGGGAGGTCTGCAGACCGCAGGTTCGGCAAATACGTTTGCCTTTGATGGTCTAAGCGGAGTGAGCAATGTCCGCGCATACGTGAACAACATCTTTTTCAATTCGCGCAGCAACAGCGGAGCTACCAGCAAACATTATGCCCTGCAGTACGGCGGCACGGTGGCGAATCCTGCCGGCCTGACCGCAAGCAACAATCTCGTCTTTAGCTCGGGCACGGGCGGTATGCTCGGCCGCTACAACAGCGTCGACCGCAGTTCTCTTGCCACATGGCAGACCGCGACCGGGCAGGATGCGAACAGTCTGACCGGCGATCCTCTTTTTCTTGGCGCGGCCCAGCCTCCTGCATCGGTGGATCTGCACATCGCCTTCAGTAGTCCTGCGAACAACACCGGGACACCACTTACCGGAGTTCCCTTGGATTATGACGGAAGTGCCCGGAACGCCAGCACGCCTGACATCGGTGCCGACGAAGCATTCTCGTGGACCGTCGAGGCGACGGCGGGGCCGAATGGAAGCATCAGCCCGGCGGGGGGGGTGACCCTGAATCAAGGAGAAAGTCAGGCCTATACGATCACTGCCGAGCCCGGCTATCACATTGCGGACGTCTTGGTGGACGGCTCTTCAAAGGGTTCGTTGTCCAACTATACGATCACAAACGTTTCCAGCGCGCATACGATAGTGGCAAGTTTCAGCAGCAACAACCTAAGTGCCAACTTTACCAACATGCAGGATGTCCCTTTGACAGTAGACGTGCTCACGCTTATAGGAAACACAGCAAATTTTTCGTTGAATTTTGCGCCGATAGTCGGGACAGATCTAACGGTTGTCAACAACACCGGCTTGGCATTCATCCAGGGCAAGTTTGACAACCTGAACCAAGGGCAGGCGGTGAATTTGACCTTCGGCGGGATTACCTATGTATTTGTGGCAAACTATTTTGGCGGTAATGGCAATGATCTGGTTCTGCAGTGGGCCAACGCACGATTGTTAGCCTGGGGCTACAATTCTTCTGGCCAATTGGGCAACAATGTGACCACAAGCAGCAGCGTGCCGGTGCCGGTGTTCATGAAGGGAGCGCTCGACGGCAAGGTCGTGATCGCCAGTGACGCAGGCGGCGACCTGTGTCTGGCCGTGTGTTCCGACGGCACCGTGGTCACATGGGGCGACAACACTTTCTTTCAATTGGGCAACGGCAGCTCGGCGCGCAGCGACATCCCAGTGTTGGTTGACCAGACTGGCGTGCTTTCAGGCAGGACGGTGGTTTCCGTGGCGACCGGGAACCAGTATTGTCTGGCGTTGTGCTCCGACGGCCGGGTAGCCGGGTGGGGTCGGGGCGACTCCGGCCAACTGGGCAGAGGTACGATCGAGCAGAGCTACCGGCCGGTCCTGGTCAGCGATTCGGGGGTGCTTGCCGGCAAAATCGTGGTGGCGATCGCCGCCGGATCCAACCATGCGTTGGCACTCTGCTCGGACGGCACTCTTGCCTCATGGGGCTACAATTCTTCCGGCCAATTGGGCAACAAGAGCACCATGCACGCCGACCTTCCGGTGCTGGTGGATCGCACTGGCGTGCTATCCGGCAAGACGGTCATTGCCATCGCCGCCGGAGAATACCACAGCCTTGTGCTGTGTTCGGATGGCACTTTGGCCGCTTGGGGCAACAACTTCAGCGGCCAGTTGGGCAACAACAGCACTATCAGTGCCTCGGTGCCGGTACTGGTGGATCGGAGCGGTGTGCTCTTCGGCAAGACGGTCACCGCCATTGCCGCAGGGGGGAGTCACAATCTGGTATTGTGCTCGGACGGAAGCATCGCCGCTTGGGGGCAGAACACATACGGCCAGCTCGGAAACAACAGCACCAGTCAAAGCAACATCCCGATCGTGATCAACTCTGCAGGCGTACTGGCCGGCAAGATGGTCACGGGCATTGCGGCGACGAGCGGTCATAGTCTTGCGCGGTGTTCCGACGGATCAATCGCCGCTTGGGGCTATAACAACTATGGCCAGTTGGGTAACAACAGCACATCTAACAGTAAAGTGGCTGTGGAGGTCAACACCGGTGCCTTGAATACAGGCGAACGTTTCACCGCGGTGAGCGGCGGGAATTCTCACAGTCTCGCCACCGTGAGTGCGCCGCCGAAACCCGCGGTAACGACTCTGGCGGCCACCGCTGTCACCGACACCGCCGCTGCCTTAAACGGCACCATCAGCGCCCAAGGCAGCAGCACCAGCGTCTCCTTTGAATACGGCACCACCACGTCTTACGGACTCACCGCTGCGGCCACGCCCGCGACGCTAACAGGAGCGGCGGTGACGGCGGTGGCGACTACCCCCGCCGGCCTGACCTCCGGGACCACCTACCATTATCGGGTGGTGGCAACCAGCGCCGGAGGCACGGTCAAGGGCGAGGACATGAGTTTCACCACGTCCACCTTTGCCTCTCTTGCCAGCCTGACCGCGAGCACCGGCACGCTGTTGCCAGCCTTCGACAGCAGGGTCACCAGTTACTCGATCTCGGTGCCGAACAGCGCCACGACGATTTCGTTCACCCCGGTCGTCCTCAATCCGGGTGCCACCGTCACGATCAACGATGTCCCGGTGGAATCCGGCACCGCCAGCGGGCTGCTCGATCTAACGATAGGTAACAACCCGATCAACATCAAGGTCACGGCCGCAGGAGGCGGCATCACCAAGACCTACACCGTGACAGTGACCCGGTTGGCCTCCGTCTACACCTACAACTCCGCCACGTATGTGCCCATGACCGTCCCCGACTTCGAGGCTTCCGACAAGTCGGTATCGTTCGCGCTGAGCTACGCCCCGTCAGTCGGCACCGACTTTACCGTGGTGAAAAACACCGGCCTCGCCCCGATCCGCGGCACCTTTGACAACCTGTCGCAAGGACAACGGGTGACTCTAACTTACAACGGGGTCACCTTCTTCTTTGTTGCCAACTACTTCGGCGGCACTGGCAATGACCTGGTACTGCAGTGGGCGAGCAACCGGTTGTTGGCCTGGGGTGCCAATAGCAGCGGACAGTTGGGTACAAATCATTTGACACAGATTAACGTGCCTGTGGCGGTGGTGAATTCAGGCGAGCTTGTCGGCAAGACGATCCTGACCGTGGCGGCGGGCTCAGTACACAGTTTGGCCTTGTGTTCGGACGGCACGCTCGCCGCATGGGGAGCCAATTATTTCGACCAGTTGGGCAACAACAGCAACGAGGATTCCGCCGTGCCTGTCTTGGTTGACCGGACCGGCGTGCTGGCGGGTAAAACGGTGGTGGCCATCGCGGTAGGTGCCAACCACCAGCTCGCATTGTGCTCCGACGGGACGCTCGTTGCGTGGGGCAGCAATGATAGCGGGCAGTTAGGCAACAACAGCACGACCAACAGCAAGGTGCCAGTGCTGGTGGATATGAGCGGTGTCCTGGTCAGCAAGAGAGTGGTCGCGATCGCGGCGGGATTGAAGTTCAGCTTGGCACTTTGCGCGGATGGAACGGTGGCTGCGTGGGGTGGCAATGCCAGCGGCCAACTCGGCAACAACAGCAAGACACAAAGCAACGTTCCGGTGTTAGTGAATCAAACCGGAGTGTTGGCAGGAAAGACTGTTACGGCCGTGACTGCCGGCGGATCCCACAGTTGCGCGCTGTGCTCGGACGGCTCAATTGCCGCGTGGGGATCCAACGACAGTAACCAGTTGGGCAACAACAGCACCACAAATTCCTCAGTGCCGGTGTTGGTCGATCGAACCGGAGTGCTCGTCGGCAGGACTCCGGTCGCACTGGTGGCCGGGGCAAGTCACAGCCTGGCGCTTTGTGCGGACGGGACACTGGTGGCATGGGGAGCCAATTCAAACGGTGGACTGGGCAATAACAGCACAACCCAGAGCAACGTGCCGGTCATGGTCACCCAATCGGGCGTGCTCGCCGGCAAGACCGTTGTTGGCATAGCCGCCGGCCAAAACCACAGCCTCGCACGATGTTCCGACGGAACCCTGGCGACATGGGGTACCAATTTCTACGGCCAGTTGGGTAACAACAGCACCACGAACAGCATGGTGCCGGTGTTGGTCGCCACCACTGCCTTGAAAACCGGAGAGCGTATCGTCGGCGGACTTTCCGGATTGTGGTCCGGGCACAACTTTGCGTTGGTCGCCTCGCCGCCGCCGCCGCTGGCGACGACCCTTGCGACCACCGGCGAGACCGACACCGGAGCCACCATGCGGGGCAACGTGAGCGCCAATGGCACCAGCACCTCGGTTTCCTTCGAATATGGCTTGACCACCGCCTACGGCACCACCGTCACCGCTTCGCCCGCGACTCTCACAGGAACCACGGCCACGGCGGTCAGTGCCACGCTCAGCGGATTGCTCTCGGGCACGACCTATCACTACCGCGTGGTGGCCACAAGCAACGGCGGCACGGTGACAGGTGACGACCTCACTTTCACCACCAGTAGTTTGGCGTGTCTATCATTCTTGACACCGAGCAACGGCACGCTTTCGCCTGCATTCGCCAGTTCCGTCACCAGCTATCTCCTGACGGTGCCGAACGAGGTGGGCAGCATCACCGTGACCCCGGTGGTGACGTATTCCACGTCCACCGTGAAGGTGAACGGCGTCACGGTGGCCTCCGACTCGCCCAGTGGCGCGATCACCCTGTCCGTTGGCAACAATACTATCAGCACCGTGGTCACCGCCACCGGCGGCACCACCAAGACCTACTCCATCACGGTGACCCGTCTGCCGGCGGCATTCGCCTTTGCTTCCGCCACCACCGTGCCGGTGACGGCAAGCGCGTTTGCCGCCGCAGGCAACGCACCCGCCATTTCCCTGTCCTATGCTCCGGATGTCGGCACCATCCTGATGGTGGTCAAGAACACCGGCTACAACCCGATCAGGGGAACCTTCGCCAACCTCGCGCAGGGGCAGGTGGTCTATCTAACATACAACGGCATTTCCTACGCCTTCACGGCCAATTACTTCGGCGGTACCGGCAACGACCTCGTGCTGCAATGGGCCAACAACCGTCTCATGGTCTGGGGCAGGTTTCAATCGTTCACCGGCCAAATGGTGCCGATGGCGGTGCCCATGACGGGCATCCTCAGCCAAAAGACGGTGATCGCCACCGCCACGGGGAGTTATCACAAGCTGGTGTTGTGCTCGGACAACACGCTGGTAGCGTGGGGTAGCAACTCCCAAGGCCAACTCGGTAACGGCACCACTAACGACAGCTCAGTGCCGCAACTGGTGGACACAACGGGGGTGCTCGCCGGAAAAACCATCGTCGCCATCACTTGCGGATTTGCTCATTGCCTTGTGCTGTGCGCCGACGGCACACTGGCTGCTTGGGGGGACAATGGCTCCGGTCAACTCGGCAATGGCAACTATGTCGATGCCTTGCGTCCGGTTTTGGTGAGCCAGACAGGCATACTGGCCGGCAAGACAGTCGTGGGTATCGCGGCCGGCCGCGCCCACAATCTCGCCTTGTGTTCGGATGGAACCATCGCCTCATGGGGATCTAACAGCGATGGGCAACTGGGAAACACCTCGGTGATCAGTAATCCGCTGCCGACCCAGGTTAGCCAAACTGGCGCTCTCTCCGGCAAAACGCCGACTGCCATCACGGCTGGCACAGCTCACAGTATGGCGGTATGCTCGGATGGCACCTTGGCGGCATGGGGCGACAACGCCGGCGGGCAGTTGGGCAACAACACCACGACCGACAGTTCGACGCCGGTAGCGGTGGACAAGACCGGGGTGCTGTCGGGCAAGACGATCACGGCGGCGGCAGCCGGGCAGACCCACAGCCTCGCGCTGTGCTCGGATGGCACGGTGGCCGCCTGGGGTTCAGGCAGTACCGGCAAACTGGGCAACGGCACCACCGGCAACAGCAACGTGCCGGTGTTGGTGGACCGCAGCGGCGTGCTTGTTGGCAAGACAGTCACCGGAATCTCCTCCAGCATCGGGCACAATCTCGTCGTCTGCTCGGACGGCACGCTGGCCACCTGGGGGTCTAACAGTTACGGCGAGTTGGGCAACAACAGCACGACCAGCAGCAGCGTGCCGGTGTTGAGCATTACCACCGCGTTGCGAACGGGCGAACGCTTTGTGTCCGCCGTCTCCGGCGATTCCTACGATTACATCCAATGCAATGCCGTCGTGGCTTCGCCGCCGCGCCCCGCCACCACCACCTTGGCCGCCACCGGGATTGGCGAAACAACGGCCACCTTGAATGCGAGCGTCATGCCGAACAACACGACCGCGAACCTGTCGTTTCAGCTTGGTCTGACCCAAGCGTACGACACCACCGTCACGCCTAGTCCGGTGTCGGTCAGCGGCACCGGAGAAACAGCCGTTAGCGTCCTGCTCGAGGGCTTGGCCTTTGGCACGACCTATCACTACCGGGTGGTCGCCGCCAATGCCAACGATACCGGATACGGCGATGATATGACATTCACTACGCAGGCCTACGCCACGCTGTCCGGGTTGTCGTTGAGCAACTCCACCTTGGTGCCTGGGTTCTCGTCCGCCCGCGTCGATTATAGTGTCACCGTGCCCTTCGCCACCGCCGATCTAACGGTTACGCCTGCCGCCACCGACACGGGTTCGACAATTCAGGTGAACGGTGCCTCGGTGACATCGGGTTCGACGAGTGCCCCGATCAACCTGGCCGTCGGCAACACGGTGATCCAGACGGTCGTCATTGGTGCCGATCCTGCCAACACAAAAACTTACACTGTGGTCGTCACCCGTTTGGCGGAAGTGATCACGTTCCAATCGGAAACTGACGTGCCTGTGACCGTCAGTGAATTCGCGGCGACTGGCAACGTGCCGGGTTTCGCGCTGAACTTCGCCCCGGCGACGGGCACCAGTCTGACGGTTGTCAGAAAAACCGGCAACGGCCCGATCCAAGGTGCCTTTGGCAACCTTGCGCAGGGACAATTGGTGCAGTTGACATACGACGGGGTCACCTACTCGTTCGTCGCCGATTACTTCGGTGGAACCGGCAACGATTTGGTCTTGCAATGGGCGAACACGAAGTTGTGGGCATGGGGGGAGAATTTCTTTGGGCAGTTGGGCAATAACAGCAGGACCTTCTCGACGACGCCGGTGGCGACGGTCATGAACGGCGTGCTCGCTGGCAAGACAGTCACCGCCGCCGCCGTGGGTTCTAGTCACAATCTCGCCTTGTGCGTGGACGGGAGTGTGGCCGCTTGGGGACATAATAACATGGGAGCGTACGGCAATGGCACTACCTCCGACAGCTTGGTACTAATGCCGGTGTTGACCGATCTCACCGGGGTGCTTGCAGGCAAACGAGTGATCGCCGTTGCGGCCGGCAACCAGTATTCGATCGCGTTGTGTTCGGACGGAACCTTGTCCACATGGGGGATTAACTCCAACGGCGTGCTGGGTAACAACGGCACGGCAAGCTACGTCTTGCAGCCCGTTCTCGTAGATCAGAGCGGCGTACTGATCAAGAAATCCGTGGTCGCCATTTCCGCCACAAACAACCACATCCTCGCGCTGTGTTCGGACGGAACCGTGGCCGCTTGGGGGGATAACTCCTTCGGCCAGTTAGGCAACAACAGCACCACCAGCAGCAGCGTGCCTGTGCTGGTCGACATGACGGGCGTGCTCGCCGGCAAACAAGTCACCGCCATCGCCGCAGGCCATAGCCATAGCCTCGCGCTGTGCGCGGACGGCACGCTGGCCGCCTGGGGATACAATGCAGGTGGCCAGTTAGGCAACAACAGCGTCACCAACCGCAGCGTGCCAGTGTTGGTGGACCAAACAGGCGTGTTGGCGGGCAAGACAATCACCGCGATCCACGCAGGGTCATCTCACAGCCTTGTCATCTGCTCCGACGGCACCATGGCCGCATGGGGCAACAATTCCTCTGGCGAGGTGGGTGACAATACGGCGACCCGACGTCTGGTGCCGGTGCGGGTTTCCATCACCGGCGTGTTGGCCGGTAAGACCATCCGCATGGTCAAGGCTGGGGATCGGGAAAACCTCGCGCTCTTTGCCGACGGGACTCTCGCCGCGTGGGGACGCCGCAATGTCAAGCTGCTGCCCACCGTCTTTGATACCAGCACTGTCACCGCTGGAGACCGGCTTGTGGCCGTGTTCACAGGTGCCTTGGCGAATCATTGCGTGGCTTTGTCCGGCTCGCCGCCTCCGCCCGGTGCCGTGACGACCGCCGCTTCGGGCATCATGACCACAAGCGCCACCCTCAACGGAACCGTGAACGGCAGCGGCGTCAGCACCACGGTGTCGTTCGAGTACGGTCTAACAACAAACTACGGCACCACGGTGGTTGGCATTCCGTCGCCGGTCACGGCGAGTTCGGCCACCGCCGTCAGCGCGTCGATCAATGGACTAACTGCCGGAACCACCTACCACTACCGGACGCTTGCCAGCAACGCCAACGGCAACGCCGCCGGGCTGGACATGACCTTCACCACCAACTCACCACCGACTTTCTCCGGGTATGCCTTCAGTACGCCCTACCAGACGGCGGCTTCGGTTTCGCTTCGCAAGTTGCTGGCCAAGGGGGCCGATCCCGATGGCGATCTGCTCACAGTCGCTGCTGCCGGCCCGGCATCGACCATGGGCGGCACGGTGGCGTTGCAGTCCACTGCCATCCTCTACACGCCGCCAGCTTCCTTCTCGGGCATCGACACCTTTGCGCTGACCTTGAGCGACGGGCGCGGCGGCACGGTGAACGGGACGGTCACAGTCACTGTCGGTCCCGCGCCGGCTGGTGGTGGAGCTGGCGGTCCGTCCACCAATCCACCCATCCTCACGATGCTGCCAGGCGGTCATGTTGGTATTCGATTCCAAGGGATCCCGGGGCGTTCCTATCAGATCGAGCGATCAACGGACATGGTTGTCTGGCAGACCATTGCAACGGTCACCGCCGGTCCCACTGGTGTGGTGAGTTTCACTGACGAATCTCCACCCCAGCCGAGTGCCTTCTACCAGCTTGCGCTTCCTTGATGAACCAGTTTACGATTTAATCACTAACGTTTTCCCATGCCAACCATGAAACAGCTACCCTTTGTTTTGTTCGCCCTGATGATCCTTCCATCCCAGGGAGCGACGGTCATTTCTGTCGTCGGCCTCCCGGTCCCTGACAATTCGCCGATTGGATTGTCCATCACGTTTCCGGTGACATCCACCATCGTCTCGATCACGGAACTATCGGTGATACTCGACATGTCCGGCGGTTGGGCGGGGGACATGTATTCTTACATCACCCACGATAGCGGGTTCTCGGTGCTACTGAACCGTCCCGGAAGAAGTTTGAGTGTGCCGGACGGCTCGGGTGCCACCAGTCTGTTGGTCAGCTTTGCCGACAATGGGCTGTCCGACATCCACACGGGAATCGCCGATGACGGCGATGTCACCGGGATTTTCCAACCCGATGCCCGCACCGTGGATCCTGACGACAGCGTGGACACCTCGCCGCGGACGGCATTCCTTTCATCATTCAACGGGCTGGACCCTAACGGATTGTGGAGTTTGTATGTAGCCGATTTGGCGACCGGTGACACAATGATTCTCAACAGCTTCGCCCTGAACATTATGGGAAATGCGATACCCGAGCCCTCGGTATCATTGCTAGCGGCAGCGGGGGTCGGCCTGGTCTTGAGGCGGCGGCGAAGGAAGGAATGATTTCGTGCAACCGTTCGCGATGGACGCGGGCAGGGAAACTGAGCCGCTTACTTGCGTTTCGCGGCTTTTTTGGCGAGGGCCGGGATGTCGGCGAAGGATTCGACGAAATGGTTCGCGCTGTTTTTCACGACCTCGCGGATCACGACACCGCCGAAGCCGATGAACAGGTCGACTTCATTTTGTGACTCCAGATCGGAGATGCCGTCGCCCACCATCACGGTTGTTTTGGGCCGCATTGCCGCTTTCCATTCGCGGATGATTTCCGGTTTGCCGCCATTGCGGGTGCTCGGGAAATGGGCATCGTAGCCCGCGTAATCGCCGCTTTCATCGAGAAACAGCGGCACCGCCTCGACGAACTCCACGCCCAATGTTTCCGCCAGCGGTTTGATCAGCGGGGCGAAACCGCCGCTGATAATGACAATCGTCCAGCCGTCCTCGCGCAGGGTTTGCAAGGTTTCTCGAACCCCTACGACGATGGTTTCCATGTACTGGCGCGCCACGCTTTCACAGAGGGCTTTGTCGGGTCGGATGATTTCCATGCGGCGCGGGAAAACCTCGTGGAGCGGTATTTCCCCGTTCATCGCCGCGTTAGTGAGGTCGACCACCTGTTGAAAAATTTCCGGTCCGCGGGCGCGGGCGAGTTCGTCGATGCCTTCGATCGCGGAGAGGGTGGAGTCGCAGTCGAAAAAAATCAACTTGCCGCGTTGTCGCTGCGGGGCCTCAATCGACACCAGTGTGTCGAGCGGGGTGAGATCGAAGAGTTCGATGACATCGATGTTCGACATGCGAATGCAGCCGTGGCTGGCGGGGGTGCCGATCAGCTCTTCCTGATTGGTGCCATGGATGTAGATGCAGCGCGCCAGCGTGTTCTTGTTTTCGGGTTCGAGGCCGTCGATCCGGAGGATGCGCGAGGTGATCAGGTCGTCTTCCACCACATCGTCTGTCGACCACAGACCCGTGGGTTCGCGTGTTTTGAAAATCGTTCCCAAGGGCTGGTCGTAGCCGATTTTTTCACAAATGCGGAATTGACCGGTCGGGGTGCGGTAACTTTCCTCGCGAAAGCCCACGCCCTTGGCCGCGGAGGAAACCGGGTATTCGCGGAGAATCTCGTCACCTTCCGACAGCCTCAGCAGCTGTTCATCGATGGAGATGCTGATGTGCACAAGCCGGTGTTATTTGATTTCCTTGATGCGAATGCTGCGGAAGCTGACCGGATTTCCGTGGTCTTGAAAACAGATGTGACCGGTGGTTTCCTTGTTGAAATGATCCCACTTGGCGAATTTGGATTTCGCCAGCATGGCCTTGAACTCATCGGTCGTGCTGTCGACATCGGCGGTGACTTTGCCATTGATCGACAGCGTGATTTTCGATCCGACGATGCGGATCACACCCTCGTTCCATTCACCGGCGGGTTTGGAGATTTCGGCTTTGACAGGAATGATGTCATAAAAGGCTCCTGCCATGTTGCCCTTGGCGACTTCGGCCTGGAATCCGGTTTTTGCGAAAGAATCGAGGATTTGGTATTCGGGCCCGGATTGGTAGGGTGCTCCGAATTTTTCCGATACGTGCCACATGATGCCCGAATTGCCGTCGGCGGCGATTTTGAATTCCACACGCAGTTCGAAATCCGCGAATTGCTTCGTCGTGATGAGATCTCCCGCGCCCTTGCTCAGCAGAGTGATGGCGCCGTCCGCGACGGTCCATTTGGGGTTGACCTGTTCTTTTTTATAGTTGCGCCAGCCGTCCAGCGTTTTGCCGTCGAACAGCAATACGAAGCCGTCCTTTTTTTCCTGGTCGGAAAGCGTATTGGGCTCGGCGGCGAAAAGGGGCAAGGCGAGGGCCGGCAGGAGTGTGAGCAGGGTTGTTTTCATTTTGTTAGAGAGTTAGGCGAGCACGTCATTCATGGCATCAATGAGTTCCTGCATGGTGGCGGGAGTTTCATTGCCCATGTTCGAGATACGGAAGGTGATGCCCTTGATCTTTCCATATCCTCCGTTAATCAGGAAATTGTGTTTGGTTTTCAGGGCCTTGATGAATGCTCCCTGGTCGAATCCTTCCGGCGTATGGAAACAGCTCAGCGTGACCGAGCGGTATCCCTCGGGAGCGAAATGTTGGAATCCATGGCGGGCAGCCCAGTCGTGGATCATTTGGTTGTTCTGTAGATGACGGGCGAAACGTTGTGGCAGGCCTTCGGATGCGATGTTTTCCAGCATGTTCTGAAGACCGAAAATCAACGAGATCGCCGGGGTTGACGGAGTATTGTTCGCGGCGGCGTTTTTTTCGAATTCGACAAAATCAAAATAGTAACCGCGGTCTTTGGCGGACTTGGCGCGCTCCAGTGCTGCTTCGGAAATGGCAAAAACCGCCAGTCCGGGTGGCAGCGCCATGGCCTTCTGCACTCCAGCGAGGAGCACATCGATGCCCAGATCATCCATCGCCAGTGGCACGGCGGAAAAGGATGAGACGGTATCGACAATCAGCATGACATCCGGAAACGACTTCACGACTTTGGCGATCGCAGCGAGGTCGCTCATCACCCCGGTGGAGGTTTCGTTGTGAATGAAGGTCACGGCATCGTAGCCACCTTCGGACAGTTTGGCGCGCACCAGTTCAGGGTCGATCGGTTGTCCCCATTCGGCCTGGATTTTATCGGCTTCCTTGCCGCATTTTTTGGCGACATCGAACCACTTGTCCGAGAAGGCACCATTGCAGAGGGTCAGCACTTTGTTGCGGGCGAGGTTGCGCAGTGCGGCTTCCATCACGCCCCACGCGGAGGAGGTCGAGAGAAACACCGGGCGTTGGGTGCCGGCGAGCTGTTGCAATCCTGGTTGCGTGGAGGCATAGAGTGCTTCGAATTCCGAACCGCGGTGGCCGATCATCGGGCGCGACATCGCGGTGTAGGTGGCGGGGGAGACATCAATTGGACCGGGGATGAAAAGTTTGGGAGTAGCCATGGATTCGGGGCGCGGAGTTTGCGGCAGTTCGGTAGCTTTGTCAAAGCGGGAAGATGCGATCGGCAAGAAAATTGCGGACGCTCGTGCTCCCGTCGGACCGGCGAAAGGTTTGCTCAGGCCGGAGACGATGGATCGCTTGCGGGATGGGAGTGTTCGATCACGGCGTAGGCATTGTGGTTGTGGATGGACTCGTAGTTTTCCGCTTCCACCCGGTACCAGGTGATGTTCTCGTGGGCGTTGCTGCGCGAGGCGATGTTGCGCACCAGGTCTTCGACAAAAACCGGATTGTCATAGGCTTTTTCGGTGACGAATTTTTCGTCGGGCCTTTTGAGCAGGCTGTAGAGTTCACAGCTCGCGGACCGCTCGACGAGGGCGATCAGGTCTTCAACCCAGATCGATTTTTTCGAGCGGATCGCATAGGTGACAATGCCCCGTTGGTTGTGCGCGCCGCGCTCGCTGATCGCCTTGGAGCAGGGACAAAGTGTGGTGACGGGGACGATGGTTGTCAGTACGAAGTCGGATCGACCATCGCGATGGTAGTCGATTTCAAAACGTACTTCATAATCCACCAAACCCTCGCCGCCGCTGACCGGGGCGAGTTTTTTGATGAAAAACGGGAATTGGAACGTGACGTGGGCGCGCTGGGCGTCGAGTCGTTCGATCAATTCTTTCGGTATGCTGTTGATGGTGCGGATGTCGAGGCAATTGCCGTGGGAGTTGAGGACCTCGACAAAGCGGCTCATGTGGGTGCCCTTGTAGTGTTGAGGCAGGGCCACCGCCAGTGAGACCGTGGCGATGGTTTTCTGGGTGCCGCCGTTTTTCTCGCGAACCTCCACCGGGAAGCGCAGGTTTTTCACTCCCACCTGGTCGATGGGGAGATTGCGGTCGTCTTTTTCGTTCTGCGTATCGGTCAGTTCTTGCATGCCGGAGTGCGGGAGAAAGGAAAAGGGCTTGCCCGAAATGCAACGGACAAGCCCTGAAAATGGTGGGAACCGGGTCTTACGGCGCGAGGTTCAGGGCGCGGGCGCGTTTGATCTCGCGGGTGATCTTGCGATGCACTTTGGCGGGAACGCCGGTCACGCGGCGGGGAAGGATCTTGCCGGTGATCGAGGTGAATTTCGCGAGAAGGTCAGGATTGGTGTGGCAGAGTTTGTCCACGGGAATGTCCTGACGGCGGCGGGTCATGCGGCGGTTGGCCTTGCGGAAGGCAATGCGGCGCTCGACTGTTTTTGGTTCTGTTTCTTGCATATACGGGATCGGTTAGCGGATTTCGCGATGAAGAGTCCTGCGTTTGAGGAAAGGATTGAATTTCACTTTCTCAAGACGTCCCGGAGTGCGGAGGCTCTTTTTGTTGCGTGTGGACACGTAGCGCGAAGTGGGCTTGCCCTCTGCTTTGGCTTCCGTGCATTCTAGGATGATGATGTCTCTTGGCATGGCTGAAATTGATGGGAGGGAGAAACTAGATCAATCCTCGTCGTCGTCAAGCAAAATCGTGTCTGTTTCTTCATCTTCTTCAAAAATCCCGCCGCCGCTGAAGCCGACACTGCCACTGGGGCGGAATTGGCGCTTGCCGTGCTCCTTTTCCCATTGAGCCTGGCATTCCACAGTCAGCCGGGCAAAAGGGATCGCTTCTAGCCGGGCGATGGGGATGCGTTTGCCCGACATTTCGCAGAGTCCGTAGAGGCCTTTTTTGATGCGCAGCAATGCATCGTCGATCTCATAAAGCGAGCTTTGGTCCTTGGCAAGAACGCTGAGGGCGAACTCGCGATCGTAGGCATCACTTCCGGCATCGCCTTGGTGCATGCCACTGCCGGAGGCTTCGCTGCCCTCGGGAGAACTGCGGATGGCCTCGCGTGCCGAACCGGTCATGGCATCGACAATGTCATCGCGCAGGTCGAGCAGCCGGTGTTTTTGTTTTTCGGCGAAAGCGAGAAACTTGGGATCGGTGATCGGCTCGACGATGATGGAAGGAGGCTCGGGGAGGGGAACAGCCTTTTTCAGCGGTTTGAAAACAGGTCTCGATATTGCGGTATCCGCCGGTTTTTCCGAGCTGGTGGCAACAGGTTTGGACGGTGTGGTCGCGGTGGTCGATTTATTGACCACAGGAGCCGGTTTGGCGGGAGCCTTTTTGACAGCAGGTTTGGCAATCTTCTTCGCAGCCGGTTTGGCGGGAGCCTTTTTGGCAACAGGCTTGGCTGTTTTTTTCGGCGCTTGTTTTTTCGCAACTTTTTTTGCAGCCATGGAATTGGATGGAATGGAGATGAATGTTCGGGGCTAACTCTGCTACGCTCTAGTCGCAACAGGCGTGGTTGATTAGCGGTCAGATGCTCTGGCTGCAAGGGAAAAATTGCAAAATGATGGAATATTTTCGCGCGGTGATTTTATGATGATTTTTTTGAAGGCTTGCACCAGAACGAGAAGCTTCATACTGTCGCTGCGAGTTATGGATTTATCACTGATCGTCGAAGCCCTGTTGATCGCGTCGAGCGAAGCCCTGTCCGCCGATGAATTGGCACGTCTGGTCCGCTGCCGGGTGGCGGAAGCCGAGGAGGCGCATCAGCGGGAGATCGAGGACGGCGGGCAAGCAGAATCCCCGCCCGAGTGGCTGATGGCACTTGCCGCTGTGGACAGCGTGGCCGTCTTGCAGGCGATTCAACAGTTGAATGATGGCTATCAGGCGAGCGGACGATCCTTTGCCTTGCTGGAGCGGGCCAAGGGATGGAAATTTTACACGAACCCCGCATACGGCGAGTTTGTCCGACTCCTTTTCCCGGGTCGGAAACCGGAGCGCCTCAGCGGTCCGGCGATGGAAACCCTGGCGATCGTGGCCTACCGTCAGCCGATCACCAAAGCGGCCATCGAGGCTGTGCGCGGCGTTTCCTGCGATGGCATGCTGCAAAAATTGCTTGATCGCGACCTGGTGCGCATCGGTGGTCGCGCCGATTTGCCCGGCAGGCCGCTGCTTTACGAAACCACCGAACTTTTTTATGAGCATTTCGGGATTCGCAACATTGATGATCTGCCCAACTCGGCCGAACTGCGCAAGGTGAAACTGCCGGAACCGCCGACGGAAGCTCTTGACCTTGAGGCGGAGACGATGTCAGAAAATCGGACGGATGCCGAAACCGAGAACCATGAGCCGGAGGCAGGGATAAAACAATGAGCTTGGACGACATCAGAAAAAAAATCGACGAGGTGGATTCGCAGTTGCTGGATTTGCTCTCCGCACGTGCGGACTTGGTGCACCAGGTCGGGCTGATCAAAAAAAACGAAGGCCTGCAGATTTATGCTCCCGAACGCGAGGACGCGCTGCTCAAGAAACTGCTGGAGAAAAACCACGGGCGATTGCCGGACAAGTCGATCCGTGCGATTTTCCGGGAGATCATGTCGGCGGCTCTGGCGCTGGAGGATGATTTGAAGATCGCCTACCTGGGGCCCGAGGGCACATGGACTCACCAGGCGGCGATCAAAAAATTCGGCCATTCCGTCAACTACGCCTCGCAGGCGAATTTCGCCGATGTCTTCGATCAGGTGGCGCGCCGCCAGGCCGATTACGGCGTGGTGCCGATCGAAAATTCCACCGAAGGGGCTGTTTCGCACACACTCGATTTGTTTGTCGATTCACCGTTGCACATCTGCGCGCAGATATTGTTGCGCATCGAGAACAACCTCTTGGCCGCAATTCCCCGCAACAAGATCAAGACCCTGTATTCCCACCCGCAGGTATTCGGCCAGTGCCGCAACTGGATTCTGAAAAACTTCCCCGAGGCGGACATGGTTGAGGTTTCCTCCACGACCAAGGCCGCCAAGCTGGCTCAGGAATACGCCGATCACGGTGCCGCAGCCCTTGGCGGTGCGCTTGCTGCGGAGTTGTACGGCTTGGACATTCTTGACCGGTCGATCCAGGACCGCGCCACCAATACCACGCGCTTTTTGGTGATCGGCGAAAAAACCTGTCCGCCCACCGGAAACGACCGCACCTCGATTCTATTTTCCATTCAGGACAAACCCGGTGCTCTGGTCAGTGCCCTGCAATCATTCGATCAATTCGAAATCAACATGTCGAAAATCGAGTCGCGCCCCTCGAAACAAAAAGACTGGGAGTATATCTTCTACGTCGATCTCGGCGGTCACTGCGAGGACCAGCGTGTCAATGAAGCGCTGGCGGAGTTGCGCAAGCATTGCTCGCTGGTCAAATTGCTGGGATCGTATCCTGATTGCGGGGAGTGATCCGTCTTCGGGCGGGTCATCTGTTGGAAAAGAAAATCTTCCGTGCTTGTCACCTTTCCGTTTCTGAACATAATGTGCAGTGAGCATGTCCGAGGGAGTAAAAAGGTGGATGATCCGGGGCGAGTCGTTCCAAATGGATGAAAACGGCGCGGCCACCGATTTTCCCGCGATTCTCGCTCATTTGATCAAGCAACGGAACATCATTGGTTCGGACGACCTCGAGCGTTTTCTCGATCCGAAGCTCAAGGATCTCGCCGATCCGTTTTTGCTTCCGGACATGCGGCTCTGCGTGCAGAGGATTTTTCAAGCGGTGGATGCAAAACAAAAAATCTGCATCTTCGGCGATTATGATGTCGATGGCGTGACTTCGATCACCGTCATGCGTTCGATCCTGCGCGCTTACGGTATTGAGCCCGAGTATTTCGTGCCCCAGCGCAGTGCCGAAGGCTATGGGTTGAGCATGGCGGCGCTGGAGCGTTGCATGAGCCAGTGTGGCATTCCTGATTTGCTGATCACCGTGGATTGCGGCACCAGCTCGGTGGAGGAAATCGCCGGCCTGACGGCGCGGGGCATCGATGTGATCATTGTCGATCATCATGAACCCGGCCCGGGTGGTCGACCCGATTGCGTGGCACTGGTGAATCCGAAGTGCGACGGACAATTCGGCTATCTTTGCGCCGCAGGTGTCTGTTTCAAGGTGGCCCACGCATTATTGAAAACGCGGCATCTGAAGGACTACGATCTGAAAAACCTGCTCGACATGGTCAGTGTCGCCACCATCGCCGACATCGTGCCGATGATCGGGGAAAACCGTCTGATCGTGCGCCATGGCCTGAAACGTTTGCCTGTCACTTCGAACCACGGACTGCGGGCGTTGCAAAAAGTCGCGGGAATGAACGGAGCCGCGACGTCGATGGATGTCGGCTTCCGTATCGGACCGCGCCTCAACGCGGCCGGGCGCATGGATCAACCGGAAATGGCGCTGGCCACCCTGATGTGCGAGAATGCGGAGGAAGCTGGCGAACTGGCGCTGCTGCTGGATGATTTCAACCGCGAACGCCAGGCCATGGAAGAGCGCACCCGACGCGAGGCGCTCGAGATGATGAAGGATTTCGAAAACGATCCGGTGATCGTTCTTGGTTCGCACGATTGGCATCCGGGTGTCGTCGGTATCGTTGCCTCGCGGTTGATGAGGCAGTATCACCGTCCGACATTTGTCATCGCCATTGATGGCAAAAACACCGGCAAGGGTTCCGGTCGCTCAATCGCGGGCGTGTCGCTGGTGGCTGCGATTGCTGATTGTCGCGAAGCGCTCATCGCCGGCGGGGGTCATGAAATGGCGGCGGGCATTTCCATCGAGGCGGAGCAGATCGACGAGTTTCGCAGGAAATTCGCGGCGCACGTGCTGGCCAGCACTACGGTGGAACAACGCAGCCCGAAAATCCATCTGGATGCCGAGTTGTGCTTTGACTGGTTGTCGTTGGATTTTCTCAAATCCTATGAATTGCTCCAGCCCTTCGGCAGCGGCAACCCCCAGCCGGTTTTTTTCGCCCGCGATGTTTACCTGAGCCGCCCGCCGATGCATTTGAAAAACAAACATCTGCGGCTGTTCCTGCGCCAGGGCTTGTCCGGGCTGAATGAGTTGTCGGCGATGTTTTTCAACGGCGGCGAACGCCAGCTTCCCGATCCGCCCTGGGACATTGCCTTCACCATCGATCGTAACACCTTCCGCGGCACAACCAGTCTGCAGGTGGTGATCACGGACCTGCGCGCCTCGGCCTGATGAGACATGCCCATAAAAAAACAGGGGTGGCCGAAACCACCCCTGCTGATTTATTGACCAACAACACAGAAGAAATCAGGGAGTGGCTTCGCCAAACAAACGGAAGAAGCCTTTCGGATCATTGGCGTTCACCTGGAGGGTGTAAAGGTTCACTCCAGGGATCGTGATGTCATCCAGCGCATAGCTGATCACATTCAGTCCAACAGTTGCAATATCCCAATCAGTGAGATTGGCGGAGTGCTGCAGCGCGGGATTCAGGTAACTGGATGCCGCCGTCGTGCGGAAGCTGATCGTGGCAATGCGGGAACCCGGAGCGCCTGTCACGCTGACCTGCGGCAACAGAGCATTGGCATCATTGGCCACTGTGGGGTTGCCGCCGACGATGAATTCGATGCCGTTGGGCACGCTGTCATTGTCGGGGTCGGCATGGAAGTCCGCATCATCACCGCTGAGGTAGTAAGGAGCGCCTTGAGCCCACTGTTGATAAGGGGAGAGCCCGGAACTGACCAAATCCGCAGGGTCGCGGGGATGAAGTTCGTAGCCGCTACTATAGGGAGAGCTGTTGTCGAATTGACCAAGCACACCGGTGATGCTCACGGGGTAAAAAGGCTCGCTGGTCGCCGTGGAGCCGGTGTGAATGTAAATGTCGAGCGTGGTTGTTCCCCCGTCATCCGTTAGAGGAATGACCACCCCTGTCGCCCAAGCCGGGGTGGGTGACGTGCGGCTGAGACCAACAACGGTCACCAGTTTGCCTTCGTAACTCTCCGGTGATGCCATCAAAGTCGCGAGGGTGACGGTAACAGGCGATGGAGCTGTGGCAGCACCCAGGTCAAAGACCGCACCCGCCGTGGCGGTGAAACTCACTTCGGTTAGACCATTGAATTGAATCACATTGCCGAGTGTGACGTATTCGTTGCCGCGGACGTAGGGGCTATCGACACTGTTGGAAAAGATGTTCACTCCGTTTGCACCATCCTGAAGATAGGCGCTGGTGACGGTCACACTCGAGTTGAAGTCCTCCTCGATGCAAACGCCCTGCACGGCGACTTTGTCGTTGTAGTCAAGTGGCACACCGTTGGCATCCTGATCGCGGATATTGGCGATCGGGATCACCACGTAGGCTTTCGGCGCCGAGCTGATCGCTGTCAACGTGCCGCCGCTCTGGGCCGTGGAAACTGCAAACGGATAGTTGCCGTCATTGGTGATGTCCGTGCTGGTGTCGGGAGTGCTGAGGTCTGAGATCGTTACCGTCAGTCCGGTGACGGTGGTGATGGCGGCTCCGGTGATGTTGATTGTATTGCCCGTCACACTGGCGCTGCCCGCACCGGTGAGGCTGACGTTGCCAACGACCAGACCCGTGATTGCAGCGGGCACAACGATGCTTACGTTCGTAACTGTCGAACCCGGAAATGTTCCGGTCAGGGTGATTGCAACCGTTTGACTGCTGAGGTTACGGCCAAACACCGACGAATTCAGCAGCGGGCTGGCAGGGGTGAGGTTGGTCACCGTTGCGACGCAACTGCCGTCGGCGGTCGGAGTGTAGGCTGGGGTCGCACTGTTGCGGGGCGCGGGCACTGCGGTGACGAAGTCAAATCTGTTGACGTTGGTGTCGAGGGTTCCCGAATTCTGACGCACGACGGCCTGCGTGTTGCTTCCCGCGGGAGCCGCTCCGTCACCTTCGTAAAGGCTCGCGGTTCCGAAGCCGACGAAGTCCGATACCGTAGGATCGGTGGGACCACCGGCTCCCAACAGCGTGGTGTTGCCGACCAAGGCAACTTTGCCATTGGCGGCAGCAAGATTCAATGTTCCCGTGGCATCCGGCGTGGGCAGTGGCAGACCGACGGCTGCAGTCGAAAATCCCTGGACCAGATAATATCCACCAGGAGGAATGCTGCCGCTGAGATCCGTTTTGTTGCTGAAAGCGCCTGTAGCAGGAGCAGGAGCGTATTGCACCGACCAACCGGTGATGCTGACGGTTACCGCGCTGTTGTTGTGCAGCTCGATGAAGTCATTGGCGTAAGTCGCGCCCGAGTTGCCACCACCGCCATAGACCTGGCTGATGACGATTTGTCCGGCAATGAAGGGAGCCACCGTGGTGAAACTCCATGCCGTGTTCGAACTGAGGCCCTCATAGTTGTTGGGGACTGTCGCGGTGTCTTTGAATGCGTTGGCATCGATCGCTATATAATATTCCGTTCCGCTCTCGAGGTCAGCCGGATCAATGGTGACCACGGCTCCGGCGACGGTGACGGCGGCAGTGGTGATGTCAATTGTCTGCACGATGCTGTCGTCACTCGTTTTCTTGATGTAAACATTGCCAGAACTGCCTTTTTGCACCGTTTCACTGAAGGTGGCGACCAGATTGCTGGTAACGGCCACTTCCGTGGTATTGTCTGCCGGGCTGGTTGGAAGAACCAGCGTCGGAGCAGTAGTGTCCACGGCTGCCGCGGTGGTGAAACTCCATGCCGTGGTCGAACTGAGACCGGCGTAGTTGTTCGGGCTGGTCGCGTTGTCCTTGAATGCGTTGGCATCAACGGTCACATAGTATTCCGTATTGAAATCGAGGGTGACGCTTGGGTCGATGGTGACCACGGCTCCAGCTACCGTGACGGCGGCAGTGGTGATGTCGATGGTTTCGACAACGCTGTCGTCGCTGGTTTTCTTGATGACCACATTGCTCGAGGCGCCTTTTTGTACGGTTTCGTCAAAGGTGGCAACAAGGTTGGCAGTTATTGAAACGCCCGTGTCATTGTCGGCCGGGCTGGTCGAGGACAAAGTAGGTGGTGTGGTGTCGTTGGTCGTGACTGTTCCATTGAAGGTGAAATCATTGACGCTGAAAGTGCCAGTGCCGGCGCTAGCACCATAGCCGTATAGACGGAACTCGATGGCTGAGCCCAAGTTTTGATAAGTCGCGCCAGAGAGATCGATCGTCGCCCCTGTAGCAATAGGACTAGCAATATCTGCCGCGAAGCCATCTAAGCTCGACCTGAAACGGAACGAAGTTGGTCCGGTGCCGGATGCCTGACTGATATAAACAAAGCTGGTGAGGTTGATAAAACCGCCTGGGTTCGGTGTCAGGGTGAATGTGAAATATGCGGTGGCGTCTAAGGCCCCCGTGTTCCAACCATTGGCATTGTAGCGATTATTAGCATTGGTTCCCGCAATTCCTGCACCACTGCCGATGCCTGAGACGGTAATGTTTGCATCCACAGTTTGGCCCGCTGTATATGGGTTGGCAGTGTTCGGATTAGTGCCGGTGATAGGATTCGTCCAGATAGACTGAGCGTGGCTTGGTAATGCCGCAATAACGGCGAAGGCCATGACGGCCAGTGTGGGTAATTTTCGTTTTATCCCAGTGAGACGGTGATGATTGGCTGTTAGATGGTTCATGGTTGGAGAGTTCGGATGCTTGTTTGATCGCCCTGGGCAATGCGAAAAACAATTGCTAGCACATTTCAGACCTAGATTGAGCAAATTTTGATCAACGATTTCGTCACGATATTTTCCGCAAATATTTCTTGAATTATGAAATTTTCAGAATAAAATGAAAAACATGAACGCGGAGGAGATTAACAGCAATGCGGAAAAAGCGGCTTTCAAAGCGGCGCGCGAGGAGTTTGTGTCGCAGTGGGGTGCGCTCGGATCGCAGTGGGGGATCAATCGCACGATGGCGCAACTGCATGCGCTGTTGATGACTTCTGCTGAACCTTTGACCACCGATGAAATGATGGAGGAATTGGAAATCAGCCGCGGCAACGCTCACACGAATGTGAAGGAACTGGTCGCCTGGGGTCTGGTGCGGATGGTCGTCAAACGCGGCGAACGCAAGGAATACTTTGAAGCGGAGAAGGATGTGTGGGAAATCGCCCGCACCGTGGCGCGGGAAAGAAAACGTCGGGAGATCGAACCAGCGCTGGCGGTGCTGCGCGATTGCATGGAAAAAAGCCGGACCTGGGAGAGCCCGGAGGCAAGGGTGTTTCACCAACAAATGCGCCAACTGGAGGAATTCGTCAGCTTTGCTTCGAAAGTCGCCGACCAGGTGTCAGGCATGAAACACGGCTTCGCCATTCAACTCGCCGCAAAACTCCTGGGTTGATTTTTTTCGATGAAAATTTCAAATTTTTCTGAAAATAAAATAATTACGACATATCAAACAGTAGAGAAAAGCAAATAGTACGGGAAGCAAAAAGAAGAGCGCAGTAATGCAAAAGAACACAAAATGATGAAACCGGTGGCAGTGATTTTTGGGGTCAATGGATTTTTGGGGCGCTACCTGGCGCGCCATTGGACGAGGAGCGGATATGAAGTGGTCGCGGTGGGACGGAGTCAGCGAGGCTGGGGCGGCGACGGCATGTTTCTGCCATGGGATGGCAAAAATCCCGGCCCCTGGGAACTGGCCTTGGAAGGTGCCGCTGTGGTGGTGAATCTCGCGGGCCGTTCGGTGAACTGCCGCTATGATGGGAAAAACCGTCGCGCGATCCTGGAATCGCGGATCGACAGCACGAAGGCGATTGGAGCGGCGATCCGCAAGTGCCGCAAGCCGCCGGGCTTGTGGATCAATGTCGGCACAGCGACCTACTATCGCCACGCCGAGGACGGTCCTCAGGATGAGTGGCGCGGTGAGCCGGGCGATGGGTTTTCGGCGGATGTCGCCCGGCGCTGGGAGGAGGTTTTCTTCGGCGATGCCACACCGGCGGCGGTGCGGAAAATCGTCGTGCGCACCGGCATGGTGATGGCGAATGAAAAGGACACGGCGTTTGCAATCCTGAAGCGTCTCGCGCAATTCGGGTTGGCCGGTGCGATGGGGTCGGGAGACCAGCGTGTGAGCTGGATTCACATCCGCGACTGGCTGGACGCGCTGGACTTTTTGTTAGCCAATCCATTGCTCGATGGGGTTTTCAATCTCACCGCTCCGGAGTGCCCGACCAATCGGCGTATGCTTGACCTGCTCCGTGAAAAGGTCGCCATGCCACTTGGTTTGCCGACGGCGGAATGGATGATCGCACTGGGTGCTTTTCTGATGAAAACCGAACCTGAATTGGTCCTGAAGAGCCGCTGGGTCGAGCCTGCGCGCCTGATCGACGAGGGATTTGTTTTTCGCTGGCCGCAATGGAGCAATGCGGTTGAGGATTTGCTGACCCGTGAAGGTCTGGCGGGACATTTCCGGGAGAGCAGCCGCCGCAGCATGGGCCTGCGGGCCTGGGCGCAGGCTTGATCAAGCTGGCCTAAAAATGCCCGCGACGTCACTCGGCGGCTTTTTTCAGCGATTCCTGCAGGGCGGCTTTGAACTTGTCCCAGCGCATCGGTGATCCCTCCAGAAACAGTCGGTTGCTGACTTGAATTTCCACAGCCATGTAAGTATCAAATAGCCACTCGTCGCGCAGGACATCGAGTATGGTTCTGTGCTGCTTCGGATAGAACTTTTCGTTAGGTTTGACGACGATTTCCCCCGGCATGATTGCTTTAATCTGTTTCAACCAATCTAACGCAAATTGCGATTCTCCCACTTTGCCCTCGGAAAAAAGCAGGCTCACATGCAAGCCTGGCTTTTCGGCGGGATCGAAGGTGTGAAAGGATATGTGCACAACCGCAGGATGACGCGCCAGCTCGGTGGTGACGCGTTGACGCAAGGTATTGATATGCGTCAGGTATTGCCGTTCGTGGAGTTTTTCCTTCTGCCCGGGTAGAAGTTTTTTGGAACAAAATCCCCAGTGTTCGGGGTTGGTTTCCGGTAGATAACAGTCGATCAACAGTCGGGTGATCTCACAATGGGTGAGGGGTGTCCGGAATTTCATGGCAAAAGCCTGGGCCAGATTCAGGGCTCCCAGGTCCCAGCCCCGCGAGGAAGTGATCGACTCCGCGTCGCCGCGCAGCGCTTCTTTGAATGCCTCAGGAACGGCACAGGTGGCGTGCTCGCAGGAAAAAATGAAGGGAATCATGACATCAGGTAAACGAAGGTTCCTCTTCAAACTAAGGGGCGGAAATTTTTTTTCGAGCAAAAAAACGGGTCATTCCTGTTGCACAGCAAGGGTTGGCGGCAAAAGTTGGTTTGTTCACATGTTACCCCGATTGACGTACCGGTGGCTTTTTTGGCATGGTTCGCTTCGGATGATTATAGCGGACGACGGAAAGGGTGGAGAGAAAAGCACCGTGGCACTGCAGCAGGCGGGGGCCAAGGTGGACGATGTGATGCGTGCCATGCCCCACGCGCTCGGACCGGAAAAATCGATCCTGAGTTCGATGCTGCAAAATCCGCAGGAGTATGTCGGTGCTGCGGTGGAGGAAAAAATGACCAAGGAGCATTTCTACCTGCCTGCCCATCGGATCCTGTTCGAAATCCTGATCGAGTTTTTTGAAAAAGGCATGGCGGTCGAACTGATTTCACTGGTGCAGAAACTCGTCGACCGGGGTTTGTTGGAAAGTGTCGGCGGGCCTGCGGCTCTGACCGAATTATTTTCCTATGCGCCCAATGCGGGCCATTTCGCGCCGCATTTGCAGGAGGTGAAGAACAAGTACACCCTGCGTTCGATCATCAATTCCTGCAACGAGGCCATCGCCAACGCGTACGAAAATCCGGAGGATGTGCCGCAGTTGCTCGATGGGGTGGAAGGGGCGGTGCTCGCGATCCGCGAGGGCGCGGAAGTCAACCGTACGGCCACAATCAAATCGACAATGAAGGAGGTGTGGGAGTCATGGTCCGCACTTTGCTCGGGGGAAAAAACCGCCCAAGGGCTCCCCACAGGCTATGAGGTTCTCGACCGGATGAGCAATGGTTTGAAAGCTGGCGAGTTGTTCGTGATCGCGGCGCGACCCTCAATGGGGAAAACCTCGCTGATGATGAACATCGTCGAACACGTATGCCTCGACCAGCAAAAACCGTCGATGGTTTTTTCCTGCGAAATGAGTTCCTTCCAAATCGTGCAACGCCTTCTTTTTTCAAGAGCGCGATTCAAAATCGCCGATGTTCACAAGGGCATGGCGCCGCATAAAAAAGACCTGCTGAGCATCAAGCGAGTGGCCGAGGAGATCAGTGAATCGAAGTTGTTTATCGATGACACCGCAGGGATTACGATCAACGACTTGCGGGCGAAAGCGCGACGCAGGCATCGCGATGAGAACATCCAGCTGATCGCGGTCGACTATCTCCAGTTGATGCGTTCATTGACCAAACAGGCGAGCAACTCCCGCGAGCGGGAGATCGCTGAAATTTCCGCGGGTTTGAAAGGTCTGGCCAAGGAACTCGGCATTCCGATCATTGTGCTGGCCCAGTTGAATCGTGGCCCGGAGGCTCGCGCGGGCGGCACCCCGCGCATGTCCGACCTCCGCGAGTCCGGGGCGATCGAACAGGATGCCGACCTTGTGGGCCTGTTGTATCGCAGTGCCTATTACAAGGATAATCAAGAGGAGCGCGAGGAAGAGGAAGGAAAAGCCGAACTGCTTCTCGCCAAAAACCGCAACGGTGAAACCGGGGCGATTCCGCTGACTTTCATCGCGCCGTTGATGCGGTTTGAAACCGGCGCACCTGTCCAGGAGCAGGAAAAATAACAGCGATGCCGCGATTGACCGCTTGCATCGACGGCAAGCTCTGATAGAAATTCTCCCATGCACACAACACCTCGACGTTTCCTGTTGAACCAGTTGACCCTTCTTGCTATGACCGCCGTAATCTGGCTGCTTGCCTCCTGTGCGACTCCGACGCAGAGCCCCGTGACGGCGGAAGCACCTGCTGACCAACCATACGGCGACACCCACTCCTATAACGGCACTGTCGGGAAGCGAACCGCAACGTTTACCCTGACCTGGCAGTCCGACGGCAACGTGCTGGGCAATTACCAGGACCTGGCGGATGGTCCGGGCATGACATATCAACTCAAGGGCAACAACACCCGCAATGGCGAACTGGTTCTAACGGAATACACGGCAGGCAAGCAATCGGCGATCCTCACGCTGAAAAAATCGCTCGCGAATGGCCGGATCACCTGGTCCGGCAAGATGCACAACACCGACGGCCGCGTGTGGAAGGTGAGCTTCAGCCGTCGCCCGCAGAATGACGAGGAGATCAATGATTGTTGTTGTCTGCAAGACCGCAGGGCGGCAGACCGCTGGGTGGGTGAATTTTTCCATGTATGAGCAACGCAAAGAGCCGCTGATCACGCGGCGCGCCTTCGTCATCAGGGTGTTGTGCCATCTTTTGCTGTCACTGACATTGATCAGCATCGGCCTCGGCCTCGGCGTGCTGGGCTACCGCAATTTTTGCGGGCTGGATTGGCTGGATTCACTTCTGAACGCCTCGGTGATTCTCGGCGGCATGGGTCCTGTCGATCCGCTTGTCACTCCGGCGGCGAAACTGTTCGCTTCCTTTTACGCCCTGTTCTCCGGACTTGCCTTTGTCGGTATCGCCTCGCTGATCATCGCCCCTTTCGCGCACCGTTTGGTGCATCGGCTCCATCTGGATGAGGAATAGCCGCGCCAGGCAATCTTGGCGAGGACGAGCTTTCCTGGTGTCGTCGCAAATCCCTCTTGGCAGAAAATGCGGAGTGTTATAGCTTCGCCCGTCTTATGACCTCAGAGCCAGCAGTCATTGTCAATATCTCCGGCTACCTTTTTGCGAATCTCGACAATTTGAAGCACTGGCGCGCAAGGTTGTTGGAAGAATGCCAGCTTCATGGTCTCAAGGGCACGATCCTCCTCAGCACCGAAGGCATCAATCTTTTCCTGGCGGGTTTGCGCGGGGATATCGATCACCTGCTGGCCGAGGTCAGGACTATTCCCGGACTGGAACACTTCGCCGCCAAATTCAGTGAAAGCGATCATCAACCGTTCAACCGCATGCTGGTGCGGATCAAAAAGGAGATCATCTCGTTTGGTGTCGATGCGATCAACCCCGCGCGCTATACCTCGCGCCATCTCGCCGCCGCCACCTTGAAACAGTGGCTCGACGAGGGCCGGCCGGTGACATTGCTTGACACCCGCAACGATTACGAGGTCAAGCTTGGCACTTTTGACAACGCGCTGCGGGTCGACATCAATCACTTCCGCCAGTTTCCCGATGCCGTGGCCCGTTTGCCCGAGGAATTGAAGAAACAACCGATCGTTACTTTCTGTACCGGCGGCATCCGCTGCGAAAAAGCCGCGCCATATATGGAGTTGGCCGGATTTGAGAACGTCTTTCAGCTCGACGGCGGGATTCTCAAGTACTTCGAGGAAGTGGGCGGTGCGCATTACCATGGCCAGTGTTTTGTGTTTGATCACCGCGTGGGACTGGACCCCGGCTTGCGCGAGACATCGGCGGCCTTGTGTTTTCAATGCCAGGCTCCCTTGGAAGCCGAGGATCAACAGGACCCGCGATATGTGGAAGGCGTTTCCTGCCCTTTCTGCTATCGAAGCAAGGAAGAGAAAATGGAGGAGTTGTTAGCCAGACGGCACGCGGCGATCGCGAAATGCGTGAATCCCCTGCCGGGCGGCGTGCCGTATGAAAACGTGCGACCCCTTTTCATCAAAAAGGATTTCGACGGCTGGGAACTCGGCGAGGTGCTGCTCCGATTGTTTCCCCACATCGCCCCCGACGAATGGCGGCAGCGTTTGTTGGATGGTCGATTTTCGCAACAAGGAGGCCCTGTGGTCGGCGCCCGTCACATCGTCCGCAACGGCGAGCGCTATGATCAACGCATGACCCTGGCTGCGGAACCGGATGTGAGTGGCGACATCCGCTTCGTTTATGAGGACAACGCATTGATCGTTGTCAGAAAACCCGCGCCCCTGCCGATGCATCCGAGCGGACGATTTCACCGCAACACCCTGCAACACATCATCAACTCCGTGATTCATCCGGCGCCGCGTCCAGTGCATCGGCTGGATGCCAATACCGCCGGTCTGGTGTTGTTTGCGCGCACACGGCATGTTTGTGCCGCCATGCAACGGCAGTTTCTGCGCCATACAATCGAAAAAACCTACCTCGTGCGCGTGCAGGGCTGGCCGGATTGGCAGGAAACATGCTGCCAGGTACCGATCAGCAGTCTGCCCGCCGCCGCCGGGTCGCGCGAAGTGGATGAGGAAAACGGTCAGGCCTGTCGCACCGACTTCCGCGTGTTGCATCGGTTCGACGACTCCACCACCTTGTTAGAGGCAACATTGCACACCGGTCGCACCAACCAGATCCGCGTTCATCTTTGTCATCTCGGCCATCCGGTATGCGGCGATGCCACCTATTCGACAGGGCGAACATCCGCCGCGCGGCAGACGCTCGATGTTGATATGCAGCCGATGCAACTGCACGCCTGGAAGCTGGCATGCGATCATCCTGAGACAAGTGAGCGCCTGGTTTTTGTCGATCACCTTCCCGCCTGGGCCGTCTTTACCGCACCGGCATCCGGTACAGGAGAATTGGGGACAGACTTGAACGATGGCTGATTTTCCAGCAAAAACCTATTGCCAATTGGTTCTCGCTGCACTAATGATCATCTTGTATCACTGAATGAAATTGACACAGTTACTCTCCCATCGGCACATTGTTCCCGACCTTCGGGCCACGGATCGTTGGCAGGCAATGGATGAGTTGCTCGACCATCTGGAGATGGTGGGCGACCTGACCGCAGCTCTGAGGGAGGAAGTCAGCCGGTCTTTGCAATTGCGCGAAAACATGGTCAGCACTGGCGTGGGTGGCGGCGTAGCGATCCCTCATGCGTTTTCCGACCACATCGATGATGTGATCGCGGTCTTTGGAAGGTCCCGGGAGGGGATCGACTTCGACTCGCTGGACCATGGAACCGTGCACTTTGTGATTCTGTTCATTTCGCCGCGGAAATCCTATCAAAAGCACCTGCATGCCCTTGCTGCGATCGCGCGCATGTTCACCCGCGCGGAAACCTGCGCAAAGATGCTGTCGGCCGTTGATGCAGAGGACATCTTCGCCCTCTTCCGGCAAAAAACGGTGGCGCCGTAGGACGCAGGTATGAACGAAACGATTGTCGGTATCGATCTGGGCACCACTTACTCTGCGATAGGAGTTGTGGACTCGGGGTTTCCGATGCTGCTGGCCGATGAGGAAGGCAAACGCATCATGCCCAGCGCGGTTTGGTATGGTGTCGAGGGTGCGGTGGAAGTCGGGCGCAAGGCGTTGAGACGAAGGGAGCTCGACGGATTGCGGGTTGTCACCAGCGTGAAGCGCTACATCGGCCGCGAGCTGTCGGCTGAAGACCGCGAGGTTTTGCAGGATCGCGATCCGGTGGAAATCAGCGCCACGATTTTGCGCGAACTCAAACGTATCGCCGAATGGCGGCTGGGTCGGTCGGTCGGCAAGGCGGTGATCACAGTGCCCGCGTATTTTCATGATGGGCAACGCAACGCCACCAAACGGGCGGGCGAACTGGCCGGTTTCGAGGTGCTGCGGGTTCTGAATGAACCCACGGCCGCCGCACTGGCCTATGGCCTGGACAAACTGGCGGACAAATCAAGGGTAGCCGTTTATGATTTCGGTGGCGGCACCTTTGATCTATCCCTGTTGGAAATGCAGGACGGGGTGTTTCAGGTGATCGCGACCCACGGCGACACCCGACTGGGCGGGGACGATCTCGATCATGTTGTCGCCGTCAAAATGCTCGAAAAAGCCGGCATCGATGAAATGCAAGTGTCACGCGAACTCATGATCCGCTGGCTCGGTGAGGCGGAACGGGTCAAGTGCGCGCTGAGTGCGAACGAACGCGAATGTTTTTCCCTGCCTTTCTACGAGGGGCATAGTAGTTTTTCCCACGAGCTGTCGCGCGGCGAATTCGAGTCATGGATTCAACCATGGATCGCCCGAACCATCGCCTGCTGCAACAAGGCGCTGAGCGATGCCGGCATGCTTCCGTCGTCCGTCGATGCATTGGTTTTGGTGGGTGGCAGCACGCGGATTCCGGCTGTCAGGGCGGCTGCGGAAGCCTGTTTTCAGAGGACCGCGGATGTTTCACAGCATCCCGACGAAGCCATCGCGCTGGGAGCGACGATCCAGGCGGGAGTGATGAGTGGTGCGATGAAAAAACTGGTGCTGTTGGATGTCACGCCGCTCAGTCTGGGCATCGAGACGCTCGGATGTTTGATGAATGTGCTCATTCCCCGCAACACTACCATTCCCTGCAAGGCGGGAGAGATGTTCACGAATGCTGCGACCGGGCAAACCGCGATGATGCTCAGGGTCCTCCAAGGGGAACGCGAACTGGCCTGCGACAACTGGGAGTTGGGCCGCGTCGAGATTGCATTTGCTCCCATGCCGAAAGGCCAGGCCCGCATCGGCGTGCAGTTCCGCATCGATGAAAACGGAATTCTCGAAGTGCTGGCACGCGATGTGAAAAGCGGTCGCGACCGCATCCTGCAAATCCAACATGCCGCTGTCAATGTCAGCGATGAATCGGTGGAAAAAATGGTCAGCGACTCGGTGGAGTTTGCATTTGCCGACATGTCCGAACGGGTGTGGACCGAAGCCCGACTGAAAGCTGACGAGTTGCTGCCGGCTGTCGATGCCGCTCTTGAGGTCGGCGCCCAGTGGCTCAGTGAGGAAGAACGGGAACGGATCCTTCGCGCGGCCACGCGGGTGCGCGAAGTCATGCCCTCGAAACAAGCCAATGCCTTGAAGGAAGCGGTGCAGGAGTTGGACAAGGCGACGGAAAGCCTCGCGGCAAAAATTGTCGAGCAGGCGATGGAACAAGCCCTGCCGGGTGAATGGGAAAATCGACAGGGCTAACGTTTTTCGGCGTCAAGTCGTGCCGGTTTTTCCCTCATCAGCTGCCCCTGTCGGAACAGCCCTCGAGCGACTTTGATTTCGCTGAAATACAAAGAAAACAAGATGGTCAAGAAAAATGAATTTTTTTTCTGGTCATGATTGCGAATTTTTGCGAATATCACACCGTCACCCACAAAAAATTATGCCAACGGAAACGGAATATCGACATCATATTCATGTCAGAGGGAATCAGATGGAGATGCAGCACGATTCTTTTGTCGGGCAGTCTGCCTTGTCGGAGGACTTGGAGAGCAAGATGCGGGATTCGCAGGCGCGGCTGCTGCAGTTGCAGTCGGAGCGCGACGAGATTGAACGCCAGGCTCGCGAATGGGAGGAATTGAACACCAAGAAAAAGGTGTTTTTGTCGGGCCAGGTGGAGGTGACGGAAAAACTGGGCAACGCGGTTACCTTGATTGACCGCGAACTGCTGGCGATGAGAAAGGAACTGCATGAATTGGAGCAGTGCCGTCAGGCGTTTGACAACAGCTTGCGGAAGATCGGCAAGTACGATCCCGAGTCCTGGAGCCGTGAGAACTTGAAGTTGAATCTGGAAAAAGCCATATCCGTGATCGATTATGCAGCCGAGGAGTATGAGCAGGCGGCGTATCATTTCGCATCGATGCGTTCAGGCGAAATTTTCGGTCATGTGAAAAAAGGCCGCAAGGGCGGCATTCATCCGGACGGCGGGGATTTTCTGGCGGAAATGAAAAGCGGGCTGGCGTTCAATCTGCCGATCATAACCCTCGGCGCGCTGGCGCTTGCCATTTACATTCTCAAGTAGCGCATCGTCATGACAAACCATGGGCCAAACGGGGAGTCCGATCTTCAGCGTCTTCAGGAGCGGAATGACGCAATTAATGCCGAGATGAAAGCGTTGCAGGAATTGCCGGAAAAACTCCAGATGGAGGAGATGGAGCGGCAACGAACCCTTCCGCCTTCGGATCTCGTCACCAGCAGGATCAAGGAAAAAAGCTTTGACGACCTTGTGGCGCGAGGGGAAGTCACCAATACCCGCCGCGAAGTGACCCGCAATTTGTTCCTCATGCTGCTGTTGTTGATCGCCGCAGTGGTGATGCTCCTGTGGGCCTATCGGTCGCTGCAGCGCTACGGATTTTTTTGAGCGAACCAGTGCGGCTCAGCGAACTGAGATGAGGGCATCGCGCAGGATCCGCACGGGATGGAGGGCGATGCGTCCGGTGCCGTCGTGAATCTGGTGACGGCAACTTGTTCCTGATGCGGCAATCAGCACATCGGTCCCGCTGTCGCGGATCGAGGGGAAGAGAACCAGCTCGCCGATGGAATTCGCGAGATCGAAGTGCTCCTGTTCGTAGCCAAATGATCCCGCCATGCCGCAACAGCCCGAGGGGATCATCCGCACTTGATGGCCCGCCGGTAACTCCAGCATTTTCACTGTCGGCACCAGCGACGAAAGGGCCTTCTGGTGGCAGTGTCCGTGCAGCTTGATGGTTTTTTTCTGGTCGTGGAATGATGCGCGGTTGATGCGACCGGCATCCACTTCCCGACTGATCCACTCTTCGATTGTCAGGCAGTTTTTCGCTAGAGCCCGGGCCTGCACCTGCCCGCGACCTCGCAACAACTCGGGGTACTCATCGCGGAATGTGAGAATCGCGGAGGGTTCGATGCCGATCAGCGGGTTTTCCGCGGTGATCACATCGCTGAGCAGGCCGACGTTTTTTTCCGCCAGTTCCCGCGCGTGCCGCAGCAATCCCTTGGACAAAGCGGAACGTCCGCTTTCATGATGTTTCGGGATCACGACTTCGTATCCGAGCGCCTCCAGCAGTTCGATTGCGGCGATGCCGGTGGTCACGTCGAAGCTGTTGGTGAATTCATCGCAGAACAAATGGACCAGGCCCTGTGACGGGCGCGGGCGGCGCAGCGGACGGCTCATGAACCAGCGGCGCAGGGTGGTGTGATGCAGCAGGGGAATCGTCCGATCCGGATGAAAACCGCAGAGCTTGTTGGCGTGCCGACGGAAAAACGGCCTGCCAAAGATGCCATTCCAAAACCACGGGACAAAAGACGCCATTTCTAACAAAAACGGAAACGCGGCGATCATTCGTGAACGCCACGGCACTCCGTGAACATCGTGACTCCATTGCATGGCCTCGGCTTTCATCTTTGCGATGTCCACGGTCGAGGGACATTCCGCCTTGCAGGCCTTGCAGGAGAGGCACAGATCGAGCACCTCGTCGAGTTCGCCACTGGCCAGTGCTTGCTGCGGCGATGTGTTGCTGAGAACCTGGCGCAGCATGTTGGCCCGACCGCGCGTGCTGTGTTTTTCATCGCGGGTGACCTGGTAACTCGGACACATCGTGCCACCTAACAAGTGGCTCCGGCGGCAATCTCCCGAGCCGTTGCATTTTTCCGCCGCCCTGGTGATGCCCTGGGTGTCGGAAAAATCGAAGATCGTCTCATGTTCGGTGGTCGTTCGACCGGGCACATAACGCAGCGAAGTGTCCATCGGCGGGGTGTCGATGATTTTGCCCGGATTGAAAATTCCATCTGGATCGAAGACGGATTTCACCTCACGCATCATCCCGTGGCACGCGGAGCCAACCATGAAGGGAATGAATTCGCCACGCAGACGACCGTCGCCGTGTTCTCCACTCAAGGAGCCGCGGTATTTTTTCACCAGCGCGGCGACATCAGTCGCAACATCGCGAAAGAGCTTCACTCCTTCTGTGGTCTTCAAATCAAACAACGGCCGGTTATGCAGTTCACCAGCGCCGGCATGGGCGTAGTAGACGCATGAAAGGCCGTATTTTTCACGCATCAAGCGGTCGAATTCGGCGATGTAGTCCGGCAGGTCCGCAACTGCCACAGCGGTGTCCTCGACCACTTCGCGCGGTTTTTTGTCGCCGGCAACGTTGCTCATCACACCCTGGCCCGCGCGACGCAGTTCCCAGACTTTGTTGGCCTCGGCACCTCTCAGCACCGGCCATGCATAACCGAGTCCGGCGACGCGCATTTGATGCTCGAGAGCCAGGAATGTTTGATCGGCCGCGCTGTTGTCTTCAAGCCGCAATTCCACAACCAGGATCGCGCCGGGGTCGCCCTGCACGAAGTCGCGGTTGCGGCTTTGCTCGGGGCTCTGCCGTGTGCAGTCGAGGATGTTGCGGTCGATCAATTCCACGGCGGACGGCCGATGCTCCATCGCGAGCAGTGTCGCCCGCAGCGCCTCGTCTACGGTGGCGAAATGTCCGCACATCAGCACAGCAGTTGGCGGCAATGGCTCGCAGTTCAATTCGAACTCGCAGCCGAGAAAAAGGGTGCCTTCCGAACCCGCAATCAGGCGGCAGAAATTGAAATCGTCTCCACCGGGCGAATCAAAAACACCGGCATCCATCAAGGCATCGAGCGCATATCCGGTGTTGCGACGCGTTACCGATTTTTTCGGAAAATTCCGCTCGATGGTCTCGCGGTTGCCTGCGTTTTCCAACATGGCGCGGATTTTCCGATAGATCGACGATTCGAGCGTGTCGCCCCCGCACTTGGCGTGAAATTGTTCGCGCGTCAACGCCCCGAAGGTGACTTCGGATCCGTCGCTTAAAAAGCCGCGGCAGGAAACCAGATGGTTGCGCGTGCTGCCGTAAACGATGGAATTGGCACCGCAGGAGTTGTTGCCGACCATGCCGCCGATCATCGCCCGGTTGGCGGTCGCGGTTTCCGGAGCGAAGAAGATTCCATGGGGTGCCAGCGCGGCATTGAGTTCGTTGCGCACGACACCTGGTTGCACTTTCACCCGCCGCCTTTCGGCATCGATGGCAAGGATGCCGTTCATGTGACGGCCCATGTCGATGACAATGCCACTGCCGACGACTTGTCCGGCGAGTGATGTTCCCGCCGTTCGCGGAATCAGGCCGAACCGGTGTTGTCGGGCGAATGCGATCAATTCGCGCAGATCCGCCGCGCTGCGCGGCATGCAAACGGCCGCCGGAAGTTCCTGATACTCCGAGGCATCGGTGGCATAAAGTTTTCTGGACAGCACATCGGTGTGCAGTTCGCCCTCGAGTCGTGCGCCGAGGTTTTGCCAGTCGGGGATCATGATGCGATTTTGTTACATTCGTTCCGGCACGGGAATTCCTAACAATTCCAGACCCGTGGCGAGGGTGCGGGCGGTCACGTGGCAGAGAGTGAGCCGGCTGTGGCGCGTGATCCCCTCGGCCTTGAGAACCGGACAGGCTTCGAAGAAGGAATGAAACGCCCGCGCGGTTTCCAACAGGTAACTCGTGAGGATGTTCGGACGGCAGTCGTCGAGCACGGCGGGCACCACTTCGGCAAAGCGGGAAAGCAGGCGCGCCAGATGCAGTTCGGCGTCTTCGACCAGTTCGATCGCGGCACCGGGATGGAACGGCTCCTCCAGCTTGCGGAAAATCGAGCGCGAGCGGACGTAACTGTAGAACAAATAGGGCGCGGTGTCGCCTTCGAGCGCGACCATTTTGTCGAGATCGAAAACATAGTCGGACAGCCGGTGATGTGCGAGTTCGGTGAACTTCACCGCGCTGATGCCGATCAGCTCCGCGAGCGCGGCGCGTTCGTCATCGGTTTCAAGTCGACTGCGTTCATTCACTGTTTTGCGCGAAGCGGTGACGGCGTCGTCGAGCACATCCGCGAGCTGCGGCAGATCACCGGCGCGGGTTTTCAGCGGTTTGCCGTCGGTGCCAAGAATGGTTCCGAATGCGATGTGCCGCAAATCGAGAGCGCCGAGATCAAGTCGCGCCGCGACCGAAAAAAGCTGCTGGAAATGCGAGGACTGGCGGTGGTCGACAACATACCAGATCGAATCAGCCTTCCATTCGTCGTGGCGGAATTGCAGCGTTGCGATGTCGGTCGTGGCATAGTTGTACGCACCATCGCTCTTGCGGATCATCATCGGAAAATCGGTCCACTCGCCGTCCTTGCGGATCAGAAACGGATCCTTGGTGGGATCGCCGACCGAGGCATCCGAAAAAATGCACACGGCACCGTCGCTGTCACGGGCAAGATGTTTCTCTAACAATTTTTCCACCAGCGGCGCGAGGGCGTCGTTGTAGGCGCTTTCACCGAGCCAGTGGTCGAATCGCACATCGAGGCGTTGATAGATCTGTTGCAGTCCCTGTTTCGAAAGTTTCAGGCAGCGCGACCAGATCGCAAAATTTTCGGCGTCGCCCTGCTGAAGTTTGACCAATTCCGCGCGACATTGCTCGCGGATGCCTTCGTCGGCTTTCGATGCATCGCTGGCATGGCGGTAGAGGCGCAGCAACTCCGCGAGGGGATCCGCGAGCAGGGCGTTTTCATCGAGGATGTTTTTCCACGCCCAGGTGACCATGCCAAACTGCGTGCCCCAGTCGCCGATGTGGTTGTCGGTGATCACCTGGTGACCCAAAAACGAGGCGATGCGCGCCAGGCTGTCGCCGAGAATGGTCGAGCGGATGTGACCGATGTGCATCGGTTTGGCGACGTTGGGTGCGGAGAAATCGATGACGATGGTGCGCGCATCGGCCACAGGTTCGAGACCCAGTCGATCATCGCTGGCGGCTTGCTGCATGCGTGCCGAGTAGATTTCCGCCTTGATGCGGAAGTTGATGAATCCCGGCCCGGCGATCTCCGCTGTGGCGATGCCGTCCGCCGGCCAGGCGGCGATGATTTGTTCCGCAAGCGCGCGCGGGTTCATCTTGCGCGACTTCGCAAGCACCATCGCGGCGTTCGTTTGATAATCGCCGAAGCGCAGATCCGTCGCCGGGCTGACAGTCGCGGATGTCGGCTCGCCCAACTGGTCGGATAGAACAGTGGCGAGTGCGGATTCGAGTTGCTTGACAAGGGTCATGATCGGAGTGCTGCGGGACGCATCTTGTAGAGTGAAACGACGGGCATTTCCACCACAAATCCCGCGAAACATGGCATCGTCGACTTTTGCATGGTTGCAGCCTGCATGGTTTTTCCCTAAGTTCCATGCATGCCTTGTGTCTGGTGCGATGGAAAATGGATCGATGACGGTGTGCTTTCGATCGCAGCGGATGATCGCGGATTGCTGCACGGACTCGGGGCCTTTGAAACGATGCTGGCGGTCGATGGTGAAATCCGCCATGCCGGGAAACACCTGTCGCGACTGCGGAAATCGGTGGATTTGTTAGGTCTGCCCTCCTTGGAAAACATCAATCTCGGCAATGTGGTGGCGGAATTGTGTGCGAAAAACCATTGTGACACCGGACGGGCAAGAATCAGGCTCACGCTGACAGCGGGAGAGGGGACCTTGCGGAGCTTGCAACCCGGTGCAACTGCGCGAATCATCATCAGCGCGCTGCCTTGTGCTCCGCAAATCGATTCCCTGCGCGCCATCACCCTGCCCTGGCTGCGCAACGATCGCAGTCCGCTGGCGGGTCTGAAGACCACCTCGTATGCGGAAAATCTCGTCGCACTCGATTGGGCACGCCAACGCGGAGCCGCCGAAGGCGTTTTTTTCAATACCAGCGGTCATCTCTGCGAGGGCACAACCAGCAATGTATTCCTTGTCATTGCCGGTTCGCTTTTCACCCCACCGCTGAGTTCCGGATGTCTGCCGGGTGTGATGCGCGAAGTGCTCATCGAGGCGGCCCCGAAACATGGCATACCCTTGAGAGAACAGGACATTTCCCGTGAGTTTTTCGCGCAGGCGGAGGCGATGCTCTTCACCTCGGCAACCCGTGGAGTAGTTTCCGCAAGCGCGTGCGACGGGAAAAATTTCACCATGCCTGATTGGCTGCGACCCCTGATGCAGGCCTGTTTCTGACAAGCCTGCTCACCCGGTGCTTTACGCCACCTGCAATTGCGGGTTGTTCGCCAGGCGTTCGGAAAGATTGTCCCAGCCGCCTTCGCGCTGCAGGTTGAACACGTGTAGATAGAGTCCGACAATTTTCGGCTCGTTGTGCTCGAGCAGTTTGGTGATGCCATCGTCCAGGCGTGTATCGTCCATCGACTCGGGCAGATCGCCGTGGATCGATCCCTTGCCGTCGTGGAGGATGCCCAGCGCATCGCAGAAGGTGCCCAGCATCGCCTGGTGTCCGGCCATGAACCAGGCTTGCAGAAGATGTTCGCCCAAAGTGTCCGACGCCCGCAATTGCAGGGTTTGCAGGATCCATTTGTATTGATCGGCGGTGGATTTCTTGGCGACGAAAACCGGCCGGAGTTTGCGCGCGCTGGCCAGGGTTGCCACGGTGTGTTTGTAGACATTCTTGTCGTTCGAGCGGAACCAGTCCAGCATGCGAGAGACGAGTGCGGGATCGACGGCTTTGTACAGTTCGTGGGGCTTCATATCAGGATTGCGCGTGCGGTGTTGTGGGCAAATTTTCGGAAATATGCAAGTGGCAAGATCGATGATTGGTTGAAATATGCCGCAATGCTTGTAGAATCGAGCCATGAACGCGGAAACTGGACGAACCCTGCGCTGGCTGCTCGCGCTGGGATTCCTTGCGGGGATGATCATTTTCGGGGTCTGGAAAATCGAGCGGGCGATCCAGAAGACCACATCTTCGGCCGCTCACCGGCTGGATCAGGTGCTTGCGGCGATCACGGACAGCAGCACGAAAATGGTGGCCGACCGGGCGGTGATTGAGGAAAAGAAGGACATCACCGAACTCGCCTTGATGGAGATGCGCATGAGTGCGGTGAGGGAACTGGAAAACAACGGTGCGCTGCTCAAGTATCTGCCGCTGGGCACCAAGAGGGTGATCGTGCGGGGACACTACAAGGTGAAAGCCGGTTATCGCCTCGAACCGGGCGTGTCGCTGCGGATGGTCGGCAATGAAGTGGTGGCGAATTTTCCGCGCGCGGAAATTCTCGGCGTCGAGCTGATCGACTTTGATGAACTGGAAAACAAGGACGGCTGGGCGAACAAGGTCACCGGCGAGGATCGCGCCTGGCTGCTGCGCGAATTGAAACAGCAAATGGAACTGGATGCCGCAGCCAGTGGCATGCTCGATGCCGTGGACTCGACCCTGCGCACCAGGGTCAAGGATCTCGTCGGCACCCAGGCCGTGCGCATTGAACGCGAGAAATCCGCTCTCGAGCCGAAGTGACGCCACCTCACTGGGTGCTGCTTTGAAAATCCGCGCCGCTCAGATGCGCTTTCGCCTGTCCGACAAGATAAAGGCTGCCAGCGATCAACACCGGGTCTGCGTGCTTCAACGCCGCATCGAGTGCCGCAGCAAAATCCACATGAGCCTCGCAGGATCGGTTGGCATCGGGCGTGGATGACATCAACTCCTCCGTGCAGAGCGAGCGCGGGCTGTTCACCGGACAGAAAAATATTCTCTCCGCTAGCGGGGCGAGCAGTGCCAGCACTCCCGAGACGTCCTTCGAGGAAACGGCAGAGAAAACCAGCGAGGGTTTGATGCCGGGAAACATCGTGTTCCATGTTTCGACCAACACTTTTGCCGCGTGGGGATTGTGTGCGCCATCGAGGACCAGTGTCGCGCCTTGATGGCTGATCATTTCAAAACGACCGGGCCAATACGTGTGGGAGAGACCGTATTGAACCGATTCGTAGCGAAGTTCGATTGCGGCCGCATGCAGCGCCGCCAGCGCCACCGCCGCGTTTTGTTGTTGATGCGGGCCGGCCAGCGACAGCGGATATCCGGTCAGGGAATCTTTGACCACCGTGAGCGGAGCCCGCATTTCGTTAGACTGCATGGCAATCACCCGCTCGACATCCGGATGCTGCGCGGCGGAAATCACCGGCTTGTGCGGACAAATGATACCGGCTTTTTCCAGTGCGATTTTCTCCAGCGTGTCGCCGAGCCATTGCATGTGATCGAGTCCGACCGGAGTGATCACCGCGACATCCGCAGGCACGGCCGTGGTGGCATCGAGCCTTCCCCCCATGCCGGTTTCCAGAACGATCAATTCGCATTCTTTTTCGGCAAAATATTTCATCGCCAGGGTCAGGGTGATTTCAAAAAATGTCGGATGCGTCTCCAGCGATTCGCAGAGATCGCGCAACGCGGTCAGATGTCTCACGCAATCTTCCTCGGAAATTTCCGCGCCCGCAACCACGATGCGCTCCCGATAATCGATGAGGTGTGGCGAGGTGAACAGTCCGGTCCGCAGGCCCGAAGCGCGGGCCACGGCATCGATGAACGCGCAGGTCGAGCCCTTGCCGTTGGTGCCGGCCACGTGGATCACGCGGACGCCGTGAGCCGGATAGGCGAGATAGCGGCGCAGCAACTCGCGGGGTCCGTCCAGCCCGAGTTTGATGCCGAACATCTGGGTGGAAAACAGCCAGGAGATCGCTTCAGGATAGGTCATGCGGGAGGGGCAGCATGTAGGCCAGCAGTTTGCCCAGTTTGCCGCGGAGATCCTTGCGGGCGACGATGTCATCGACCAGGCCGTGTTCCATCATGAACTCCGCCGTTTGAAATCCCGGCGGCAGATTCTGGTGCGTGGTTTCCTTCACCACCCGCGGTCCGGCGAAACCGATCATGCATTTCGGTTCCGCCAGATTGACATCGCCGATGGTCGCGAACGATGCCGTGACACCTCCGGTCGTCGGATGGGTCATGACGGAAATGTAGGGAAGTTTCGTTTCGGCATGCAAGGCCAGAGCCCCGCAGGTTTTGGCCATCTGCATCAGCGACAACATGCCTTCCTGCATGCGCGCGCCCGAGGATGCCGAGATGATGATCACGCCGCGTTTCTCCGCTGTGGCTTGCTCGATCGCACGAGTGATTTTTTCACCGACCACTGATCCCATCGAGCCGGCGAAAAACCGGAAGTCCATGACCGCGATCATCGCCGGCATGCCTTCGATGCGCAGCCGACCGGTGATCACGGCGTCGTTCAATCCGCTGCTCTTGCGTTGCTGCTCGATCTTTTCGCTGTAGTTGGCAAAGCCCAGCGGATTGGCGGATACCATGTCGGCGTTGGTTTCCTCGAAGCTCCCGGGATCGGCGAGATTCTCGACGCGCTCGTGCGATCCCATCAAAAAATGATGACCGCAGGGCGGACAGACGTTGAGGTTTTGTTTGAGATCCAGTTGGTGCAGCATCGCGTCGCAGGACGGACATTTGGTCCACATGCCTTCGGGCATGTCCTCGCGTTTGTCCTGCGGACGAAGTCGTGGTTTGTCGAAAATTCCCATGATGATGATGGCCGGACACCGGGTTTTGGCGCGTCCTGCGGCGGTATTCTACCCTCTCATGACGGTTACGACAACTACGTTTTCAAATCGGTTCGCGTGCAAAATTTTCGCGCATTCGTGTACTGTCGCCCCGGTGGTGAATACGTCGTCGATCAACACAGCCCCTGCCGGCGGATTTTTTCGCAACAACGTTTTGCCGTGTCGGGATAGCTGCATCGCCCCGCGCAGGTTTTGCAGGCGTTTTTTCCGGCTCAGATGCGTCTGGGTCTCGGTGGCGCGAATCCGCTTCAATGCGGGCACGACGGGAAGATCGAGCATTTTCCCCAGATGGCGGGCGATTTCCTCGGATTGGTTGAAAAACCGATGCTGCCGTCGCCGCCAGTGCAGCGGCACGGGAACCAGCGGCCAGCGCTGTTCGAGGGCGCGCTGGAATCGCGGGTCGTCAAAGGCCTCGGCGGCGATGCTCGCGAGATCGCGCGCAAGATGAATGGCGCGGCTGTACTTGAAATGATGGATCAATTCGCGCGCCGCATCGCTGCAGTCGAGCACCGGACGCGCGAACGAGAATGCATAATCCAGCCCCGCGCAATTCGGGCAGACAAAGCTGCTCTGGATGTTTCCTTCGAACATCTCGCCGCACTTTTCGCAACAGGGTTCGGCAATTCTCGGCAGGTTTTTGTTGCAGTGCTCGCACAAGTATCTTCCCTGCTGCTGGACCTGGTGACAGATTTCGCAGGTAGGAGGAAATAGCAGGTCGAGAAGGACATCGGTCCCTTTTTTCCAGACGGATTCTCCAGTCTTCTCAAAACTCTTCATACATCCGCCGTTGAGTGAATATCAGGATGACCATGCTGACCGCCACAGCTGCGGTGATGGCAAGCGCCCCCTGGATCGGATTGTAGCCAGCAATCCGGAACAGGGATTCCGCCGTGCTGCTCATCCGCGAAGTGAAAAAATAAGGAAACGCCGCGAATACCAGACTGCTTGCAGCGTGCAGCCCGCAGGAGGCATAGAGCGACGCGCTGCGTTGGCGCACAAACCCCAGCACCATGCCGAATACCAGCACGGGAATGAACCATCCGCAAACTCTTGGCACGTCCGCAGCCTGCGCGAACATCGCCTTCAAAACCAGCCAGCCCGCATCCAGTCCAATCGCAGGCGGGTCCACCCAGGTGATCGGAAGCTGCCAGACATGAGCGACCGCACCCAGCAACGCCACCAGAAAAATCGCGGAAAAGGCGGAAAAGCTTCGCAACAGAAAGCCTAACAAAATTCCCCGCAGCAGGATTTCAGTTAGAATGGCGACTAGCAGCGCCCACAGACAGGAGCGCCCCATCTGCGACCAACCAATCGCCACTTTTCCCGTCAGCGGACCACCGTGCATGGCGAATCCGATCGCGATGACCAGGATTGCGGCGGCGAGGAGAAAACCTGTGAAAAAATCGCGGACCTTATGGGGATTGGGCCGCAATCGTCCGCGCAGCGATGAGGCGGTGTCGGTGGGGGGCAGCAGCAATTGCCAAGGTCTGCGCTGCACGGGCATCGATGCGGATTTTTTTGTTAGACCCTTGAGCAACGATGGTAGCAGGATCAGCGCCGACACCGCCACGGAACAGCGGAAAAATTCAACGAGGGTGGCGCTTTCCGAAAACCTGCTGAATCCGAGCAACAGGAAATTCGTGAGTTTTTCATGGGTGATTTCCCGCGCCGCCGAGCCGAGGGAATGCAGCACGGGCAGCATCAGCATGCCGAGCAGCAAGGACACCAAAAGGTACAGCAGCACTTTCATCGCGTCGTTGCGCATCGGCCGGAACACGTCGGAGTTATGAACGCATTTCGAGCGCTTGAAAAGAAAATCCCGACATCGCAATCACCATTCGATGCTCAAACCGCCGAAGACTCCGAATCCGGCACCGGCAATGGGATCACCGTAGAAGTCTGAGAGCAGGTAGTTTTCATTCGTTAGATTTTCCAGTCGTGCATGCAGTTGCAGATGCTCGGAAACACGATACTGCGAATAAACCCGCCAAAGCGTGTAGCCTTCGAGATCGTCGCCACCCCAGGAATGATCGGTCAGCGAACGCAGGCCGATGCCGATCATCAGTTTCTCCCCGGCCTGCCAGTCGAGCGAAGCCTGGAGATGGCTTTTCGGTTGTTCGCTCAGGCTTTCGGGCAAATAGGTCCATGCAAGCCGGTACGTCAGGTCATCGCGAAACAACCGACCCTTGACCGCGGTTTCCAGACCTTGTGTGGCGGTGATTCCCTCGCGGTTGACCGGCATCGGCTGCGCGAAGCTGTCGATGTTGTCGCGGATCTCGTTGCGGAACAAAGTCGCCTGAAACCATAACGCGGAACCGATTTTCTGTTCGATGCCAATGTCCCAACCGAGCGCGGATTCGGCGCTCAAATCGGGATTGCCCGCTCCGAAAGAGGAACCATAAAGATCCAAATAACTCGGCGCGCGGAATGACGAGCCGATCCCCGCTCGAACGATGGTTGCGGAATTTTTCAGCTGATACGACGAACCCACTCGCCAGGTTGTCTCGTCGCCATAGGCATCGTAATGCTCGAAGCGCAGCGCCGCATAGGTCTGCCAATCGGGCAACGGCTCCCATTCCAAGGCCGCATGCGCCCCGTAGCGGTCGCGGTCCGCCGCGGTGCCGATGCTGTTGCTGAAATCGCTGCGATGCGCGAAAACACCACAGAGGAAATGCAGGGTGTCGGAGAATGCGATGTCGTGATCATTGCTCAGACTGATCGCCCTCAGGTCGGTTCCGTAATGCCCGAACGAGGAATCACTGTCGTAGAATTCCTGCTGAAATCCCGCGAGAAATTGGGTGCGCCAGTCCTTGTTGATCCGGCCCTTCGCGTACACGGTGGTCAGTGTGGCATCGTAGCCGTCCTGCGACAGTCCGCGGTTGTTGTAGTCGGATGTCAGACCGCGGAAGGTGAGTCCGACCAACCAATCGCGACCGGTCGCTTGCTCGACCCGCAGCGCGGTGCTGCTCTGATTGAAATCCTGCGATGGGGCGTCGTTCTCGGTTTCTTCATACGCACCGGAAACAAAATACGAAAGTCCCTTGGTTTCGCCCTGATACTTCAATGCTGTGCTATAGCTGCCGAAGGAGCCCGCTTCGGCAAACACGCCGACGTGCGGATCGCCTTGGCCGCGTGCGGTTTCCATCCACAAAACCCCGCCGACCGATTCGCCGCCGTACGCCGCGCCCTGGGCACCGCGCAGGATTTCGATGCGTCCGAGATCAAATACCCGCGATGCCCCGAGAATGTTGCCCAGTGGAGTGGTGGAGTCGCTCAAGCGCATGCCGTCGACGACCATCTGCGAGTAGTTCGTGGTGGTGCCGCGGATGAACAGCGAGCCGAGGGCGCCGGTCTCGCCGCCCGTGGATGTCGCGATCACACCGGGCGATTCATTGAGAGCCTCGCGCAATTGCCGCAACCCGCGCGACTGCAACTCGGCGGGATCGAGCATGGTCACGGCGGATGTGATATCGGCGGCATCCCGCGGCACCCGCAACGCGGAGACCACCAGTTTTTCCAGTTCCGATTCCACCTCGGCTGTTGCCGGATTTGTTGGAATACAAAATGCCAACAACCCCCGTGCCACGACGGCACGCCAACGCTGACCCGCCCGGGGCCTTGCTTTTTTTTCGTTCATGTAATGTCTCCGTTTGCCTGAGATCCGCAGGCGGCTAGAATGATGACCAGGCTGGCGATCTGACTTTTTCCCTCTGCTTGCGCAGGGGGAAATCACAGTGGCGGTACCGCGCCGGATTCACACCGGCTTCCCCATCGATTGACTGCCCCATCCAAGGGCTTCCCGATCACGCCGGTTTGACTCGGCACTCGATATTGATGCCCCACCAGAGTTCTTGGCAAGGTAATTGTGACCGCAACAATCAAAAGGCAAGGAACGCTCTGCAAGGTTTCCGGCGGGGGGCGGTTGCTTTACGCCCTAAAGCAACCATCCTTCACTCTGCGCCCTCGCGGTGATGCAGGTGCTTGATTTATCGCCTGGCGCAGCTATGTTTCCCACCTGAAAGAATCAGGCTGCTTTGCCCGTAGTCACCCTAGTAACTAACCAATTTATGAAAATCCGCCGTTCATTTTTCGCGCTTTTGGGAATACTGTTTTTTGCCTCGTGCAACAAGTCGGGAGTGGCATTGGGTCTTCTGCAAAAATCCGCTGGTGTGGAACAGGCCACGGATCAGAAAGTGCAGTTGCTGCTGCCTGAAACGGTTTCGTTCAACGAGCACATCCAGCCGATTTTCGCAGAGACGTGTTACCATTGTCACGGTCCCGACTCCGGCACGCGCGAACCGAAAAAAGAACCGCTGCGGCTCGACGCCGCTGAGTTTGCCTTCGCGAAGCGGGAGAACGGCAAACCGGCCATCGTGGCGGGAGATCCGGCGGCTTCGCTGATGATCCAGTTGATCCATGAGACGGACCCGGAATTGCGCATGCCGCCTCCCGAGGCCCACAAGGATCTCAAACCGGAACAAATTGCACTGCTGGAAAAATGGGTCCTACAGGGTGCCAAGTACGAACCTCACTGGTCGTTCATCCCGCCGCAACGACCAACGGTTCCCGCCGTCGCCGATGCCGCTTGGGGCAAGAATCCCATCGATGCGTTCATTCTCGAAAAACTCGAGAAAAACCAGTTCAAGCCGAATCCGGTCGAGAATCCCCGCCGCCTGCTGCGCCGCATGAATTTCGACCTCACTGGATTGCCGCCATCTCCCGAGGACCTTGATGCTTTTGAAAAGGATTTCGCGCTCGATCCCGACAAGGCCATCGATGCCACGGCCGACCGCCTGCTTTCATCTACTGCCAGCGCCGAGCATTTTACCAAGCAGTGGCTTGATGCCGCACGCTACGCCGACACCCACGGCATCCACATCGACAACTACCGCAGCATCTGGCCGTACCGCGACTGGGTGATCAATGCGTTCAAGAGCAACATGCGCTGGGATCAGTTCACCATCGAACAAATGGGCGGCGACATCCTGCCCAATGCGACCCTCGATCAAAAGGTCGCCACCGGTTTCAACCGTTGTTTGCCGACCACCGGTGAAGGTGGTGCGATCCCCGAAGAATACGATGCGATCTACGCCGCGGACCGCGTGACCACCACTTCAGCCATCTGGCTGGGCCTTTCCACGCAGTGCGCGCAATGCCATGATCACAAGTTTGATCCGGTCAATCAGAAGGACTTTTACCAGCTCAGCGCGTTTTTCCGCAACACGCCGATGTCGGCGCTTGACGGCAACAACGGCCAGCATCCGCCGAACATTTTCGCGACCACTTTCGCGGATCGCTCGCGGGTTGAGCAACTCGACAAGGAGCTGGCCGATTATGAAAAAAATGTCGTCGACCGCGCCAAAAACGCGCGTCCCGATTTTGAAAAATGGCTCGCCTCCCAGCCTGCGGCTGCCGCAGATGCGCCCGACCCGTCGTTGGTGGTGCAACTGCCGCTCAATGAGGCGGAAGGCCCGATCCGCGGCACCTTGCTCGGCAAGCCCTACGAAAACCCTGCGGCCGTGCAGCGTCGTGATGGACCCGGCGGCAAGGCGTTGCTCGTGAACACCCAGGTGATTTCGGTGGGCGATGTCGCGAATTTCAAACGCACCGATTCGTTCAGCTACGCCACTTTCATCTACGTCGAAGGCGCGCCGGCCGGTGCCGTGTTTGCGCGAATGAATGAAAAGGAGAACTATCGCGGCTGGGATTTCTGGTTGGAAGCCGGCAAGCCCGCTGTTCATGTCATCGATGCGTGGCAGGACAAGGCGACAAAAATCGTTGCCAATGACGCATTGACTCCCGGCCAGTGGCATCATGTCGCTGTCACGTTCGACGGCGGCAAGCCGTCCGACCAGGTTCTCACGCTCTATGTGGACGGCAAGCCCGCCGCCAGCACGCCGACGGTCAAAGCCGTTGGCGACAACATTCAGACGTCAGTACCGTTCACCATTGGCGCGCGATCGGGTGGCACGAACATCCAGGGTGCCACGGCACTTCAGGATTTGCGCATATACAACAAACTGCTCAGTGCCGCCGATGTCGCCGCGCTGGCCAGCAGGACTCCGATCACCAATTTGCTCGCCGTGCCAGCGGAAAAACGAACGCTGGAGCAAACCGAGGCGCTTTATCAAACCTACCTGAACAGCTTCGATCCAGTGTTGAAATCCGCCAAGGAAAAACAGACCGCCGCGCTTGCGGAAAAGGAAAAGCTCAAGGGCAATGGTGCGGTGACTTTGATCATGGAGGAGAAACCCAATTTGGAACCTTTTGCCCACATGCTGGTCCGCGGTTCCTACATGGATAAAGGAGAAAAAGTCGGTGTCGGTGTGCCGAAAGCGCTGCCACAGATGACGGATTCGATGCCGAAAAACCGCCTCGGTCTCGGTCAATGGCTGGTTTCAAAAACCAATCCGCTGCCGGCCCGGGTGACAGTGAACCGGCTTTGGGGATACATTTTCGGCACCGGCATTGTCGAAACCGTGGAGGACTTCGGCGTGATGGGCGCCCGCCCCACCCATCCGAAACTGCTCGACTGGCTCGCCGTGGAGTTCATGGATTCGGGATGGGACTACCGCCACATGGCCAAACTCATGGTGACATCCGCCACTTATCGTCAGTCCGCTGTCGCGAGCCCGGACAAAATGGAGCGCGACCCGCTCAATCGTTTGCTCGCCCGCGCTCCGCGCTTCCGCCTGGAAGCGGAGCCGTTGCGCGATTCCATTTTGCTGCAATCCAAGTTGCTGGTCAACAAAGTCGGCGGTCCTTCGGTGAAACCCTACCAGCCGGAAGGCATCTGGGAAGCGGTGGCGATGAATGAATCCAACACGAAGAATTACGTGCAGGACAAGGGCGAGAATCTCTATCGGCGTTCGATGTACACGATCTGGAAACGCACCGCGCCCAATCCATCGATGGAGATCCTCAATGCACCCAGCCGCGAGGTGTTCTGCGTCCGCCGCGAACGGACGAACACTCCGTTGCAGGCATTTGTCACGCTCAACGACCCCCAGTTTGTAGAGGCATTCCGGCAACTGGCGGCCAATACGATCAGCATCGGTTCGGATGGGAACGCGCGATTCAACTCCATCAGCCAATTGCTGCTGGGTCGCGCACTGACCGCCGACGAGATCAAAACGTTTGAGGCGTTGCGGCAGGATGCGGAGACTTTCTATCGAAAAAATGAAGCCGAGGCCGTCAAGGTGATCAGCGTAGGTGAATCGAAGTCCGACCCGAAACTCGCCCCTGCGGAACTGGCTACATGGACCCTGGTGGCCAGTTCGATCTTCAATCTTGACGAGGCGCTGACGAAATAAATCCCCGATAACCCTAACAACTATTTGCCATGAACGACATTGAACTTTTCAACTCATCGCTGACGCGGAGGCATTTCTTCCGCAAAAACGCCACCGGCCTGGGCTATGCGGCCTTGGCATCCCTGCTCGGCGAGGAGGCGATGGGCTCCGCCACGGGCGAGATTCCACCCGCCCTGGCCCAGTTCGCGCCGAAGGCAAAACGGGCGATTTATCTTTCGATGATCGGCGCTCCCTCGCAGCTCGATATCTACGACTACAAACCAAAGGTGGAGTTCAACAAGGACCTCAAGGATTTTCTTGTGGCATCCGGACAGCGCTTGACGGGCATGACCGCAGGTCAGTCGAAGTTTCCCTCCGCGCCCTCGATTTTCAAATTCGCCCAGCACGGCAAGGATGGCACCTGGATTTCTGAAATCCTTCCATGGACGGCGAAGATGGCCGACGACATTTGCGTGATCCGTTCCATGCACACCGATGCGATCAATCACGAGCCGGCCAACCAGTTGATGTACACCGGCAACATGGTCGGCGGCAAGGCGTCGATCGGCGCATGGATGTCGTATGGTCTCGGCTCGATGAACAAGGACCTGCCCACCTTTGTGGTTCTCCACGCCAGCCATTCGAATCCGGGTTCCAACGTTCAGGCGATTTCCTCGCGCCTCTGGGGTTCCGCTTTCCTGCCCGGCAAACACGCGGGGGTGGCGTTGCGTTCCAAGGGCGATCCGGTTTTGTTTCTGCAGGATTCACCGGGCGTGCCGCGCGAACTGCGCCGCAAGATGCTCGATGGTTTGTCGACGATGAACCAGAAGTCCTACGAGCTGGTCGGCGATCCGGAAATCCAGACCCGCATCCAGCAGTATGAAATGGCATTCCGCATGCAAAGCAGCGTGCCGGAACTGGCCGACCTGTCGAAGGAGACCGAGGCGACCTACAATCTTTATGGTCCCGACTCCAAAAAAACCGGCACCTTTGCGAGTTCGACGCTGATGGCGCGCCGATTGCTCGAACGCGGCGTGCGCTTTGTGCAGATCTTCCACCGCGGCTGGGACCAGCACGGCAACCTGCCCCATGACATCCGCGAGCAATGCCGCGACATCGACCAGGGCAGCTACGGTCTGATTCAGGATTTGAAGCAACGGGGCATGCTCGATGACACCCTGGTGATCTGGGGCGGCGAGTTCGGTCGCACGACCTATTCGCAGGGTGCGTTGTCGGCCACCAACTACGGTCGCGACCACCATCCGCGCGCCTTTTCGATTTGGATGGCGGGCGGCGGCATCAAACCGGGATTCAACTATGGCGAGACCGATGAGATGTCGTTCAACATCACTTCCGGTGCGATGCACATCCGCGATCTGCACGCCACGATTTTGCATCAGTTGGGGATCGACCACCAACGACTTGCCTACAAATACCAGGGCCTCGACAACCGCCTGACCGGGGTTCTGCCGGCGCGCCTGGTCAAGGAGATCCTGGCTTAGGCATTCGCCAGCTCATCTAACAAAAATTGATTCAGAAGGATTCCCGTTTCGAAATTTTCCACCGGGAAATTTTCGTTCGGGGCATGGATCCGGCAATCCGGCAGGGCCAGGCCGAGCAGGAGTGTGTCGGCTCCAAGGATTTCGCGGAACGACTGGATGATGGGAATGCTTCCCCCTTCGCGAATCAATACCGCTTCCCGCCCGAAGGCCTTGTGTAAGGCTCGCTGCGCGGCCTTGCCGTCCGCGGAATGCGGGTCCGCAAGGTAGGGCTTGCCGTCGTGGCCGATCTCGATGTCGCAATGCACGCCCGGCGGACAGTGTTCCCGGAAATGCCGTTCGACTTTTTCCAAAATGTCCCGCGGATCCTGGTCGGGTACCAACCGGAAGGAAAACTTCGCAAACGCCTTCGCAGGAAGCACGGTCTTCGACCCTTCGCCCTGGTAGCCGCCGCCGATCCCGTTCAGCTCGGCGGTCGGACGCGCCCAAACGCGCTCGGCAGAGCTGTATCCGTCTTCGCCGAAGACCGCGGGCGATCCGGTCGAACGAAGATAGTCCGCTTCTGCGACTCCGGGAATCTGTCGCCACATCTCGGACTCCCACGCTTCCAGCGGTCGCACGTCATCATAAAATCCGTGGATCTGAATGCGGCCCTTGTCATCGTGCAGGCTGGCCACCAGTCGCGCCAGAGCAGTGATGGGGTTGGCCACAGCACCGCCGAAGATGCCCGAGTGCAAATCGCTTTTGGGGCCGCGCAAGGTGACTTCCGCACAGGCGATACCGCGCAGTCCGTATCCCATGGTGGGAATGCCTGCCGCCACCATGCCGGTGTCGGAAACGGCAATGACATCACAACGCAACTCCTCGCGGTGTTTTTCAAGAAAGGGTGCTAGGTTGGGGCTGCCGATTTCCTCCTCCCCTTCAAAGAGAAAGATCAGGTTCACCGGCAAAGCGGCGTGTTCGCGCAGGGTTTTCTCCACGCCGAGCACGTGGGCCAGCATCTGACCTTTGTTGTCGGTTGCTCCGCGCGCCCAGATTTTTCCCTCGCGGATTTCCGGTTCGAAAGGGTTGCTCTGCCACAACTCGAGCGGGTCGACCGGCTGCACATCGTAGTGCCCGTAAATCAACACCGTTTTCCGATCCGCACGATGTTCGTTGCGCGCCACCACCACGGGATGCCGGGCGGTTTCGTGTGTTTCCACGGAAAGCCGCATCGACAGCAGCTTTTGTTGCAGCCACGACGCACAGTCGCGCACATCCGCCGTGTGGCGCGAGTCGGTGGAAACGCTGGCGAAACGCAAAAACGAAAAGAGATCCTGCAAGTGAGCTGTCATGCAGCACTGATGCGCCATTTCATGCACTCGGGCAAGGAGAAATTGCTCCCCAGCACCCGGAGTGAAGTGGAAAAGAGCCGAGTCAGTTGTGCTGAATAATTCCATAAAGCATGCACGAACAAAGTCCGAAACACTTGCTTGCTCCTTCTTGATGTCAGCCGTTTTTGACTGAATTGTGGATTTCCCAGAATTGAAAAATCAGGATCAGCTTGATCAAAGGCCCTGGTGGTTGACGCAACGATGACTGATTGTCATTCGTTTTTCAGAATTGCGGCATTGGACCGGCTCCCGGCAGGTCGCGCAAGCAACTTTTTTTTTGTAATTTTCCTTATTACAAAAAGAAAAATTGCTAATTGATTGTTTATGACAAAAATATTTGTTGCGCATCGGCGATTTTGGATCAAGCTGTGGTGTGGACGATAGTTCATTGAAGGTTTCCCGATGAGTATTCGGTTATAAGACCGGGGCTGGTTGGGTTTTCATAGGTAATGACTGCCGGAGCTGGGGAGCTCCGGCAGTTTTTTTTCGCCGATCCTGCTGGCTGCGGGGAAATGTTCTTTTCTTTGCCAGTAATCAACCGTAATTTCCGCCGCGTCGCGGAATGGTCGTGGCGAAACATGTCATGTCAGACTCTGGGGAAAAAAAATCGGACTTCATTCGCGAAATCATCACGGCCGACCTGGCAAGTGGCAAACATCAAAGCGTGATCACCCGCTTCCCGCCGGAACCGAACGGATATCTCCACATCGGCCATGCGAAGTCGATTTGCCTGAACTTCGGAATCGCCCGGGAATTTCACTCGATCGGCGCCAGGTGCAATCTTCGTTTCGACGACACCAATCCATCGAAAGAGGAGCAGGAGTATGTGGAAAGCATTCAGGAGGATGTGAAGTGGCTGGGTTTCGAGTGGGACGAATTGCACTTTGCCAGTGATTACTTCGAATTTTATTATGATTGCGCGGTGGCGTTGATCAACAAGGGGCTGGCTTATGTGGACGAGCAGACCCATGAACAAATGAAGGAAAGCCGTGGCAACATCAACGTGGCCGGCACCCCTTCGCCCTGGCGGGATCGGCCGACCGAGGAAAACCTCGCTCTGTTTGCCGGCATGAGGGCGGGGGATTTTGCGGATGGCAGCATGGTGTTGCGCGCGAAAATCGATATGGCCGCTCCGAATATCAATCTGCGTGATCCCGTGCTTTATCGCATCATGCGCGCCCGACATCACAACACCGGCGATGCATGGTGCATCTATCCGATGTACGACTTCGCCCATCCGCTCGAAGACGCGCTCGAGCGTGTGACTCACTCGTTGTGCACGCTGGAGTTTGAAAACCACCGGCCGCTGTATGATTGGGTGATCGAACATTGTCCCGTTCCCTCGAAACCCCGGCAGATCGAGTTTGCCCGCCTGAACCTGACCTATACCGTGATGAGCAAGCGCAAACTCCTGCAACTGGTGCGCGACCGGCACGTGAATGGTTGGGATGATCCCCGTCTGCTCACCATTTCCGGAATCCGTCGTCGCGGCTACCCGGCCGAGGCGGTGAGGAATTTTTGCACGCACATCGGCATCACCAAGTTCAACGGCACGACGAGCATGGATTTGTTGGAGTTCGAAGTACGCGGTCATCTGAATCGTGAGTCGCCGCGACACATGGCGGTGCTGGAACCGTTGAAGCTTGTTTTGGAAAATGTTGATGCAGACGAGCGGATCGATGCCGAGCTGCAATGGCATCCCGAACGTCCTGAAATGGGCAATCGCCGCATTTCGTACGGCCGCGAGATCTGGATCGAGGCGGGCGACTTCATGGAGGACCCGCCGAAAAAGTTCTATCGACTTGGTCCGGGCCGCCATGTGCGACTTCGCGGCGGCGACATCATCCGTTGCCTGTCTTGTGATAAAAACAGCGAAGGCGAGGTCGTGCTGCTGCGCTGTGAGCTTCTCAAAGGCACCGCCGGGGCCGATGCGCCGGCGGGCGTGGAATGCCGCGCGGCCATCCACTGGGTCGATGTCGCAACCGGTCGGGATGCGGAAGTCCGACTCTACGACCGTTTGTTTCTTGTCGAAGACCCCGACGGCGAGGAAGAGGGGTTCGCCAGCGCGTTGAACCCTGATTCACTCAGTGTGACCAAGGCAAAAATCGAACCGGCCCTGGCGGATGTGGCGGCTGGGTATTCCTGCCAGTTCGAACGCACGGGTTACTTCATCGCCGACGGCAAGGACCACCAGCCGGGCCTTGCCCCGGTATTCAACCGCACCGTCGGACTCAAGGATTCCTGGGCGAAAAAGGCAGGCAAGTAATGCCCGGCCCCTTCAAATTTCACCCTCGCGATGAACCGCAACATGCGCCTCCGTTAGGCGCGCCCCGGACATGTTTCCTGGAAAATTGCGCGCAGATAGGCAATTTTTCTTTACATTACAGATAAAAAAGCTTTCCATCACCGCGCCTGCGGTCGTTCCCTAACACTCTAACATTCGTTGATGAAATCTTCGATCTTCGTAATTTTCAGCTCGCTGCTCCTTCTTTCCTGGTTGGCGCTGTCGTTTGTCACCAGCCTGAAACCCGAGACCCGCACCGGTCGGGGCGCGTTGCCACTGGCGGACGCGGCAAAAAAATCCGAAGCCAGCGGGGCGGCAGTGATCAGCAAATCGGAGGCTTACAGGGCTGCTCTGGATTAGTTGTTAGACGCTCCCGTAGCGTCGATGACGTTTTTGGTATTCCTTCACCGCCGCGAAGACATCCCCCTGGCGAAAGTCGGGCCAGAATTTGTCCACAATGACCATCTCGGCATAGCTGATCTGCCACAGCAGGAAATTGGACACGCGCATTTCTCCTGAAGTGCGGATCAGTAAATCGGGGTCGGGTAAACCCGAGGTATGGAGCTGCGAACCGAAAAAATCCGGCGTTATTTCATTGGCGGCAATCTCTCCCGAGGCCACCATCAGTGCGATTTTTTTTGCGGCTTCGGTGATTTCCTCGCGCGAGCCGTAGGACAGGGCGAGAACCAAGGTGAGCAGGTCGTTACCCGCGGTTTTGGCGATGACGTTGTCGAGCATGGCGCGGGTTTTGGCCGGAAGGCGATCCAGTTGGCCGATCGCCCGAAGGCGCACGCCTTGCTTCATCAGGTCATCCACTTTCGATTCCAGGAATCGTTCCAGCAGCACCATCAGCGCCGAGACTTCCGCAGGTGGACGGCTCCAGTTCTCGGAGGAAAAGGCATAGAGGGTGAGATACGAAACGCCGAGTTCCTTGCAAGCATCGATCGCCTCGCGCACGGATTCTGCCCCGGCCCTGTGACCCTGAGCGCGGGGCAGACCATGGGCTTTCGCCCAGCGACCGTTGCCGTCCATGATGATGGCAATGTGTTTCGGAATGTCATTGTGAAGGTTCATGCTCTCGAAGAATGGCAGACACTATCAGAGGAGTCGGCAAAAGCTGGCGAAGTTGGCGAGAAAATTTGACGAATTTCCGATGTGTGCATGCGACGTCATGCTAGCGGCAGTGGCGCATGCCGTCAAACAATGACAGGGACAGTCTGTTGTTTGACGATGCCGGTCGCGACGAGGCACGCCGAAACTTGACGCATTCCCTGTTTGCCTTTGCCGCGCGACTGGGTAGTTTTTGCCCATGCATCCGTTTAACGATTCCCGATTTCACGTTCGTTGGTCCACCCTGGTTCCGGAGGCGGTGGAGGCCGATGTCAAGAAAGGCTTGGACGAGGCGAAGACCGGCATCGACCGGATTTGTGAGCTTGAGGAGTCCTCTTTAAGTTATGAGAACACATTTCATGCCCTGGAAAACGCCTCGGTGACCCTCAATCGCGCCTGGGGCAGGCTGGAGCACCTTGACTCGGTGGCTGACGAACCGGCCCAGCGCGAGGCGATGAACAAGATGCTGCCCGAGGTTTCCGCTTTCTATTCGTCGATTCCGCTCAATGAACAACTGTGGCGGGTGCTGAAAGCTGTCGGCACTTCGGATGCGGTACACGGTCTATCGTTCATACAACGCCGTCACGTCGAGGAAACGATGATGGATTTCATCCAGAGCGGGGCGGACCTGCCAGCGGACAAAAAACAGCGGATCGCCGGGATCGACGCGGAGTTGTCGCAGATCACCAAGCAGTATGCCGAAAAAGTCCTGGATTCGACAAATGCATGGGACATCGTGATCACCGAGGAATCCCGGCTTTCCGGCCTGCCTGCATCGGCGATGGCCTCGGCGCTCTCCAACGCCATTGCCAAGGGCCTTGCCACGCGGGAAAAACCCTCCTGGCGCTTCACTCTGCAGCAGCCTTCGATGTTTCCGGTGATGCAGCATGCGGACGACGATTCGCTGCGCCGCTCCTTCTGGGAGGCTGCGGGCAAGGTTGCTGCCGTTGAGCCTTACGACAATGGCGAAAACGTCTGGAAAATTCTCGAACTCCGCAATGAAAAGGCGCAACTGCTGGGGCGGAAAAATTTCGCGGACCTGGTTCTGCAACGGCGTATGGCCAAGAATGGCGACACCGCGCTGTCTTTTGTTGAAGACCTGCACGACCGGATCCACGCCGCTTTCCTGCGCGAATACCGGGAACTCTGCGACTACAAAGCGGGAAAAACCAGCGCATGCGACGGGCTGGAACCCTGGGAGCTCGCCTATTGGTCGGAAAAACGCCGCAAGGAACATTACGACCTCGATGACGAAATCCTGCGCCCGTATTTCCCTGTGGACAGGGTCATGGCCGGCATGTTCGACCTGGCAGGCATGATTTTCGGCATTGACATCGTCGAGCTTGATTGCATTTACTACGATAAAGGTAGTAGATCGGAGAACGCTCCGGAGGACGGGATCGAAGTGTGGCATCCTGAAGTGACGTTCTACGAACTGCGCGACCGCAGCAGCGGCGGGCATCTGGGTTCGTTTTATGCCGACTGGCATCCGCGCGAATCAAAACGCGGCGGTGCCTGGATGAACGCATTGGAGCTCGGCCTGCCACCGCGCGACGGCCGGGACCGCCAGCCGCACCTCGGCCTGATCATCGGCAACATGAGTCCGCCGGTGGATGGCCAGGTCGCCCTGCTGACCCATTCCGAGGTCGAGACGATCTTCCATGAGTTCGGCCACCTGCTCCACGGTCTGCTGAGCGACGTGGAAGTCAAGTCGCTGGCGGGCACCAACGTGCCTTGGGACTTTGTGGAACTGCCTTCGCAAATCATGGAGAATTTCTGTTGGTCGCGCCAGTCGCTGGACTTGTTCGCGAAACATTACCAGACCGGCGAGCCGATTCCCGAGGCGGTGTATCAGAAAATGATCGCCGCGAAAAACTACATGAGTGCCACGACATTCATGCGGCAGCTCGCGCTTGGCAAACTCGATCTGGAACTGCACATGCATCCGGACCGCTACCGCGGCAAGGACCTCGATGCGGTGGAGCGCGGGATTCTCGCTGAGTACCGGGTGGCGTTGAAAACCGAAACCCCGGGCATGTCACGTCGGTTCAACCATCTCTTCAGTTCTCCCACTGGTTATGCGGCGGGATACTATTCCTACAAATGGGCGGAGGTGCTCGATGCCGATTCCTTCACGCGTTTTGAAAAGGAAGGCATTCTCAATCCGCAGACCGGGCGCGACTTCCGCGAGCACATCCTCAGCAAGGGCAATTCCGCGCCGGCGGATGAACTCTATCGCCGTTTCATGGGCCGCGATCCGTCACTGGAGCCTTTGCTGCGCCGTGCCGACCTGCTGGATGATCCCGTGCTGGCCTGATCCATTCGGCAATGAAACGACTTTTCAGGGAAAACGGCGGAGGGGTTTCCTTTGAATCGTTCATGGACCAGTCGCTGCATGACCAGAGCAGCGGTTACTATTCACGTAGTATTTCCACCGTCGGCGGACGCGGCGATTTCACCACCACGGCGGAAATTTCGCCGGCTCTGGCGGCGGCGGTCGCGTCATGGGCGGCGGCGGCGATGAAGTCCAACGGATGCCGCACGCTGATCGAACTGGGCCCGGGCAGCGGGAAACTGGCCGAGCAGGTTTGGCGGCACCTGCCGATGACAACCCGCTGGCGTTCGCGCCACCTGCTTGTCGAGTCATCGCCGAATTTGCAAAATGTGCAGAAGAACCGCCGCGGGCTGGGTCATGCGCGCTGGCATCGGACTGTTGAACAAGCGCTGTCCGACTGCGATGGCAGGGCTTGTCTCTATTCGAACGAATTTTTCGATGCCTTTCCGGTGCGGATCTTCGAGAAATCCGCCGACAATTGGCAGGAGTTGTATGTTGGTGTGAACGGGCAGGGATTGATTGCGGAGTCGCTGCGGCCCGTCGCTGTTCTGCCGGATTCGACTGTTTGGCGGGTTCCGTTCACAGCGGGGCAGCGGGTGGAGGTCCATCAAAGTGTGCAAACATGGTTGGAGAAACTCATGGCCTCTTGGCGCGGTGGCGCGATGCTTGGAATCGACTACGGTGCCGAAGCCCACCAGCTCTATCAGCGTCGACCGAAGGGAACGATCCGCGCCTATCTCGCCCACCAACGGATCGAAGGTGCCGGGATCTATCAAAACATCGGACTTCAGGATCTGACCGCAGATGTGAATTTTTCCGACCTCATGGCCTGGAGTGAATCATTTGTCGGTGTGCAACAGTTGCAGACACAGGCGGGTTTTCTCAGCCCTTTTGCCGATCACGAGTCTCCCGGAGATCGGCACGCCATCGATCCGGCGGGCGCCGGCGGGGCGTTTCAGGTGTGGCAATGCACGCGGAGTGCTCACCATTGAATGGCTGCGGCGGCCCAGGTCAAGCCGGCGCCGAAGACAACCAGAACGATGTTGTCACCGCGCACGAAGGCCCCTGATCGATGGGCTTCATCAAGCGCGATCGCCACTGCCGCGGCGGAGGTGTTGCCATACTTGTGCAGGTTGACAAAAACCTTGTCGTTGCCGACTTCGAGTCGATCCGCGATGGCATCGATGATCCGCAAATTCGCCTGGTGCGGAATCACGCAGGCGATGTCGGCAGCCTGCAATCCCGCGCGGCTGATCACGTTCTCCGCCGATTGTTTCATGTGATTGACGGCATGTTTGAAAACCTCCTTGCCGAGCATGGCCAGCGTGGCGAGTTGCTCGTCGGCGTTTTCCTTGGTGGTCGGGATCGCTGATCCTCCGCCGGGGATGTTGAGCAGGTGGGTCAGTGATCCGTCGGTGCCAAGATCCATGGCAAGGATCCGTCCCTCGCCAGGCAGGGCTTTGCGCAAGACCGCCGCTCCGGCACCATCACCGAAAAGGATGCACGTGCCACGGTCGTTCCAGTTCACGAAGGCGGAAAGTTTTTCCGCACCGATGATCAGTGCGTTGCTCACCGTGCCTCCGGCAATCAAGTTGCGGGCGATTTCCATCGAATAAAGAAATCCCGAGCACGCGGCGGAAATGTCGAAGGCGATTGCCTTGCGGGCACCGATGTTTTGCTGCACGTAGCACGCCGTCGCCGGCGTGAAGGTGTCGGGCGTGATGGTGGCGACGATGATCAGTTCAACATCCTCCGGCGCGAGATTTGCTTGTTCCAGGGCTTTTAAGCCGGCCTTGGTGGCCATGTGCGAAGTGAACTCGTCGTCGGCCGCGATGCGACGTTCCTTGATGCCGGTGCGCGTGGTGATCCATTCATCGCTGGTTTCGATCCGCTTTTCCAATTCCACATTGGTGAGTATTTTTTCGGGAACGTAACTGCCGGTGCCGGCGATCATGATGGCGGTGTCGCTCATGAGCGCAGCATGAGCGGAAATCAGCAACGTGTGAAGTCCGAATTCGACACAGGGAAAAGAAAAATGTTCGCCAACTCCATCATGCCTGTCCATATATCGGCCGTGACGAAGGCGTTTTTTCTGGGTGCCGGACTGGGGACAAGGTTGCGACCTTTGACGGATCGCGTACCCAAACCGCTGGTGTCGTTTTTTCACCAACCGCTCATTCGCCATGCCTGGCAGGCATGCCGCGATCTGGGTATGGGGGATTTCTCAATCAATACCCACCACCTGCCCGGAGTCTGGAAGGAGCCCATGCGGGGCATCGGTGCTAGGTTTTGGGAAATCAATGGCGAACGTGCCGGGAATGGCGAAATGGTCGAGCAGGCGTTCCTCGATGACACCACCTTGCGATTGTTTCACGAACCTTTGCTGCTCGATACCGGCGGGGCACTGCGCAATGTCAGTCAATGGATCGGCGATGAGGATGTGCTGGTTCACAATGGCGACATCTTTTCTTCCATGAATCTCGAAGTGTTGATCGCCGCTCATCTCGCTTCCGGCCTGCCGGCAACGCTGGCGCTGCGTTCCCATGGGGTGTCTCGACACATCGCGGTTGATGAATCCCATAGCCGGGTGATTGATATTCGCGAAAAACTATCGCGCGCGACGGGAACCCACGTCTTCAGCGGTGTGTATTGCATGAATGCCGGTGTGCTCGATTGCTTGCCGGATGATCCGGTGGTTTCGGTGATCCCCGCTTTCCTGCAACTCGCCTCGCAAAACCGACTCGGCGCGGTGGTGCTGGATGAAGGCCAGTGGTTTGATCTCGGCGATCGGGAGAGTTACCTCGCGGCGCACCGGATTTCGGGTATCGGTCCGATGATCCACGCTTCGGCGCGCATTGATCCCTCCGCAGTGGTGGTGTCGAGCGTGATCGGCCCGGATGCCGTGGTGCCCGCGGGCGCGGTGGTCAGGGACTCTGTCTTGTGGCCCGGCTCGCGTCTCACCGGTGATGCCGATTTGGAACGCTGCATTGTTTTTTCGGGAGATCCTGTTTCGGGCGGGCACCATGACGAGGACTTGTGATCTAACACTTTTGCAGAATCACGATCCGGTTGGTGTTGGTGCCCTTGCTGGCGTTGTCCACACCCCAACACTGTGATGTTTTGGTGAATTCCTGATCGTTGATCAATACGGCGATCGGAATGAATCCAGCCTGGTTTGCTGCGGGAATGACAAGGTCCTCGAGGAGGATCCGGCCTTTTCTGACCTCGCCGACTTCGAATGCAACGATGCCCTGCGGAACCACGATGCGATGCAGTTCCTGAAACACACCGCTCATCGCCGCTTGCCATTTTTCCGCGCTGCGCAGTTGCCAGATCGGCACGGCATTCGCATCGATTCCGTTGAACCAGCAACGCAGCCAGTTGTCCTGATCGTATTGCACGATATCCAAAAAGGGCGGGGAGGTCACTACCAGGGCGATGCTGTCATCGGCAATGTCCGGTGTTTCGGCGCAGTTCGAAGTGATGCACTGCGCAGCTGAGCCGGCACTTTGCAGGTGCTTTCGTTGCTGCGTTGTCAGATCTTTGAACAGCGCACTGGTTTTTTTCAAAATGATCGCGCTGATATCGCGCTGTGGCGGGACCTGCTGGCGGTTTTGATTGATGCGCAGTTGGGAGGCGATCGAAACGCTCTGGTTGGGGGGCAGGCTGTAGACCGAAAAGAATCCGGCGGAGTGGCCCGTGAGGCGGTTGGTGGCGGTCATGCGGATCCATGCGTCCACATTGTCCAGAGTGCCGCTCGCCTGCCGCTCCAGAAAATAACTGCGCAGCGCGCAAAGCTCGGAAAGCGTTTGCGGATGATAAAACGCCAGCAGGTCCTCACGGATTTCAGTGGCCATGTCCATGGGGATTTCCTCCAAGCGTTGCCGCACCGAAATCGCATCGGGCACATTCAGGCGTGGCATGCACAGCAAGGCGGCCAGGGGATTGACATCGCAACCGACAGGTTTCCTTCCAAGCAGGGCGCTTTCAATCAAGGTCGTGCCACGACCCATGAACGGATCGTAAACCTTCTCGCCCGGCTTGGTGAATCGTTCGATGAAAAACCGCGGCAACTGCGGCTTGAAGCAGGCCCGGTAGGAAATTTCGTGAAGGGAATGGGCGGCCCGCTGCTTTGCCGTCCAGAACTCATTGACATACATCGGTATGGTCTGACCCGGAAACGCCTTTTCGATGACCTTTGTGCTTGTCGCGAATTCATTGAACTGAATCATCTCCCTGTGGAAGTCGGATAAGCTGTTTTCGCTGCGTGACATGACCGACTCCAATTCAGTAGAGGGAACGTGGCAAGTCAAGCATACATAGCATTCATTTCTTCCGAGCTTGTGGCAAATTGCACAAAAAAAACTGTTGCCATCGACTGAAGTGTGAACCATAATGCGCTCGTAAGCGCGCTTCGTTCATCCCCACATGCGGAAACGACGGGTGCAATGTTCCGTAGAGGCACTGTTGTTCACTACTCTATTGCCGCAGGGCGTTATGCTTACGTCCCGTTCAATTGTTGCGTTTGCTTTTTTTACAAAAGCAGGGGAACCAGTTCAAACACCCAGTATGTTTTTTATTTTCCATGGCCGGTCATAACAAATGGTCCAAGGTCAAGCACATCAAAGCCAGGGTCGATGCCGTGAAAGGCAGGGTCTTCTCCAAGTGTGCCCACGAAATCGCTCTCGCCGCCCGCTCCGGCGGAGGGGATCCTTTGCTCAATGCACGCCTGCGCACGGCGATTGAAAACGCCAGGGCGGTTTCCATGCCCCGGGAGAACATAGACCGCGCAGTGAAAAAAGGCACGGGAGAACTCGGCGGCGCGCTCATCCAGGAGGTCACCTACGAAGGCTACGGGCCTTCAGGCATTGCTTTCATCATCGAGGTTGCAACAGACAATCTCAATCGCGCCGCAGCGGACCTGCGATCCATTTTTTTCAAAAACAACGGCAGTGTCGCCACCCCCGGATCGGTGGCCTATCAGTTCGACCGCAAGGGCGAAGTCACACTCGCTGCCTCGGCATCCGAAGAGGACGCGATCATGGAGGCCGCGATCATCGCCGGTGCCGATGATGTGCAGTCCGATGAATTCGAGCACGTCGTTTATACCCAGCCCACGCTGCTGGCCCCGGTGGCGGAACAACTGCGAGCCCGCGGTTTTGTACTCACTTCCGAAAAATTCACTTCCATTCCACGCACACCAGTTGTCATAGAAGACCTCGCCACGGCAAAACAAGTGCTGAAACTGCACGACCAGTTGGATGCCTACGACGACACGTTGAACGTGTTTACCAATTTCGAACTGTCCGATACCGTCATTGACCAGTTGGATTCCTAACATTTTTATTCAAACTCATGAGCGAAAAATCTCAATCCATTTCCGACGACTCCGCCAAGCCACCCGCAAAAAAACGTGCCGTGAAAAAAGCGGCTGCGGCTGTTGTTTCCGGTGTTGAAACTGCGGCAAAAAAAACCGCTGCAAAAAAAACAGCGGCCAAAAAGGCGAGCAGTCCACGCAAAACCAAGACAGCTGAGGTTGCTGCGCCGCTGCCCGATTCCGAGGCCGTCACCAAAGTGCGCGTTGTTCGCAAGAAAAAAGCTGAGCCCACAACAGCGGCGATGGATGACAAACCTGTGGTGGCCGCGCCCTCAGCCCGGCCCGCCGCACCGGAACCGGTCGTGGTGAAGCACACTCCCGCGCCGCCGCCAAACCCTGTGGATCCAGTGCCGTCCACTGTCGCACCACCGCAACAGGCGGTCACCCCACAACCGCAGGCTCCGCCGTCACAGCAGCAGAATTTTCAGCGGCCACAGCCACAAAATGATTTCAAAAATAAGAACAAGTTCCACAACGGCAAAAAAAACCGTCCCGATCACAATGCCAAGCAGAAGAACCGGCCTTTTGGAAAAGGCCCGGCGATGGCAAAACCCGATGCGGATGCGGATCGCGAATCCGCCGTGCTCAGCGGACCGCGTGTCGAAGTGGAAGGCTTGCTGGAGATCTCACCGAAAGGAAGCGGGTTTCTGCGCAGCTTGAAAAAAAATCTCGAACTCGCCAGGGACGATGCTTTTGTCGGCAGCCAGTTGATCAATCGTTACGGACTCCGCCCCGGAGTGGTATTGAAAGCAGTCGCCCAAAGCGGACCACGCGGACCGCAGGTGGTGGAAATCACCAGCGTCAATGATGCCCCGCCCGATGAGGCACGCAGACAGCCGCATTTCGACGAATTGAAAGCCATCAATCCGGTCAAACGCATTCCCTTCGAAAACGACCAGAACCGTTTCACCACCCGGGTATTGGATATCGTCGCTCCGGTGGGGCGCGGGCAACGTGGCTTGATCGTCTCTCCCCCGCGTTCGGGAAAGACCACGCTTCTTTTGCATATCGCGGAATCGGTGCGCAACCGCGAGGACGACAATCTGCACCTCATCGTGCTGCTGGTCGATGAACGCCCCGAGGAGGTGACCGAGTTCAAACGGGCGCTGCCGGGTGCGGAAATTTTCGCAAGTTCGAACGATGAACATCCGCGAAATCATTGCCGCATCGCCGAGTTGACCATCGAGCGCGCGAAGCGTCTTGTCGAGTCGGGCAAACATGTCTTCCTGCTCATGGATTCGATCACCCGTCTGGCGCGGGCCTACAACAACAACGGCCAGCAACAGGGCAGGGGAATCGGCACCGGCGGGGTGATGGTCGGTGCCTTGGACGCCCCGCGGCGCCTGTTTGCCGCCGCCCGCAACACCCGCGGCGGTGGCTCACTGACGATTCTCGCCACCGCATTGATCCAGACCAATTCGCGGGCCGATGAGGCGATCTTCCAGGAGTTCAAGGGCACCGGAAACATGGAAATCGTGCTCGATCGCAAGATCGCCGAGAACTACATCTACCCAGCGGTAGACATTTTCAAATCCGGCACCCGCCGCGAGGAGCTGCTGCTGCCGGAACACATGCTCCACAAGATCCACTTGATCCGTCGCGGTCTCTCCGGCCACAAACCTCTGGAGGCGATGGAGCGGCTTACGTATTTCCTGAAAAAATTTCCTTCAAACGCGCAAATGCTGCTGGAAATCAAAGGCTGATGATCACGGCTCTGAAATAACAATCGGGAAAACTACGATCAAAAGAACGCAGTCATCCAGCTTGATGCGGCGAGTTTTAACGATCTGAGGGACATTCCAGCGCTGACCGGTCGAATGCTGGGAAACTGGTCACTGGAACCAAGACGTTGGACTAGTAGGGAAACATACCCTCGTTCGGCAAAATTGTCGACCGCAATTTCGACCGCTTGATTCACTTCGAGGTGGTTCAGCCTGTCGGGCACCTACTTGGTGAAATGCATCTAAGCGGATGTCTCAAACCTGCGGGGCTTTTCATTCACTCGCAAGTTGCCGCTTCATCCATTGCCGATAGGGATGCGAGAGCTGCGACAGTGGCATGCCGATGATTTCGGGGACGTCATACGGATGAAGCGCCCGGATCGTGGCTTCGAGTTCGGAAAACAATGCCTGCGTGCTCTTGATCAACGCCAGCGTTTCCGTTGATTCGGTCATTTTTTCCTGCCAGCTGTAGATGGAGGTGCAGCCGGGCACGAAACTAACGCAAGCCGCGAGTTGCTTTTCCACTAGGACCGTGCCAATCTGTCGCGCCGACAAGGAATCGGGAAAGCTGCAAATGACGAGAACGGGATCAAAGGTGTCTGACATGGCGCGACAATAACGGTATGGAATATCTTTGGCAAACGCGGGAATGAAACCAGGTTTTTTGGACAAGTTGGTGTCAAAGCTCGATCGGGTCGATCCCAAGGTCGTGCAGACGCTTGTCGACCGCTTGTTGAAGGAAAAGGGATTTTTTGTCGAGGTCTTCGAGGCCCTGCGCGAAGGAGTGATATTGTTGGGCAATGACAGCCGGGTCACCTTTCTCAACGGTGCGGCGTGCCGGTTTTTTGGACTGGATGCAGCCAATGCCCACGGGAAGAAGCTGGGCGAGTTGATCCGCGGTATGGACTGGCAGGCGATGATCGATCAGGCAAACGTGGTCAGCAGGGAAATGGAGGTTTTTTATCCGGAGCGCCGCTACCTGCATTTTTACCTGGCGCCGATCAACGACCTCGATGTGCGGTCTGGTTTTGTGATGATCGTCAATGATGTCACCAGCAGCCGTGCCGAGACCGAAGCGGCGCTTGAATCGGAGCGCCTGGGTGCTCTGACCATGCTGGCCGCCGGTGTGGCGCACGAAATCGGCAACCCGTTGAATTCGCTCGGTATTCACTTGCAATTGCTCGACCGCAAAATCAAAAAACTTCCAGCCGGGGAGCGTCAGCAGTTGGAGGGGCACCTGCAAACCGCGAGGCAGGAAATCCAGCGGCTCGATTTGATCTTGAAACAGTTTTTGCAGGCGATTCGACCCTCGGCCTTGCGGCGGGAAAATGTCGATGTGGTTGAACTGTGCCGCGAAACGCTGAAGTTGCTCGCACCCGAACTTGCCGAAAGGGGCATCCAGGTGGTCTTGGATCTTGCGAGTGACATTCCGGTCATGGAACTCGATGCCGTGCAGATGCAACAGGTCTTTCACAATCTGCTCCGCAACGCCGCGCAGGCGATTCCGAGCGATGCGAGCGGCTGCATCACGATAGGCATGTTGTGCAATGATTACGAATTGCGGATTCAGATACACGACAACGGCGTGGGCATATCCAGCGAAAACATGGGGGCGTTGTTCGAACCCTATCACACCACCAAGGAAGGCGGCAGCGGTTTGGGCCTGTTGATCGTTAGACGCATCATTCGCGAACACGGCGGCGAAATCGAAATCGAAAGCCGCGAAGGTGCCGGCACCAGGGTGTCGTTGTTTCTGCCGCTGAAAAATCAAAAAGCCCGGCTGCTTCCCGAGCCGGATCATGTCATCGACTTGGCACCATGAGCAGACAACCGGTATTATTGATCGTGGACGACGAAAAACCCACGCGCGAGGGTCTCAGGCTGGCTTTGGAGGCAGACTTTGATGTGTTTCTCGCCGCCAATCTCGCCGAGGCGACGGCGGTGTTGCAGAATGAAAATGTCGACATCGTATTGACCGATCTTCGCCTCGGCAGCGACAGCGGCATGGATGTGTTGAACGTGGCCTTGGCGCTGCCCCATCCGCCGCTGGCAGTGATGATGACAGCCTATGGTTCCGTCGACTCCGCCGTGGAAGCGATGCGTCGCGGTGCCTGGCACTTCGTGACCAAGCCGCTCAATCTCGACGAGGTCGACATGCTGCTCAAGCGCGGACTCCGCTCGCGCTCGCTGGAGGTAGAGAACCGGGAACTCAAACAGGTGGTGGATGAAAAACGCAGCCTGAAGAATCTGATAGGAAAATCACCGGCGCTGGCGACGACAATCGACCGCATTGAACAAGTCGCGCCCACACGCGCCACTGTGCTGATCGAGGGTGAAAGCGGAACGGGCAAGGAGGTGGTGGCCCACACGATCCACCAGTTGTCGGGTCGTCCTGCGGCGAAGTTCGTCATCGTTCACTGCGCCGCATTGTCGCCTCAGTTGTTGGAAAGCGAGTTGTTCGGTCATGAAAAAGGCGCGTTCACCGGTGCGGCGCAACGCCGGTTGGGGCGGTTTGAGCAGGCCGACGGCGGGACGATTTTTCTCGATGAGATCGGTGAGGTCGATGCCTCCACCCAGGTGAAGTTGCTGCGTGTGCTCTCGGAACGAACGATCGAACGCGTGGGGTCTAACAATCCGATCAAGGTCGATGTGCGGGTCATTGCCGCGACCAACAAAAGCCTGCGCCGCCTTGTTGACAGCGGAACCTTTCGCGAGGATTTGTATTTCCGTCTGAACGTGGTGCGGATTGAAATGCCGCCCTTGCGCGAGCGCGGCGAGGACATCGTCTTGTTGGCGGGAGCGTTCCAGCAGGAATTCGCGAAGGAAAACAAACGTCCCACCAAGTCGCTGAGCAGCGAGGCACTGCGGCTCATGCGCTCCTACTCCTGGCCCGGCAACGTGCGCGAGTTGCGAACAGCCATCGAGCATGGCGTGGTAATGTGCAATGCCGATACCATCGGTGTCGAGCACCTGCCGGATTTTTTGACAGGGCGTGCGGCCACAGAAGCGGCGGACTATGATTCCGTTGCAAAGGAAATGCAAAACAGACTTGCTACGGTCACTGATTTGAATTTGAATGCGCTGGAGAAACGAGTGATCGGCGAGGCACTGGCGAAAGCCGGTGGCAACCGAACCGTCGCTGCCGGATTGCTGGGGATTTCCCGGCGCACCCTGCAGCGCAAACTCAAGGACTCCGGACACTTTTGACTTTACGACTGCCATGAACAACGAATCCACATCGTCGATTTACGCACCTGCCCTGGTGCGAAAGATATTGTTTTTCCTGTTAATGATCATCCTGACATTTGGAAACGTTTTCCTGCTCTTTCGGGGGTTGAATTCGCCCGAGGCCATGGATCAGGCGCAAATCGCCCGACAAATCTCCCGTAACGAGGGATCAATGACCAAATTCATTCGTCCGATTGCCTATCAACAGAGCCTGAAGGCGCCCGATGCGAGTGCGAGTTTCATGGATTTCCGCGACACCTTTCACGCGCCATTGAACCTGCTGGTCAATGCCGCGGTTTTTAAAGTGATCGACGCCGGGAACGCGGACAAATGGAAGATGCAGAAGGACCAGATGATCTTCAATCTCGACCGCGTCGTCGCCGGCGTGGCCACGCTTTTTTTCCTGCTGGCAATCGGTGTCAACTACCTGCTGATCTCGCGGATCTTTGATGGAAAAATCGCCGGGGTTACGGCACTGCTGATGCTTTGTTGTGAGTTGATGTGGAATTTCTCGCTCAGCGGGCTGCCGCAGATGTTCATGCTGTTCCTGTTTTCTTCGGCGACGTATTTCATCTATCGGGCCATTGAAATGGCGAACGAGGGGCGCGTACCGATGACTTCCGCATTGCTCGGCGGTTTGTGCTTGATTCTGCTGGTTCTGACTCATTGGATCACGGTCTGGATTCTGATCGGTTATCTGATCTTCTCGGCATTTGCCTTCCGTCCCCGCGGATTGGTATCGCTCCTCGTGCTCGCACTCGCGTTGCTGCTATGCGCCTATCCGATGTATCGGAATTATCAATCGAGCGGGTCGGTGATGGGGACGGCCTACATGGTGATCTACAACGGGCTGGGTGATGGCGAGGACTCGGCGATGCGGGTGACCGAGCTTTCTTCGGAAGATTCGAACCTGCGTCTCGACGGTTTGTTCATGAAAATCATCCGCATCACCATCCTCCAGGGCACCGACATCCTGCCGTTTCTTGGATCGATTTTCGCGGCCCCCGTTTTTTTTCTTGCCTTGCTGCATCCCTTCAAGCGGCAGCCCATCGCCCGGTTTCGATGGGGGATACTGTTGATGTGGGTGTTCGCCGCGTTCGGCATGTCGATTTTCGGAGTTTCGTCCAAAGGCGTGCACTCGAACCAGATTCACATCCTTTTCGCGCCGATCATGACCGCCTACGGTCTTGCGTTGATTTCAATCCTGTGGAGTCGGATTGAAGTGGTGGCGAACACTCCTATATTGCGCAACGCGAATTACTTCGTCCTCGTCATCTTAAGTGCGGTACCGTTGTTGTTAGGCTCTTACAACATGGCCCGCTTTGGCTTGTTGCGGGGTGATAAAGGATTCCCCCAGTGGCCCCCCTATTTCCCGACGGTACTGAACACCTATTATGATCAACAGAACATGGTAAAAAAAAACCAGATCGTTGTGAGTGACCAACCCTGGGCGGTGGCATGGTATGCCGACCGCGTGTCGATCTGGCTGCCGAAAAAAATCAAGGGCTTCGAGTCCCTGGAAGATGCGGCGGCGAATCTGAAAACCCCGATCGTGGGAATCCTGGTGACACCCTCGTCTCACGGCACCCGCAGTCTCGGTGAGATTACCACGCAATTTGGCGACTTCACTTCACTAATCATCGATGGACGCGTTTACTTTTCCACACAACCCCAGGGAGTGACCGTGTTTGAAAAAGACCCCAAATTATTGGGGATTTCGAACCGCTTCCGCTACCGGGCCGGCTTGTTGGGAATGGACATGGTCTACTACAGCAACCAGCCGCTGCGTGCGCTCGAATAGTGAGAACGGAAAGTCATGCCTCGAAAGAAAGAAGAAACCAGTGCGGCAGACCTCGATTTTGAATCGGCTCTGGGTGAAATCGGACAGATCGTCGACGCCTTGGAAAACGAGTCCTTGACCCTATCAGACATGATTGCCCGCTACGAGCGCGGCAGTCTATTGCTTGGCAGTTGCGACGCCTTTCTTCAATCCGCCAGGCAAAGGCTGGAGAAGCTGGCGATACGGGAAGAAAATGAAAACGTGCTAGCCTCTGGTGGGAAACTGTGCCAACCTCCGCCGCCGGCACAGCCGGAAATTGATCCCGATGACGACACCATCAGCCTCTTCTGAACCACCCGCGCTCGGCCCGCTGTTGTCCGGAATTCACTCGCCAGAGGATGTGAAAGCACTCTCTGATTCGCAGTTGCCCCTGCTCGCTGCGGAAATCCGGCACTCGCTAATCACATCGCTATCCAAAACCGGCGGTCACCTCGGGCCGAACCTGGGTGTGGTCGAACTCAGCATCGCGCTGCACCGGGTGTTTTCAACGCCACACGACAAGATGGTCTTCGACGTCGCCCACCAGGGATACGTTCACAAGATGCTGACAGGCCGTGCATCAAAAATCCACACGATCCGCACTTACAAGGGGCTCAACGGTTTCCTGTTGCGCTCGGAATCAGAGCATGACAGCTACGGTGCCGGTCACGCCGGAACCTGTCTTTCCGCCGCACTGGGCATGGCGGCGGCTCGCGACCTGCTCAAGGAGGATTCCCATGTCATCGCCGTGGCGGGTGATGCCGCGTTCACCTGCGGCCCAACCCTCGAGGCCCTGAACAACATCGCGGAAACGTCACGAAAATTCATCGTGGTTCTCAATGACAACGAGTGGTCGATCGATAAAAACGTCGGCGCCATCGCCAAGTACTTCAACGCCCTGCAAACCCACACGACCTATGCGACGGTGCGCAACAAGGCCGCCAATTTTGTGGAGAAAATCGCCGGCAAGGCGGTGCGCAATCTTGCCCACAAGGTCGAGGAGGGCGCGAAGAATTTGTTGTTCCCCAACGTCCTTTTCGAGAAATTCGGCATGCGTTATTACGGGCCGATCGACGGTCATGATGTCGGCCTGTTGGTGAAAACATTCGAGCATCTGAAAACCGTCAACGAACCTGTGGTGCTCCATATCATTACCGAAAAGGGCCGCGGCTACGAGCCGGCTATCGCGAATCCAGGGAAGTTTCACGGACTCGGATCCTACAACATCGAGGATGGCTCCACTTCGGCCGGGGGGCCGCCGACTGCTTCGGAAATTTTCGGACGAACCGTGACCGACCTTGCCAAAGCCGATGAAAAAATCGTCGCGATCACCGCAGCCATGCCCGGGGGCACGCGGCTGGACATTTTCAAAAACGAATTGCCAGGACGCTACTACGATGTCGGCATTGCCGAGGAGCACGCTGCGTTGTTTGCGTGCGGGCTGGCCACACGTGGTATCCGGCCGTTTCTGGCGATCTATTCCACCTTCATGCAGCGCGCCTACGATATGATCATTCATGACATCGCCCTGCAAAACCTGCCCGTCCGCCTGTGCATGGACCGAGGCGGACTTTCAGGCGATGACGGGCCGACGCACCATGGTTTGTTTGACATCGGTTACCTGCGCCACGTGCCGGGCTTGATCCTCATGCAGCCGAAGGATGAATCCGAGTTCGTCGACATGCTGCATTTCATGGCCGGATATGACGAGGGGCCGACCGCGATCCGTTATCCCCGCGGGCCGATTGCCGGCACGGCCGTGTCGAGCACCCGCCGCAAAATTGAAATCGGCAGGGCGGAGGTTGTCAGCGACGGCACCGACGTGGCTTTGATCGGTCTTGGCAACATGTTCGAGATGGCCGAAAAAACCAAACTTCTGTTAGAGGAAAAAGGTTGCTCGGTCGCACTGATCAATCCCCGTTTCATCAAGCCACTGGATGCCGAGGTGATCAAAAATTATGCGGGCAAGTGCCGGGTCCTCTGCACTTTTGAAGACCATGTGATGCTCAATGGTTTCGGTGCGGCCGTGATCGATTTGTTGCACGATTCAGGAATTCACACGCCGGTGGAACGGATCGCATGGCCGGATGAGTTTGTCGAACACGGCAAGCCGGATACCTTGCGTGAGCTTCATCACCTGACACCGGAAGCGGCAGTGGCAAAGGTCATGAAACACCTGTAAGGCCGATGCGCGCGGCTATTCCTCGATGAAGACATCGACTTGCTGGCCGACATAAACTCTCTGGCCTTGCTGCGGGGTAAAGGAGAAAATCACCTGCAGAACACGGGTATCCACCCGTTCGGTGCTGGCTCCCGTCAAACTCGTTTTGGGAACGACGTATGGTTCGATGTATTCCAGTTTGAGAGTGATCGGATTGTCGCGATCCCCTTTGATGTGGGCTACTGCCTTTTGTCCGTCGCGGATGCGCAAGGCGTTTTGCTCGTCGATATCGACACGCGCCTGCAGTATGTCGGTTCGCCCCAAAATCAGCGAGGGATTTTTCGCATCGGTGCCCGCCCACTCGCCGGCGCGGATCCGCAGTTGCAGAATGGTACCGTCGCGGGGTGCGCGCACCGTCAACCGGTCCAACAGCACCTTGACGCTTTGCTGTGATGCCTCCGCCGCTTTTTTCTGAGCCAGTGCTCCGGCGCTCTGGGCTTCGCTGACCGTCAGATCATCTTTGCGCGACTGCAGGTCCTGCTCGATGATCGCCCGCTTGTCTTGGATTTTGTTCAGGCGCTCGAACATCGCCTGTGCTCTTGACTGCTGGGCCTGGGCGACACTGATGGCGGCTTCCGCCTGGGCGATCGCGGCATCGGCAATCAGCAGTTGGGATTGCATGTCGCGAGGATCCAGTTGAAAGAGCGTGTCGCCCTTTTTCACCAGCTGGCCGACCTTGACCGGAACTTCGGTCACCAGGCCCGGAAGCGGGGTTGAAACGGTGACATTTTCTTCAAAGGCTTCAATGATGCCGCTCGCCGCGATCATTTTATCATAAGGGCGGGAGGGGGGCGGAATGGGTGGCGCCGCAGGCATCACCGATTGCTGTTCCTTGATGGTGTGGCTGACCTTGAAGATCAGATAGATGCCCGCGAGCGCCACCAAGAACGTGACGTAACGGAGCAGTTTGAGTACGATTTGCATGATTGTTTCTTCTGATGTGGCTATTGATGATGTTCGAAGTCGAATTCTTCCGTCGGCACGGATTCGATGATTTTACCGTCGTTCATCGTAGCGATGCGGTCGGCAAAATGGAGAATGCGATGGTCGTGCGTCACCACCAGCGCGCAGCGTCCGGGCTGGCGAATGAGGCTGCGGAAAAGTTCCATGACCATCCTGCCGTTTTCCGCATCGAGCGCGGCAGTTGGTTCATCGCAGATGATCAGTCGCGGTTTGTGAACCAGTGCGCGTGCGATCGCGACCCGTTGCTGCTGTCCTCCGGAAAGCTGATTCGGGCGCTTTTTCATGTGTTCCTGCAGCCCTACCTGAGCCAGCATCTCGCGGGCATGCGGCAGCGCCCGGGACATGCTCATGCCCTGGATCAGCAGCGGCACGCACGCGTTCTCCTCACAGGTGATCGTGGGGATGAGGTTGAACTGCTGGAAAATGAAACCGACGTTGCGCGCGCGGAATTTCGTGATCGCCGCCTTGCTCATTTTGTGCAGTTCCTGCCCTAGCACGGTGACCTCGCCCCGATCCGGGGTCAGGGTGCCGGCGATGATGCTGATCAGCGTGGTCTTGCCGCAGCCGGACGGCCCGAGCAGCATGAGGATTTCGGATTCATAGGTATTCAGGTTCACATCGTGAAGAACTTCGATGCGCGAGGTGCCGCTGCCAAAACTCTTGGTCACGGCGCGTGTCTGGGCTGCAATCAGATGGGAGGACATGGGTGAACAATTATCCTCGGAAGACAACGGCCGCATCGAGCAGGCTCACGCGCAGGATGCCCAGAAAGGAGGAGAGCAGACAGATGACGGTGATCACTCCCAGCACCGCGAAGGGAATGATATCGGGCATGAAAAAGGGCGGTTGTTGGTTTTGTAGTGCGAAAAGCCCGAAGCGCGATGCCAGAAACAGGCCGATGCCGTAGCCGACAAATCCCACCACGCCGACCTGAATGAGCAGCATGCGGCAGAGTTTCCAGTTGGACGCCCCCATGGCTTTCAACGCCCCGTAGTGCTTGAGGTTGTCGAGCACGAAAAGATAAAATGTCTGGCAGCAGATGGCCATGCCGACGATGATGCCGACGATGACCGTGGTTCCGAACGAAATCGGAATGCCGGTGTTTTTGATGAACCAGAAAATCGTCGCGGTGTTGAAGTCGCGCGGCGATTCCTTGAAGCCCGTGTTCACATAGGCCTTGAGTCCGGTGTCCTTTTCAATGGCATCGGCGACTCCTTCCAGGTTGTGTCCGGCAGATGGCGACACCAGGATGGCGGAAAGCATTTTCCGTTGGGGCGGCGCGTAGGACAGAGCACGGTCGTAGGTGGTCCAAATGAAGGGACCACCCGTGAACGAACGCATGGCCTTGCAGATGCCCACGATCCGCGCTTCCTGGTCGTTGATCTCAAACGTATCGCCCATTTTCAAGGGCGTTTTCGGATCCGGTGAGAGGCGTTGCAGCGCCAACTCATCTACAATCACCGCATTCGGCTGCCGCAGTGCGTCGATCCCACCCTCGGTGATTCGCATCGGCGCACCGGCAAACGTCGTGGAGTCGATTCCGATCAATTGCACCACGGTGAGGCTGCCGTTTGTCATGCGCACGTTTTGCACTCCCGAGTAGATAGGCATCGCCCACTCGACACCCGCTACGCTGCGCACCCGCCCCAGGTCGGTATCGCGCATGGCGATGGTTTGATTCACCTGTTTGACTTCCTTTTCCACCACCCAAATCGGCGCGGGAGCATTTTTGATGATTGCCGTCGTCCATAACATCAGTCCACAGAATACCGAACTTTGCTGGGTAATGAGGAAGGTCGAGAACATCACTCCGAATACCAGCATCAAGTACTTGGCCGAGTCACCAAACAGCATTTTCAAGGCTAGGCGGAACATGAACACCGCGAGCTTAGGTCACCGGGGTCAAAATGCAAACCAGAAGCGGAAAATCATCTGATTTCGCGCTGATATAAAGCGCCTCGCGCCAAGCTGGCGACCCGTAAGGGAGTTGAACCCTTCTTGCCAGAATGAAAATCTGGAGTCCTAACCGATAGACGAACGGGTCATGTGCTACTGTCGGGGGCGGGGAGAATGGCAGGATTTTCCGGGATGACAAGAAAAAATTACGGAAAAAATTACGGAAAAATATTTTTCACTCGTCATGAGCGTTGTGAAACGTATCCTTGCGCGAGTCGTAGAATGTTTTCCGCGTTGATGCACCACGAGGCGCAGAAGCCGTGCCAGGTCAGCGATTTGGCGGACATGCACAACATCGCCGAGAGCAGAATGATGTTCGCCAGATAGATCACCACGAGAGAAAAAAACGTGTCGTTGTCACGCAAATCCGGTTGGTCGCGCGGGATCATCCACAGGGTCCAGAGCATGTGAAATGTCCAAGTGGCCCCTGTCAACGCGAAGAGCACCTGCTCGGTGTAATGCGGCATCTCGGTCAGGCGCGCGGCGATGCTGTAAACCAGCAGCAACACCATGGACCAGAACGGGAAAAAATACGGCGACAAGGAGATCAACAGGTTCGACTTGTTGGTGGCGATGTATCCTCCCTCGGACGAGACTTTCATGTCGGACACCCAGCCCAGATGCAGAAACACGAAAATGGCATGGGTGAGTTCATGACCCAGCACGTACAGATAGAGAAACTGTCTGCGCAAAAGCCCGGTGAAGAACCAACCGCACATCATCAGCGCGCCGGTCGCAAAGAACCAGAATTCGCGGCTGAACCAGAATCCTTTGTTCAGCGTGGCATTGGAAAACTGCCCGGTGAAGGTGTAGGATGTCACGAAGCAAACAGGCAGCAACAATAGTGCGATCAACCAACGAAACATGCGGTTTAGGATCGGCAAATCGTCGGATTGATACAACCGGTCCTCGGCCAGGGCAGCCTGGATGTGTCGCAGCGATCGGGCGTTCGCAGGACGGTTCGCCACCAGCTCGGCCCGATGACTGGCATCGCGAATGTGATCCATGAACGTGTGCCGGACCCGCGCTTTGTTGCGCGATTTGTTTTTGGGCAAATCCAGATTCTTGCGGCGGCGTGACATGTGCTTGCGTAGGGAGGTTTATTATCAGCTTAGACGAAATAATCAAGCTGTTAATGAAGCGATTTTTTCCACGGCGATCAAGCTAGGGAGATGCTCAAAGGCAGGGATCGCTGTCCCTAGTGTTGTGGTGCGAAAATAAATAAACATTAGCAGTCGGGTGCTACATCATCGGGCATGGCACGGAAAAATACAGCAATCACACTTACGGACGAACACCGCAAACTGCTCGGAACCTGGCTTGCAGCCCATGGCACTCCGCAACAAGT
>CAMAQB010000001.1 GCA_945860285.1 Akkermansia muciniphila | reverse complement strand
TTCTGAATCTTGCGTTCTGTCGCGAGTCGGTGCGCCTGGGCGGGTCGGTAGCCGCGTTGGCCTCGATTGCGCGACAGTTCTTTGCTAATCGTCCCCTGGCTCAACCCGGTGGCCTGCGCGATCTCGATCTGGGTTCTTCCGGCTTGCTTGATGTTTGCTATTACCTTACGGTTTACCGCGCAGAGGCGGTGGTATTTGTCACTCATAGTCAGTTTGTTCTAAAACCAGACTAGATGAATCCCCGCCTCTGCATATCTAACTTTTATTCGCTAACAACCTGAAACCGCCATGTCAAAATTGGAATTTACGGAGCATTAGGGTATGTTGTTTGGTTTGTTGTTGACGGAAAAGAGCAAGAGAGATGATGCCTTCGGCATTTTTCGGCAGAAATTCTGCTCTTTGCTGCTGATTAGCCTGCTGCAAGTCATGTGCGGGTTATACTGTTTTTTCTGTCGCCCGCAAATGCAGCCACAATCGCGGGGCCAGGCTGATGCTTGCGACGAACAATCCCGCCGCCAGGCCCCACCAGACGCCACGGGCGGCCATTCCTCCCTGCCATCCCAGCAAGGCCGCCACCGGCAGACCGACCAGCCAATAGGCGATGAAGACCATCGCAGCCGGCATGCGGGTGACATGCAGGCCGCGCAACATCGACGACGACGCGACCTGCAGGCAGTCGAACAATTGGAAAATCCCGACGATGACCAGCAACGAGACCGTTAATGCGATCACCGCCGGGTCCGTGGTGAAACAGGAGGTCAAAAAGGGGCCGCTCAGGAAAAACAGCAGCGCATTGAAAACTCCGCAACCCGTGGCCAGCAGCCAACCGGACAACACCACGGCGCGCAGTCGGGAGGAATCGCCGGACCCCGCAACCGCCCCGGTGCGAACGGTGAGCGCCATCGCCAGGCCGAGAGGGATCATGAATGCCGTCGAAGCACAGGTGATCGCCACCTGATGAGCCGCCATCGATACCTGTCCGAAATATCCCATCATCAAACCCGCTGCGGAAAAAGCCCCGACTTCACAAAGCATCTGGAAGCTGGCCGGCGCACCGATTTTCGCATGAGCGAACAGGTCTGCTTTCACCGGCCTGCGCAGCCAGCGGAAAGGCACCCAGTCGCGCAGGTCCTGTGCCCTGACCAACCAAAAAAACATCGCCACCAGAATCGCGGTGCGCGAGATCAACGTGGCCCACGCGGCTCCGTTCATGCCGATCGCCGGACATCCGAGATGGCCGTAGATCATCACCCAATTCAAAAAAATGTTCAGCAGCACCCCGCCCAAAAACAACCAGAACGGCGGCCACGGGCGGTCGAGCGCGTCGGCATGGTTTTTCAACGCGATCGAAGCCAGGCCGGGGATGATCGAAATCATCAGGATGACAAAATAACTTTTCGTTAGTTCCACCACGGCGGCTGGTTGCCCCAGCCACCCCAGCACGGGCAGCATCAGGATCGACAGCCCGAGAAAAAAAACACCCATGACCAGCGCGATGTAAAAACCGTGGCGACAACTGCTGCGCGCCGCCGGGGCGTCCCCGGCTCCACGGGCGTGGGACGTATGCACCGAAATGCTCGTCAATACGCCGATGCCGAAAACAAACGGCAGATAAAACAGCGAGTTCACGAATGTCAGGGTCGCGAGCGGGGTCACGCCGAGTTTACCCACCATCACGGTGTCCGCCACGCCCAACAACATCTGGCTCAACTGACCGATGATCAGCGGCGCGGCCAGACGCAGGGTGATTTTGGATTCTTGGAGGATCGACATGCGGAGCAGAGGGACTCAACACCCGATTCACGGAAAAAGTCAAACTTTAGCGAGCAATTCATTTGCCACATCCGCCACTGTTCGCTAAAACCCCCTTCCCCTTGGACCCCATCGACCATGAGTAGAATGAAACACGTTGCCATCGTTGGCGCCACCGGTGCCGTAGGTGAGGAAATGCGCCTTTGTCTCGAGGAAAGAAATTTTCCCGTCGGCAAGCTCACCTTGCTGGCCTCGAAACGCTCGGTGGGGAAAACATTTTCGTACCGTGGCCAGGACATCGCTGTGGAGGAACTGACCCACGACAGCTTTGCGGGAATCGACATCGCATTGTTCAGCGCCGGCGGCTCGATCTCTAAGGAATTCGCCCCCTCCGCCGCCGCGGCGGGCTGTGTGGTCATCGACAACTCATCGGCCTTCCGCATGGATCACGACGTGCCGCTGGTGGTGCCCGAAATCAATCCGCTGGCGGCGGCGAATCATCCGCGCAACATCATCGCCAATCCCAACTGCACCACCATCATTTCGCTGATGGCGATCGCCCCGCTGCACCAGGCCTTTGGTTTGAAAGCGATCATCGCGTCCTCCTACCAGGCCGTCTCCGGCAGCGGCGCGCAGGGCATCGCCGAACTCGAACAACAGGTTCACGCCATCGCCAACGGACTGCCCCTGGAACAAAAAGTTTATTCGCGGCAGATCGCTTTCAATGTGATCCCGCAGGTCGATTCCTTCACCGACAACGGCTATACCAAGGAGGAACTGAAGATGCTGAACGAAGGTCGGAAAATCCTCGATCTTCCGGAACTGAAAGTCTCGTGCACCTGCGTGCGCGTGCCGGTCTATCGGTCGCACTCGGTCGCGATCACCGCGCAGTTTGACAAGCCCGTCACCGCCGACGCCGCACGCGCCAGTTATGCCGGGAAAAAAGGCATCCAACTCATGGACGACCCCTACAACGGAAAATTTCCGGTGCCGCTCGACACCACCGGCAAGGACGATTGCCTGGTCGGCCGCATCCGCAAGAACCTGGTGCTCGACAACGCGCTCGACCTCTGGGTGGTGGGTGACCAGGTGCGCAAAGGCGCCGCGCTGAACGCCGTGCAGATCGCCGAACTTCTCTAACAGATCTTTGCCCGTGACGTCAGCACCTTCAGACTTCACCGAGTATCTGGCCGCGATGGCCGCAACGGTGGATCGCGCCCTGGATGATTTTTTGCCACCGCTGAAGAGCGCCCCGCAAACCATTCACAAGGCGATGCGCTACGCCGTTTTCGCCGGAGGCAAACGTCTGCGTCCGATCCTCTGCCTTGCCGCCGCCGAAGCCTGTGGCGGCGATTCCATGAAGGCCCTGCCCGCGGCCTGCGCGGTGGAAATCCTGCACACCTATTCGCTGGTGCACGACGACCTGCCCTGCATGGACGACGACGACCTGCGCCGCGGCCGGCCCACCTGCCACAAGGTTTTTGGCGAGGGCATGGCGGTCTTGTGCGGCGACGCCCTGCTCACCGAGGCGTTTTACATTCTCGCGCAAAGCGCCGCCACTTCCCGCTACAAGTCCGATGCGTTCATCCGTGAACTCGCACTGTCAGCGGGAAGCCGGCATCTCATCGGCGGCCAGGTCATGGATCTCGAGGGCGAGGGCAAGGCTCTAACGAAATCGCAGCTGATGACCATTCACAAGGCGAAAACCGCCGCGCTGTTGACAAGTTCGCTGCGCCTCGGTGCGATGTCCGTCAATGCCACACCCGCGAAATTTCACGCGCTCGGCAGCTTCGGCCAGGCGCTGGGGCTGGCATTTCAGATCATCGATGACATCCTCGACGTCACCCAAAGCACCGAGGTGCTGGGCAAGACCGCCGGCAAGGATGCCAACGTCGACAAAGCCACCTACCCCTCGATCATCGGACTCGAAAAATCGCGCAGGGAAGCTGCTGCTCTAACCAAAAAAGCCATGGAAGCCCTCACGGTGTTCGGAACAAAAGCGAAACGCCTGCATCAAATCGCCGACTTCCTGCTGGTGCGGAGTTACTGAGCCATCCGCAGTTGCGTGGATGAGCATTCCCGAGACGCCCGGTCACAAACCGGTTCTGTACCATTGCCGAGAGCATCTGGAAAAATGCTTGCAGAAGCGCTTCGAATTATCCTAGAATCACACTCGAAAGAGCGTCATAAATCCAGTCGCGACGGCTCATTTTCCCGATGTCCTGTTTCCATGGGGCAGCGCGGGCAAAGGAGGGTCGCGATCCATTTAGCTGCCTCTTTGAATTAAAAAACCGCCATGAAAAACCAACCCAAACTCCCACGCCTCGCCTCCGCCTCCGCAACCCTGGCCTTGCTGCTCGTCATTGATCCGGCCCGTGCCGCCGATGGCGTGTGGAATGGATCCACTGACAATCTCTGGTCAACACCCGCCAACTGGAATGGCGGCAACATTGCCGACGGTGCCGGCTTCAGTGCAGATTTCAACAGTCTCGACATCGGCTCGGACAGGGTCGTCAGCCTCGACAGCGACCGTTCCCTCACCCGCCTGACTTTCGGTGATACGGACACCGCCAGCGCTTCGGGTTGGACGCTCGACAACAACGGCTCGGCCACGAACAACCTGATCCTTGCCGGGACCTCACCGGGCATCACGGTCAACGGGCTCGGCTTGAACAAATCCGCGACCGTCAGTGCGATCATCGAAGGCACAGCGGGCCTCACCAAGGATGGTTTAGGAACTCTGGTTCTCTCGGGGCTCAACACCTATAGCGGAGGCACGGTCATCAACGACAACTCCGGAACGCTCCAGACCAACACCACCAGCACCAGCAATCCGGGTCTGGGTAGCGGGGCGGTAGCCATCGGCACGGGCTCCACACTCAACATTGTCTATGCCAACCTTTCCACTAACGCGACCTTCGCCAACACCTTCAGCGGCGCGGGCACGCTCAAGATCAGTTTCAACAGCAGTGGAAATCGAACGATCACCACCAACAACGTCAGCGGCATCACGGGCTCCATCCAGTTGTCCAAAGTCAACGGCAACACCTGCATTTGGCAAACCGCCAACGGCACCTACCCGTCCGCACTGGTGATCGGCAGCGGCACCCAGCTCAGCGTGGGCACCGCCACCTTTACCAAAGGCATCACGGTTTCGGGCTTCGATCCCAACGTCGGCCCGGCTTCCATTAAATACAGCGGCACGCTCGGCGGCAATATCACGTTGCTCGCCGATGCCACCATCGCGTATCAATCGAGCAACACCAGCGGCCAGGTCACCGGCAATATCAGCAGCGGAGCCAGTTCGGGAACGCAGCGGCTTTTCATGTATGATGGCAGCGATTACAGGAAGGGCGACACCTTCAGCGGCAACATCAGCGACGGCAGCACCGGCGGAAAAATCTCGGTCCTCAACAACCACTGGCAGAACGACCATCTGGCCATTCTCACCGGCACCAACACCTACACCGGCGAGACCCGGGTGCAGTTCGGCATTCTCCGCGCCAACGACGGCGTGGGACTGCCTGCGAACAGCCTGTTGACGATCAGCGGGCGTTCGGTGTTCGAAACCAGCGCCAACCTGGTGCGCCCTGCCGGCAGCGGGCCGGGGCAGATGCAGCTCATCCCCGGACCTAACGATTCCAACAGCGGCTTCAATGCGGTCAGCGCTCCCGTGGTGGTGTGCTTCGGCACCCTCGCCAGCCCGACGCCGCTCACCTGGGGCAGCGGAAGTTTCCAGCCCAGCAACAGCAGCTTTGTCCTGAACAAAACCTGGCCGAATCTGGGCGGCTACACTTCAACCATCGGCAACACCATTGACTTCCGCAATCCGATCAACCTCGGTGGCTCGATCCGCTCGATTCTGGTCGATTACAACGTCGCGACGCTGAGCGGAGTTCTCTCCGGCAGCGGCGGTCTAACGAAATCCGGCAACGGTTCACTCAAGTTGTCCGCTGCGAACACCTACACCGGCAACACCACCGTGTCGGCCGGCACCTTGATTCTCGCCGACGATGCGGCGATGGCGTTTGCCGTCACCGACGCCACCAGCACGAGCCTCGGTGGAACAGGCACCGCCACACTGGAAGGCGATTTCACCATCAACACCTCTGCGGTGACGCTCAGCACCGGAACCTGGACACTGGTCAATTGCGCCACCCTCAACGAATCGTTCACAAGCAACTTCACCGTGGTCGGATTCACCCCGAACGTGGATGGTGTCACTTGGACCAAAATCGAAGGAACCAAGGCGTGGACCTTCACCGAGACCGATGGAAAACTCGTGCTCGCGGTGGCAGGGGGAACTCCATTTTCCAACTGGGCCGACTCCAAGGGACTCGTCAGTCCGGATGCCGATCCCGACGACGATCCGGACAAAGATGGCAACAACAACCTGGCGGAATTCGCCTTCAACGGCAATCCACTCAGCGGCGCGGACAACGGTTACTTCCGTTTCAACATCGAGGACACCAACAGCGACAACTTGAAAGAACTTACTCTAACAATCGCCGTGCGCAACGGCTCGGGTTCGCCGGTTTTCGCGGGCAGTCCCTCGCCCGCAGCCGGCATTGACGGCATCACGTATGCCATCGAAGGCTCATTGAGTCTTGTTTTCCCCGGCAGTGTCGTGACCGAGACCACCGTACCCACCGGCCTGCCCGCTCTTCCCAGCGGCTGGGAATACCGACGCTTCCGATTGGATGCCTCCAATGGACTGCCCAACAAGGGATTCCTGCGTGCGCGGGTCAGCCAACCCTAGGATGACAGGAACAACCTGAAGCGGCTATTTTTCCATCAACACGGGCAGCACGAGATCGTCGGGCGCCTTGCCCCTGGCTGGTCTCTCGAACTCCGCGCCATAGGTGGTGCTTCCTTCCACAAAGCCGCCGTGGTTCAGGAAGAACGAACCATTTTCCACTCCCATGAAACGGTCGAGCCTGTCGCTCTTTCCCGTTTCGTCGTGAGTGAATGATGCCCTGGTCAGTTCGATCCACTTTCCCTCATCGGTGCGGATCCACTCATTGGCGTGGAGGGATTTTCGCACGAGGTGGCCGCTGCTGCCCGAAAAGTTTTCGCTGAATCCGTGAAGCTCGCGCAGCCAACCGCCCTCCTTCGGTGCCTTCCAGGAAGCGATGAGCGTCCATTTCTTTTGATCGGGATTAAAATAGTGACCGGTGAAAATCGTGTGCGTGCCATCGACCGGCTTGGCGGTGAGATAGAAACGTTGTTTTTCGCCGGTCTTCCACAGGTATTTCAGATGGCTGTGTCCCCCGGTTCCTTCATTGCCAAAATCACCAGTGAAAACATTTCCCCCCTTGGCGACGAGCGTCACGCGGTCGGCATCACGCACCTTGCTGCGATCGATTTCTTCCCCACCGCTGTCCCATACGGAAAAAATGATCCGGCGCTCCGTAGCGCTGTTGACCTGCATGCCGAAGTAGCCCCGATGAAAACCACAGGCCATGTAAAAAGTGGCCGGGGGATCGGTGATACCGGTGACCTCCTTGTAAAAGCCCGCCACGTTCACATCCTTGGGAACCGGATAACCAAGGTGGATGGAAGCGGCATTGCGTCGTTCCTTGAGATTGAAGTGCGCCGAATCGGCGGCAGGACCATCGATCACGAGAGCGGTAATGTCACCCGCGCCGGTGCCCGCAGCATTGAGCGAAGTGAGTGTGAAATCCTGATAACCGGCAGACGCGATGGAGAAGTCGCCGAAATCAATTTTCAGCGGTGACCCGATACCCTTGATGGCAATGTCACGAGTCTGTTTGCCCACACTCATCCGCAGTTTGCTCACGGCACCCTTGTTCAAGCGCAGAACCAATCCGAGCTTCAGAGTGCCCGTCTTGGAAAATTGGCCGTACCAATGAATGGTGGTTGTGGGATCGTTCCACCGGGTGATGCCATCCCGTTGCGAAATTTCGAAGGCATCGGGATTCGGAAGCGTGTAGGCAGTGTAAGCCGGCACATCGATGGCAAATGATACTGCAGCGCTCGGCACAAAGGAGCAGGCCATCACGGCGAGGAGAACGGGCATTTTCATGACATCAATGAAGAACGAGAAAAACATGTGGCAGATAACCGGCAATGTCACGGAAACATTCCCCGACAGGAAACATTCCCCGCCCTGATGACCCTATCATTTGCAGATCTCTCCGCATCCCACAATGCCGCTTGAACATTTGCATTGTGTGTTGCGTCCGCCGTCACTCTCCGATATTGCTTCGGCAGCCATGGTCCGACCGCGCAAAAAACTCACCGTTCACGATCTCCGCAAGCTCAAGGGCCAACGCTGCCTCACCCACATTCATGTGAAATCACCTGAGGAGGCTGCGGCAGCCGATGCGGCGGGCATCGACCTGATGAGCTGTAGTTTTGATTCGCCGGAGGCGCAGGCGCGACTGCCTCTGCTTGTTGCCGCGGCCCCCACTGCGTTTTTTTCCGGTTCCACTCCACACGGCATGGCCTCGCCGGAAGAAGCCATCCGCACGGGATTTCGCGCCCTCGAATTGGGTGCCAGCTCGGTGTATTGCTCCGTCAGTGCGTTTCTCATCGAAGCCATGGCTCGCGAAGGCATACCGGTCGTCGGCCACATCGGCATGGTGCCGCGTCACGTGACCTGGACCGGATACCGCAGCATCGGCAAGACGGTCGAAGAGGCCAAGGCTCTCTATCGGAAAATGAAGGACCTCGAGAACGCCGGTGCCTATGCCGCAGAGATCGAGATTGTACCACACAACCTTGCTTCGTGGCTCTGCAAGCAAACAACGATGCTGCTGATGTCCCTCGGCTCCGGCAGTGGCTGCGACACGCAGTTCCTGTTCTCCTGCGACATTCTCGGCGACTACGACGAACGGATCCCGCGCCACGCGAAGTCCTATCGCAACTTCGCCGCAGAATACCGCCGCCTGCAAAACGAACGCATCGCGGCCTTCAGCGAATACATCGCCGACGTAAAAGAAGACCGCTTCCCCGGGCGCGATCATCTCACGGAGATGGATGCCGCATTGCTCGATGAATTGAAACGATCGGTTCCCTAACAACCACCATCACCTTCCGCGAGGATTCCCGGCGCCTCATCTCTTGTACAACTTTTCCGCCCGATCCAGATACTTTGAAATGTGATCGTCGTTCTGCATCAATCCCTGGTCGAGCCGCTGCTTGAGCTTCATGTAGTCGTCGAACACACCGCTGGTTTCCCGGGCGCGGGTGATTTCAAACCAGTCGAGATAATCGGCCGCACGTTTGCCCCGCTGGCTCATCAACAGGCGGCTTTCCTCAAGTTCGTTGAGCTTGGCGGCGATGTCGAATTTTTTCGAGTGTTTGACGATTTCATGAAGCACCCGCTGGTAATCCTGCAACAGGGGTCGGTAGGAAGGAAAGCAACGGTAACTGAGTCGCACCAGGGCCTCCTCGGCATGGCGCACGCCGAAGAGCCGGGCACCCTCGTCGAGAGCCGCGAGCTCAGCCCATGAATTGATGTCGCGATCGACTGCCAGACCTTCCTCGTTGCGGTAACGAAGTTTCAGCGCGTCTGCCAACATCAGTTCGGTCTCGGCAATGCTCATCACCTCGCTGAGGGAAAAGCGCGATTGGTTGGCCATCTGCAGGGCCCACCATTTTTCGAGGCTTTTTTTCGATAGATTGAGTCCGGGAAAATGTTTGCGCAGCAGCAGCGGCATCTCGCCACCGAAACGTGCGGACTCGGCGAGAAAGGAGCGGAAGGCCTCGTGTCCCGACGGCTGCTCGATCAAGGCCATCATCAGCCCGCCGGCGGAAACCCGGAAAGCCGCGCGCATGGCGGAATCGTAATCATCGTAATTGGACTGGGAAACGCCGAGCATGTCCTCGAGGTCGTACAGTCCGCCCGCTTGGAAAACCGCCTGATAGAGACGACGGTCGCCGTCGCCGCGCTTCCAGGCCAAAACTTCGGACATGCCCTCAACCAGCCAGGGGCGCACCAGCAGTCGTTCTTCGAGCGGACCGCTTTTCATGGTGCGCAGCGAGCGTTCATAGACCAGCGCGCTGAGCACCGCGGAATGGAAGCGCTGCTGTTCGATCCCCTGTGCCAGATGCGCGTTGATGATCAGTTTGAACCCGTCCTCGCCATAATGGAGATCCATGGCGAGAGTTCGCTTGGGGATGAGGTCGCCCTGCTTGCCGTGGAGCACGACTGTTACCGGTATCTTCCACTCGTCTTTTTCCCCGGTCAGACCCAGGAAATCCGTTTTCGCCTGCTCTGCCAGGAACGAAACCGTGCCACGGAGTTTCGGATCGGCCCCGCTGATGCGAAATTGCAGGCTCTTGCTGCGCGTCACGTCCTGGCCAGCAGCGGGCTTGTCGGGCCACTCCTGAGTCGGCGCCTCTGCAGCGGGTGTCGGCACGGGCACGGGCGCGACAGGTTCCTGCGCGTGGCAACACCACGTACAAAAAATCAAGACCCGCCATTTTCGCCTCATCGAGGGAAAGATGAGCGATCCACCCTTATGAATCAAGCTAAGATTTTCCCTGCAAACCGTCATGAATCGCCTCGCGCAATTGACCGGCCGGCCACTGCCCCGGAGCCGTGGGAGCGGTGCCGAGGTAACCGTAATTGAGGATCGATCCGGCAAGGGCGCAGCGCACGCGCGAAACCGCGGCAAGCGGCCCCATGCCCATTGTGGAAACCGGAAAACCGTGGGACGCGCGCTGGAAGTCTTCGAGCAAATCTATGTCCCCGTCGCTCCCCACCATGGCGGCCACTTTGAACAGAGCGGCGCCGGCACCGCGAGCCTGATCGCGAAGATTGATCAATTCCCCGGACAAGGGCATCGCGTCAAATCGATGATACGACGCCAACCACGGAACATTTTTGTTCTGACAGAGCCGCACGGTATCGACCAGATCAGTCAACGATGACAGTTCGATATCCACAAGAGCCGCATCATCAACCACCGCTTCGTACATCTTCTTACGCCTCAGCGCGGGCAATTCCATCACACCTCCTTCGGACCGACAACGCGCCGTAAACAGTAACGGCAGCAAATCCAGATGACGCCACGGACGCTCCCCCTCCTGCCATCCACATGAGCACAGAATGTCCAAACGGATTTCCACCACATCACAACAGTCGCGCACCTGCGACAAGGGCGCGTACAACAAATCTGTTAGACTACCGAAGCTGCCGACAACCAGCGGATGACCGTTGGTAATGAATGGGGAAAGGGAATACATCCGCGCGAAACCATGCGCTCATCATTGTCATTGTCAATATGTCAAATCAATTTGTCGCATTGACGAAAAAGAAATATTTAAAACGAACGAGTTTTTGTCTGGTCAAAGCCGGACCCTTTTTTTAATTTCTGAAAAGTTGCCGACAGAACATATGAAAAAAAACCGTATCAAAAAATTCACCCTGCTTGCCATCTCTTTGACCTGCATCGGCAGCGCGTTTTCCCAGCAATCCAAGGTGGAGGCGGAAAAGCCCGTTTTTGACGACATTCTTTCCCCCGAGTTTTCCGGAGGCAAGCAGAAAGCCTTCAAACCCAAGGACTGGTTGGAGATGGAGACCAAGATCAAAGTCCAGTTGGCTCCGGAGCCAGCGTCGAAAACCGCCGAAGAGATTATGATCAAGTGGTATGTGGCAGTGAAAAACCCGGAAAAGGCCGGCTACTTTTTCCTGCTTACCAAGTCCATTACGCACATCAACGTGCCGTTGAATGAAGAAATCTTTTCATCGGTGTATCTCAGCCCGGCATCGATCATGAGGCTCACGGGCAGTGCCAAGGGCGGCAAGAACGCGGTGGAGTTCGTCGGATATGAAGTTCTCATCGGCGGCGAAATCAAGGCGGCCGACACCAACAAGGGCAAGGTCGGCTGGTGGAAGGCAAGCAGCGAAAAGATCTCCGCCTCCACCTCCGTGCCACTGCTCTCCAAGCACGAGACGCCTTTCGCCAACATGTGGTGGGATCGCTACGCGGAAGTGAAGTTGGAAAAGTAACAGTCATACCACCAAGCATCGTTCATCAGGAGATCATTTTTTAGAAAACCAATATGGCTGAAAACCAGAGCATCGTCACACTCAATATCGGATCACAGCGCATCAGCATGGCTGTGTTCGAACCCTCCAAATCGGGAGGTCTCGTTCTCAAGGCGTTTGAAAGCACTTCCCTGCTGGCCGATCCCGCCACCGAGGCGGTGCGCATGCCGCAAACCCGCCTGGCAATCCTCGAACTCGCCCAAAAACTCAAGGTGGGCAAAACCAAGGTGCGCTATGCGGTGTCGGGTCAGTCGGTATTCACCCGCTTCGTGAAACTTCCCGCGCTCGACAGTGACAACATCGAACAGCTCGTCACCTTCGAAGCCCAGCAGCAGTTTCCGTTTCCGATCGACACCGTGGTCTGGGACTACGAGTTGCTCGAAGGCGGCCCCGGCGAGAAGGAAGTGGCTCTGGTGGCCATCAAATCCGATGCGCTTGATGAAATCAACAGCTGTGTGGTTGGGGCGGGCATGACCACGGCGGAGATCGACATCGCGCCGATGGCCTTGTACAACGCATTCCGCAACGCCTATCCGGAAGTGGTCGAACCGGTGCTGCTGATCGATGTCGGCGCGAAGACCAGCAACCTGCTCTATATCGAAGGCAAGCGCTTTTTCACCCGCAGCATTCCGGTGGGCGGAGCGTCACTGACCACGGCGATCGCCAAGGAATACGGCATCAATTTTGCCGAGGCGGAGGGACAAAAGGTCACCAACGGCATCATCACTCTCGGCGGCGGGCACACGGCCCATCTGGACGAGGCCGTAGCCGCGATGGGCACGGTCCTGCGCAATGCGATGACCCGGCTGCCCACCGAAATCGCGCGCACCACCAACTACTACCGCAGCAACCACAGCGGCAACGCGCCACGTCGGGTTCTGCTGGCAGGAGGCGGGGCCAATTTGCCCTACGCCAAGGAATTTTTCGAGGAGAAACTCGGCCTGTCGGTGGAGTACTTCAACCCGCTGCAACACGTCACGGTGGCCAAGGGCGTGAATCCGGAAGTCATTCAGAAGGAAGCCCACACGATGGGAGAGCTGATCGGACTCGGACTGCGCAGCACCGGTAAATCGACCATCAACATCGATCTGGTGCCTTCGAGTGTGGAATCCGCGCGCGCTGCTGACAAACGCCGCCCGCTGATGATTGCCTCCGCCGCTGTTCTTGTAGGAGGTTTTGCCGCTTACGCCCTGCTGGGAAATCTCGCGGCGGGCAAGGCGGAAAAGGAAGTCGATGCCCTGGAGACCAAGCAAAAGGAACTTGCGGAAACGGCCGTGCCGATGGAAAAACTCCTCAAGGAGGAAAAAGACGTCAAGAACATGGCGAATGCCTACGTGCAGGCCAAGGACGACCAGCAATTCTGGCCCGGACTGCTCATTGACCTGCGCAACCACTTCACCAGCGAGTTCACCTGGATAACCGACCTTGATCCGCTCTTCAATTACGATCCGACAAAACCCAACGATCCGAAAATCAAAAACGGCGAGAGCGTGGTGAAACCGGAGTTCGCCAATGACTACGGCTCGTCGCTGCTGAGCGAAATCAAAATGGACAAGCCGGACGCAGCCGCCGGCAGGCCAAGGCCGGCTGCCGTCGCCGCGCCCGCAAGCTCGGTGCCGATGGCCGACGCGGTGCGCATCAAGGGACTCTGGCGTCAAAACCCCGCGAACCAAAACGCGGTCAACAATCTGATCAAACAGTTGCGCGAAAGCAATTCCGGTCATCTGCGCTTCAATATCAAGGGTACCGACGGCAAGGATATTGCATTGAAGGATGAGCAGCAGATTGTCAAAATCCTCCAGGCTACCACCGACGAGAACAAGGATGACTACGCCTGGCCCTTTGAAATCATCATCCCGTTGGCGCACCCGGTTGCCGTAAAATAATCCCCCTTTCCCTTTTTCCCATTCCACTCATTTCACCTACCATGACATCCAAGGAAAAAAGTTTCATCGGCGTGCTTGCCGGCATCAGCATCGCCTGCATCGGCGGTCTCTACTTCTGGGCCAGCAAAGGAGCATCGCGCTACGATGAAGCCAAGGACAAATTTGCCACGGTTTCGGCGGACATCGCCCGGATGACAAAAATGTCGCCGTCCCCCACAGCGGAAAATCTCGCCGGCAAGAGCAAGGCGCTGACGGAATACAAATCGTCCGCCACAGAGCTTGCCGCAAAACTCAACGCATTCCGTCCCGAGGCGCTGACCAATACCGACCCGCAGACGTTCACCGACACTCTGGTCAAGGTGGCGGGTGAAACCAAGAAAGCATACGAGGACATCGGACTGAAGGCCGAGGGCGAGAATTCCGGCATTCCCAAGACCTTTTACCTGGGCTTTGAAGCCTACACCGACACCCAGGCCAAGGGCGAAGCCACGGGACTTCTTGCCTACGAACTCGGTGCCATCAGCGAACTGCACGCCTCACTCGCTGCCGCGAAGCCGCATCGTCTGCTCAATTTCCACCGCGAAGCACTCGCCGAGGAATCGGGCAAAGCCTACGTCCCCACCCCCGGCCTGCCCTACCGTGTGATGCCGATTGAAGTCGCCTTCAGCGGATCGGAAAAATCGCTGCGCGAATTCGTCAACAGCCTGCAAACGTCCAAGAAACATTTCTACCTGGTGCGCAGCATGCGGATTCTCAATGAGAAACAAAGCGCTCCGAAGGCATCGGACGTGCAGTTTGGCAAAGCAAGCACCGCCTCAGGTGCTGGCGCCGCTCCGGCGGGAGGAATTTTCGACACCGCTTTCGTGCTTCCCGGCGAAGAGCCTGCCAAAAAAGCACCAGCTCCTGAAACACCGCCCTCCTCCGCCCCGGGAGCGACACCCGCTCCCGCACCGGCTCCCAAGAGCAACGATACCGGAAAGATTTTGGAACAAGTGCTCGGCAGCGAAAACATCGAGGTATTCCTGCGCATCGACATCCTGCTTTTTGCCGACGAAGCGAAAGCCGAAGTGCCCAAGAAGAAAAAACCGAGGCCTAACTAAACACCGCGATCCTCAATCCACCATCATTTTGCTATGAATAAAAGCTACGAAAAAATCGTCCTGATCATTGCCGTTCTCGCTGCCGCAGGCCTTGCCTTCATGGGCTTCACCAAACTCTCCGCTGTTGCGCAGGATTTTGTCAGCGAGTCAGTGAGCGGCGGCAAAAACGACACGGCGGTGGCAGGTGCCGACAAACTGGCTGCGACCATGGAGTCCATGGCCAAACCCGCCTTGCTCGAATCCGCCGTGATCGATGAAACGAAGCGCCCGGTGGACAATTTTGTCGGTGTCGCTCTCTACGCCAAAAAACCTGAAGGCAACGAAATCGCCAAACCCGTGGATCCGATCCTCGATCCGCCGGTGCATCCGCCGATCCCCAACACATGGTGGCTGGAAAACAACGTCAATCTCGGTTTTGCGGATTCGCCCGCTCGCGATGAAGACAATGACGGCTTCTCCAACCTGGAGGAATTCGAGGCCAAAACGCTGCCCAATGACGCGCAGAGTTTCCCCGGCCTGATCAACAAACTTCAGTTCGTGAAACAGGAATCGATCGGCTATTTCCTCTGGTTCTCCAGCGCCCTGGGCCCGGAAAAATACCAATTCAAAATCGCCCAGCTCCCCGCTGCGTTCGAAGCTGCGGCGCAGAATGACAAGGAAGCCTTCCTGAGCGGCTCCACTCTGCAGCTGGTCCGCACCAGGGACTACATCGGCTCGGGCGCCAACATTTTCGAAGAGGGACCGTACAAGGATCGCTTCAAGCTGAAATCCGTCGTTGCCAAGGAAGTCACCAACGAGGCGACCAAGCTCACCAGCACGGTCGAATTCGCCACCATCGAAGACCTCAGTCCTAACAAAAAGGAAGCATTTGAAATCCCTCGCGCTCCGAAAACCAAAGAACGCCCGGCCACGGTTCGCTACGACCGCACCGCCGTGCTGGCGCTCAACGCCGCCGGCGAACAGGGCAAGGAATTCAAGGTGACTGAGAACACCCCGTTCGCCCTTCCCTTCAGCAACTCCGAGAAGAAATACCTCCTCAAAACCGTCACAGCAAACAGTATTACTGTGGAATACAAGGACGCATCCGGCAAGACCGCCACCATCGACATCAAGAAAAACTGAAAAAGTCTCATTTCTACAAATTTCTCTTTCCAATTCCTACAAACTAGCCATAACAGCCCCGACACACATGCAAATAAAACCAGCGCACAACACCAGTCGCACCGCAGCCGCCTTGATGGCCGTAGCAACCTTGATGCCCGTGATTTCTGCTCACAGCGGCGAGGACTCCTACGGAATGTCAGGACTCGCCCAGCGTGAAGCCATCCGCCGTCAACAAGCAGTAACCGAAGCAGACCAGTATCTCAAGGACGGTCGCACCGCGTATGCCGCCCGCGATTACGAAAAAGCCGTGGCCAAGTACAAACAAGCGCTCTCGACCCTGCCGGTTGCCCCCGTTCTGGATGACCGCCGCGCCGTGATCAAACAACATCTTGTCGATGGTTCGATCGCCCTCGCTGCGCAATACCGGAAAGTCGGCAAATACACCGAAGCCCGCGGACTTCTTGAATTCGTTCTCTCCGCCGATGTGGACCCGAACAACGGGCTGGCACAGCACGAGTTGAACAACCTCGACGACCCGATCCGCACCAATCCGGCGCTGACTTACGAGCACACCCAGAATGTGGACAAGGTGCGTCGCGCCCTTTACATGGGTGAGGGTCACTACAATCTCGGCAAATACGACGATGCCAAGCGCGAGTTCGAAAACGCGCTGCGGATCGACCCTTACAACAAAGCGGCCCGCCGCTGGTTGGAGCGCATGGCCAGCGCCAAGTCGGACTACTACCGTTCGGCATATGACCACACCCGCGCTGAATTGCTCATGGAAGTGGACAAGGCATGGGAGCTTGCCATTCCGATGGAAGCCCCGACGGGTCCCGGTGCTGATTTCAAGGATCCCACCCTGACTTCCGGATCGGCATTGATCATGGAAAAACTTCGGACGATCATGATTCCGGTGATCGACTTTGAAGACACCTCTGTGGAAGAGGCGGTCGACTTCCTGCGCACTCGCTCCCGCGAGCTGGACAACACCACCACCGATCCGTCCCTGAAAGGTCTCAACTTCGTAATTCGCAAACCCCAGGCGCCCACAGCGGCCGCGACGCCAGCAGCGGATCTTGCCGGTGGTCTTGAACCTGCCGCCGCACCGGCGCTGACCGTTGCTCCCGATCCGGGTGCCCTGCGCGTCAAGGAACTGCGCCTCACCAACGTTCCGATTGCCACCGCACTCAAGTACATCTGCGACAGCACCCGGCTCAAGTACAAGGTCGATGACTTCGCGGTGACCTTGGTTCCTGCCAGCGACGACCGCGAGGACATCGTTACCCGCTCGTTCATCGTGCCGCCCGACTTCCTCGATCAACTTGGCGACGGTGGAGCCGCAGAGGAAGAGTCAAGCGACCCCTTCGCCAGCAAAGCCGAGACCGGCGGGGGAGCTGGTTTGAAAAAGCGCGGCAACGTGCAGGATTTGTTGAAGAAAAAAGGCGTTCCATTTCCTGATCGCGCTTCGGCCCAATTCATCGCAACCAACAGCACGCTGGTGGTGAACAACACTCCTTCGAACATGGACTTGATCGAAGGGATCGTGAAGGCGATGGAGGAATCCAGTCCCAAGCAGATCAAGATCATGACCAAGTTCGTGGAGATCAGCCAGGAGAACAACGAGGAACTCGGCTTTGACTGGATCATCACGCCCTTCGGCATCGGCGGCGACCTCTTCGCGGGTGGCGGCACGATCGGCAGCGGCACACCGCGCACCAATCAGGACTTCCTCGGCACCGTGAACAACACGACCATCCCCGGCGTGCCCCTCGCTCCAGGGCAGAATGTTTCAAACATCATGACCGGTGGCACCCGCTCGGGTTCCCAGGCAATCACCCGCGACAGCATCGACTCGATCCTGAACAACCCGAGCCGCACCGCCCAAAACACCGCAGTGGCTCCGGGCATCCTCAGTCTGACCGGGTTGTTTACCGACGGACAGGTGCAGATGATCATGCGCGGACTTTCCCAGAAAAAAGGTGCCGACATCATGACGGCTCCCAGCGTGCTCGCGAAGTCGGGCCAGAAAGCCACGATTGAGATCATTCGCGAATTCATCTACCCCACCGAATACGAGCCCCCCGAACTGCCACAAAACGTCGGCGGCGGCAACCAAGGCGGCGGATTTCTCGGCGGCGGCGGCGGCGGCGGCTCCTTCCCGGTGACCCCGGCCACACCAACGGCCTTCGAACCGCGGAATACCGGTGTCACCCTGGAGATCGAGCCGACTCTCGGCACTAACGGCACGGTGATCGACCTGCGCTTCGCCCCGGAGATCGTGGAGTTCGAAGGATTTATCAACTACGGCAGCCCAATTCAGTCGCCTTCTTCTGATGCCTTGGGCAATCCCACCACAGTAACGGTGACGGAAAACCGCATTGAAATGCCGGTGTTTTCGGTCCGCCGGGTCTCCACGGCCTTGTCGATCTATGATGGCCACACCGTGGCAGTCGGCGGCTTGATGCGCGAAGATGTGCAGAACGTGGAAGACAAGGTGCCGATTTTGGGAGACATCCCGCTCATCGGGCGTCTGTTCCAAACCAAGGCGGAAAACCGCATCAAGAGCAATCTGATCATCTTTGTCACCGCTCAAATCATCGATGCCACAGGTCGCATTCTCAAGGACACCGCGAACCCTGCCGCTGCGGCATTGCCCGGAGCCGGACTATCCATTGACGGGCCAGGCGTTCTGCCTCTGCCTCCCACTCAGTAACAATTCGTCAAAGACGACAAAAATTAACGGACGGATGCAAATCCGTCCGTTTTTTTTTGTTTCAGGCGACTTGCGTTTTTTTGCAAACCCGCCGATTTTTCTACCACGGCAAAGCAGTAATCGTGTAGTGGTTGCAGCGCAACGCTTTGCCACGTAAAATCTATTGCTTGTTCACATCATGAAATCCGTCGTTCTGACATCCTTCCTCATCACCGCGTTTGTCGCCACCGGCTTGCACGCGCAAAACGCCACAGCCAATGCGATCAAAGCCACTCCTTTGTCGAACATCCGGGTCGCGAAGGGGTTTCAAGTGGAATTGCTCTACTCGGTTCCCGGCGGCGAACAGGGTTCGTGGATCAATCTTTGTAGCGATGACAAGGGCCGCATCTATGCGAGTGATCAATACGGCGGACTGTTGCGCTTCACCCCCCCCGCGCCGGGACAAAGCCTCGATGCGAGCAAAGTGGAAAAAGTTCCCTCCCAAATCCGCGCGGTCAATGGCATGGTCTTCGCCTTCGGCGCACTCTACGTCGGAGTGAATGACTACGACAAAAAAATCGCCGGCGGTCTCTATCGGATCAGCGACAGCAATGGCGATGAGATGCCCGACAAGGTGGAATTGTTGCGCGACATCACCACCCGGGGTGACCACGGGGTTCATGCCGTTTTGCCGACAGAAGATGGCAAAGGCCTGTATCTGGTCACGGGCAATGGCGCCAAGCCCACTGAAGTGCTGCGCAGCTCGCCGGTGCCCGCGATTTTCGGCGAAGACCACTTGTTGCCCCGCATGCCCGACGGTCGCGGTTTCATGCGCGATGTGATGGCCCCGGGCGGAGCGATTTACCGCGTTTCACCCGATGGAAAAAAGTTCGAACGCTTCGCTTCCGGCTTTCGCAATATTTTCGATGCCGCGATCAATCACGAAGGTGATTTGTTCACTTTCGATGCCGACATGGAATACGATTTCAACACGTCCTGGTATCGACCGACGCGGATCTGTCATGTCGTCAGCGGCGCGGAATTCGGCTGGAGGAACGGCGCGGGCAAACGTCCCGTGTTCTATGCTGACTCCCTTCCACCGGTTCTCGATGTAGGCCCCGGTTCGCCCACCGGTCTCACCTTCGGTTACGGTGCCAAGTTCCCGGCGAAATATCAAAACGCATTGTTCGCCCTCGATTGGAGCTGGGGCAAAATGTACGCCATCCATCTATCGCCGAATGACAGCGGGTCCAGCTACACGGCAACAAAGGAAGAATTCCTCAGCGGTTCACCTCTGCCTGTCAGCGATGCGATCATTCATCCTCGCGACGGCGCCATGTATTTCACGATCGGTGGACGCCGCGTGCAATCGGGCTTGTACCGCGTTACTTACATCGGCAGCGAATCGACGGCTGCCGTGGAAAAAAAACCAATCCACAGCGCGGGCCGCGATTTGCGACGTGAGCTCGAGGCCTTTTACGGCGTGGAAAATCCGCAAGCCATCACCACGGCATGGCCACATCTCGACAATTCGGACCGCTTCATCCGCTGGGCCGCCCGCACCGCGATCGAACATCAGCCGGTGGCTTCGTGGAGCGTCAAGGCATTGGCCGAGACCAATCCGGCGAAACAGGTGGAAGCACTGCTCGCCCTGGCCCGTGCTGCTGGCGTGTGCCCCACGCACCGCACGCCCGACACCAAGGCACCCGACACCGCACTGCGCGCCCGGATGATCGATGCCTTTTTGAAACTCGACCTCGCAGCACTGCCCCTGCCGTCCCAGCTCAACGCCCTGCGGGCCCTAGAGATCACCCTGAACCGCTTTGACCGGCCCGATGAAGCCACGGTGACACAGTTGATCAAAAAGCTCGACCCCCTCTTCCCCGCCGCATCGTTTGAACAGAACTGGCTGCTCTGCGAGACCCTGGTGTATCTGCAAAGCCCCACCGTCGCCGCCAAAGCGATGACCCTGATCAAGAACACCCCGAGTCAGGAACCACAGATCGAATACGCACGCAGTCTGCGCATGTTGAAAACCGGTTGGACCAGGGAACTCCGGACCGCCTACCTCGAATGGTTCCTCAAGGCCGCCAACTACCGCGGTGGCGCGAGTTTCTCGAAATTCATCGAATTCATCCGCAACGACGCGCTGGCCACTTTCACCGACGAGGAAAAAACGGAGCTTGCCGAGCTGATTGCGAAGAAGCCGGAACAGAAATCGACCATCGAAAACTTCGGCGCGATGTTTTCCGGCCGCACCCCGACGCAATGGACATTGGAAGAACTCAGCGATGCCGCGAAGACCGGATTGAAGGCGCGAGATTTCGACAACGGCCGCAAACTTTTCGGCGCGGCGGCCTGCTTCGCCTGCCATCGTTTCGGCAATGAAGGCGGCATGACCGGTCCCGACCTCACCGGCGCGGGCGGACGCTACAGCGCCCACGACCTTCTCGACCAGATCATCAATCCCAGCAAGGAAATCAATGAGCAGTTCGCTCCGGTGATCGTCACCAAGACCAATGGCGAAACAATCGCCGGTGTGGTCTGCAATCTCAACGGCGACAACGTGATGCTCAACACCGACCTTGCCAATCCGAACCAACAGGTGGAAATCAATCGCAAGGAAATCAAGAGCATAGAGCCCAGCAAAATCTCGCCGATGCCGCCGATGCTGCTGAGCATGCTGAAAAAAGAGGAAATCCTCGACCTTCTGGCCTACATCCTCAGCGGGGGCGATAAGGCCCATGCGATGTTCAAACATTGAAGCGGCAGTGCGGGCACGACGTTTTTGCGCGTGTCATGAAACTTCATCATCCGGCACGAATGGCCCGGCTTTGGCGCGCAATCTGCTTGATCATGAGTGTAATGATTAATGAGTCGGAATATCTGACGATTATGCCACAATAAATGTTACGACTCCAGACTTGCAAAAGTGCTAGAAGTCAGCCGCCACCGATCCACATCGCCCCGCCCCCAACGCAATGAAAATATTCTGCCTACTCCCGATGCTCGCCTTCGTTGCCATTGCTGCAGCGACAGAATCATCCCGCCCATCCCATAATGTCAGCAGCCTCAACAAAGCCCCGGTTGCTGTGAACCCGGCAGACCCTGATACCGATCCCGCCAAAGCATCCAGGGTACCCGAACCAAATGCCGCCAGTTTGATCGGTGCTTTTGGCTTGCTTGCGCTGCTTCGCCGCCGTCGGAAATGAAGTAATCCAGCAAATCATGAAACTTTCTCATCGAACTGAATACCTGGCTACCGTGCAACGCCTCCTGCTTGTTTTTCCGAGGGCTGCCACCATCTGTTTTCATGGCAAAACCGTCACACGAATGGGCACCGTCAATGGTCCAGATCATGCTACCACTTCATCCCGCCGCAGCAATTTGCCTTATTGATTCAAAATCACACCACCCCCGATTGAATGAAAGCTAAACATCCATTTGAGAATTCTCCCAACTTCCCGTCCCTCGTGCGGACCGGTTGTCTTACGCTGTGTGTTGCCCTAACCGCTCTGACATCGTTCCATGCCAGCGCACAGACGACTCTGGGCGTGGGGGATATTTCCTTCATTTCCGCTGAGTGAGACACTGTCGGCAGCGTCGACGACGGTTATAGTATCGTAACATGGACCAGCCTTGCCGCCGGTACAGTTTTGAAGTTTACCGACAACGGCCTTGAGAATGCTGCGGGAACTTCGATCAACAATACCGAACACGTCTGGACCTTTACGGTCGGCGCATCTCCCATCGCGGCTGGCACGACGCTGAATTTCGGCTACAACAATCCGACCACAGGCAAGTGGAACGGCCCAGCAAGCGGAACGACTTCCGCCAATTTAACCGGATACACGAATTCAGGCCTTAGCACGAGTGGCGACCAACTATTTGTGTATCAAGGAACTGGGACAGGAGCGAACTTCCCAAGTGGTAATCCGTCCGCGTTCAGTGGAACGCTGGTGTCCGGTATTAACTTCGGGATATTGATAACTTCGGGCGCAGCTGATTCCAATAGAACCTACGCACCGACTTCCCTCGTGAATGGCAATGCCTGGGTGAATGGCGGCAATTTCGACAATGGCTACTACAACGGAACCCGGACCGGACTCTCGAATGCGTTATTCAGGGCTGCAACCACCAACACCACCAACTTCAGCTTCTCCAACTCAGCGACTGCTGGTTTTGACCGCACCACCAGCTTCACCATCGGCAACTCGGCTTCGATCCATTGGGATGCCAACGGCAGTACAGCAAACGACGGCGGCACCGGCACCTGGGATGCCACCACCAATGACCGCTTCAAGAACGGTGCTTCGGGCACCACCTACTTCCGCTGGGTCGACTCCTCCACCAACAACGACCACACCGCTGTGTTCGGCGGCACGGCAGGCACGGTGAGCGTTGCTTCGGGTGGAGTGACGGCAAGCGGCCTTTCATTCACCACAACCGGCTACACGCTGCAAAACAACAGCATCAACCTGACAGGGACGGCCCCTGCCGTGGATGCCGATGTCAGTGTCGCCGCAACCATCAGTTCGCAAATCACCGGCAGCGCGGGCTTGACCAAATCAGGTCTCGGTACGGTCAGCCTCACGGCAGCCAGCAACACCTATTCCGGTGCGACCTCTGTTTCCGCAGGTTCACTTTTCGTCAACGGCTCACTCGCCAACACAACGAGCACCAGCGTATCCGCCGATGCCATCCTTGCGGCCAATGGCACCATTGCCAATGGAGTGTCGATCGCCAGCAGCGGGAAAATGGCTGTCGGTGCGGATGACACGACCAGCACCCTTGGTTCGGTCACGGTCGGCAGCATGGCGCTGAGCGGAACACTGGAATTCGGGGCCACGGGGGCATTGACCTACGACAAGCTGATCAGCACCGGTGCCCTGGCGGTCACCGGCGGCACCATCGCATTCAAAACAAGCGCTTACACGGTCGCCTACAACACCAGCTTCGACATTGTGGACTTTGGCAGCTTCACGGGCACCCCGACCTTCGACTTCAGCGGTGCCTCGGTGCAACAATACGGTGCTAGGGATACTTCGGCATTCGCGACCTCGGGTGTGATTTCCTACGTGCCCGAGCCAAGCTCCAGTCTGCTGCTCGGAGCTTTCGGTTCCCTGGCCCTGTTGCGCCGCCGTCGCTGATGCTGCGCCTACAACTCCACCCGTTCGATGCGAGGGGGTGATTTGTGGAGAAACTGTCTGGCAAGAATTTCGAACTGGTCCGAGAGGTCGGTCAGGCCGATCCGCAGGATCCCCTGTCGATCCTGGGATGCCAGCATGTCGAGGCGTTCGAGTTCATTGCGCAAGTGCAACGCACAGGTGCTGGCAGAGTCAACGATCCGCACATCCGCACCGATCATCTTTTTCAACAGCGGCACCAGCAACGGGTAATGAGTGCAGGCCAGCAGCAGGGTGTCGATGCCCTTGTCCAACATCGGTTGCAGGTAGCTTTGCAGGATCATTGTGGTGGCCGGGTGATCGAGCCAGTTTTCCTCGATCAGCGGCACCAGCAAGGGGGTCGATTGCTCGACAATCATCATTCCCGTGCGGCGCAGGGCGAGGGCGTGCTGATAGGCGTGCGAGGCGATCGTTCCGCGCGTGGCGATGATGCCGATGCGCATGGCTGTGCGATCCGCCAGCACCGCTTCGACGCCGGCTTCGATCACACCGATCACCGGGATGTGATATTGTTTCTGCAAAAAAGGCAGTGCGTGAGCGGTTGCGGTATTGCAGGCCACGACGATCGCCTTGACATCCCTGCCGAGCAGATGGCGGGCATCTTCATCGGCAAAACGCCGGATCGTTTCCGGGGACTTCGAGCCATAGGGCACCCGTGCGGTATCGCCCAGATAGACGATGTTTTCCGACGGCAGCAGTTCCTGCACCGCGCGCACCACGGTCAAGCCACCCACTCCCGAATCAAAAATCCCCAGCGCACCATCTTTCACGCGCCCTACTTATACCAGATCGACGAAGGCGCCAAGCCGGAAAAGCCGCGAGCCTATCCACGGCGATCAAGCCAGGGAGATGCTCAAAGGCAGGGATCGCTGTCCCTAGCGATCCGGTGGGGGCAGGATGGTTGACGGGTAATCATCCTTCCTAACTCACCAGCGTTGTTGGCACAGGAGAGCGTGGGGTGAAGGTAGATCAGGTTAGGGTGATCCGCGACCGTCCCCCACCGGAACGCTCGGAGATCGTTCCCTGCCTTTTGTTTGCGACATTTCTTGTCAATCCTTTCCCTAGCTTGATCGCCGTGCAAGCCTATCGCAATGATGCTATCAAATCGCGACAAAGCAAACGAAGTCGTTCGCGAAGATCCGGCTCAAGGGGAACGGGGTCATAGCGAAGTCTATTGTGAACCGCCACGGCCTCCGCGACCAAATGGGGATCAACAGTGTCACTCAAACGACCCACCCACAGGCCGTAGGGCATGCCGGGGGGCCGCGGGCCTATCTGTTTGTTGAGCCAGCGATCCAAATCCGACAAGGGCGTGCTGAGCCGGGGAAACACTTGCTGCGGGACGTTTTGAACGGCGCGTGTCCGGGTTTTCCAGAGCGAGCGCCCAATCCATGCCAGCAGGGCCAGACCGAAAAAGGAAAACGACAGCATCACAGTCCGTTGGTTTTGCGGCAGCGTCCGCCATACCGTGAAGTCCTCGCGCAAGCGCTGGAAAAAGTCCACCACACCGCGTTGCCAACCTGTTTCCGGCTGATCCACGAGGAAACAGGTCGGAGGTGTTAGATCGACATCAACCCAGCGGCGTGTGCTGTCGTTCCAGGCCCGGCACCACGCATGACCGTGAGTGCCGCGGAGAATCAACTCGCCGCTTTGGGGATTTTTTTCCTGCACGGCAAATCCCACGCAGTAACGCGCTTTCAATCCAGCGCTCCGCAAGAGGAGGGTTGTCGCCGTGGCGAAGTATTCACAGTGGCCGGTTTTTTCCTCCAACAGAAACTGTGCCAGCGCGCTATCGCGTCCGCTGATAGTACGGTTTTTTCCCTTGCTTCGTTCGGCATTCCATTTGCGGTTCAATTGTGAGTTGATTGTCAGATAGGTGGAATAGGTGAAGTTCCGCGAAAAATACCTCCGCAACGCGGCGATTTTTTCTTCAAAACTCAGGGTGTCCAGGGCAAGAGAAGCGGCGATTTCGCGCAGCACCACGCGTTCCTGAACCGGCACGGCGAGATCGGTCGATATGTCTCCGCCCTCATTCGCAAACGCCGGGCCGTCGCTGTCGAATTCACTATTCCAGCGCACCTTGGCATCCAGAACCGCATGACGGGGCGTAATGCGGATGCTGCCGACGCTGTTTTTTTCCAAATCCTGTGCCGAGAGATGGATGGTGTGGAGCGCCCCCGGCAGAGGCAGCAGCGATGCGGCTTTCACCCCCCCGCGCATCGAGTAGCGCGGCAAATCATCGCGGGCTTCCTGTCCGGCGGGGACCTCGCCGACGGAGCGATAAAGGAACTCGTCGACTGTTGCATCCAGCGTGCGATCGGCCCGGCCGGTTACAAACAAGCCGTTGAAGTCCTCCTCCTGCGCGGTGTCGAGAGGAGGATCGTATCGCCAGTGGCCACTGGAAAAATAGCGGTTGTAGGAAGCGGTGCGCAACAGCACCGGTGCAGGACCCTGTTCGGTTTTGAGCCTCCAAAAAATGCGCGACGATTGTTTGATCTGGCCGACCTGGCCGATTCTCGTATTGCTTCGCTGCCAGAGCGTTCCGTCCTCTTTCGAATCATAGTATTCCATCCTTTGTCCCGTCAACAACTCGATGCCGTTGTGCAATCCCCATTGGGCGATCACCGCCAGACCCACCAACATCGCAAGCGCCACACCCAGCACTGCCTTGCGTCTGCCGTGATTGCAGCACTCACCCCACAAACACCACACCGTGAGCAGCAACAAAGCGGGAAAAAACCACAGGGCATAGGCGTTCAGTCCCGTTGCCGAAAACAACAGACAGATCACAAAGTATACCGGAGTGAAGGCAAGCGAAAGCGGACGGCTGGCAATTCCCATTTTTTGATCAAACAGGAACTTTTTCCGCGAAAAGTAGGAAAAGGTATGCAGAGGAAGTTTGCCTTCGATCCCGTAGGACTGGGTGAACTGGACGCTGAAAAGAAACAACGGCATCCATGAGGTGAATTTTCTCACCGTCTCCGGTTGCAGACCATCCATCCAGAGAAGCAAACCGGTAACAAGCATCGCAGACACCGACAGGCTCCACGCCCTCACGTAGGCCTTGTCACCGAAGTTCCAACGGATGTTAAGCCACTGCCGGGATTCGATGACGACAGCCATCGTCAGACCGATAAAAGGAATGTCCGAAGTGAAGCCCCAAAAAATCAGTGCGGCACCCAGCAACCAGCGGGGAAAAAGCGGCGCGACACCAGGTGTTTCCACTGCGTGCATTCTCGCCACGATGGCACACGATCTCCTTGCAAGCAAGCGCGGAAAAAGCATGCTTGCCGTTGTGAACAGTCCGCAGATGCGCAGCGCATGCCCTCTACTTCCGGAACTGCGGATCGAGCTCGACTATCGTGAATTGCGACGTCACGAGCATCGTCGCGATGGCGGGTTTTATTTTTCCGCCCTTTGTTACGCTCAGCAGCTCTGGCGCTCCGGTCATGCGGGCAGGGCGCTGTTGGCGCTGACAAGAGCGCTGTATGCCGACCTGAATGGCGACGAACCGGACCTGCTGGCCTGGCCGCTGCCTTATGACGCATTCCGCTGGATTGTCGAGAACCACCACAGTGATGACTTTCCGGGTAACCCCCGGCTGAGCTTCCAGCATCAGGCCTGCCGCATCCGCGGTCTGCGGAGAGAAATTCGATCCGCCCGGGCCTGGGCACTTTGGGCCATCGTATGCCGGGTCCGACCGCAGTTGCCCAGCGACCCGACCTGTCCGGAACGGGAAGCCGCCGACATCGCCGTGCTATTGGAAAAATCAGGGCTTGCCGGTGAGGTCATACTGTGGAAAAATTCCATGCGTTAATTCACAGCATCAGCTGCACAGTAGGCACGAATCAAAATCCTGCTTGATTGTTCAGATCAGTTGGGGAGGATTGAAGACATACAAAAACATGAGCATCACGCTGCACATCCATGCGACCCGGGAAACGGCCAATAAAAAAGTGGCCCGCGAAATCGCCGAATTGATCCGTGCCAAACCCCACGCCGTGCTTGGCCTGGCCACCGGTTCGACTCCGATCGGCGTGTATGAGGAACTGGTGCGCCTGCATCACCAGGAGGGACTTTCCTTTCGTCAGGTTTGCACCTTCAACTTGGATGAGTACCAGGGAATCGACCTCAGCCATCCGGAGTCGTATTGGAATTTCATGCACCGTCATTTGTTCGACCACATCGACATCCCCGCCGCCAACATCCACATACCGGGCACGAGGGTTCCGAGTCTGGAACTGGCGGATTACTGCAAACGCTATGAGGAATTGATCACCGTGCATGGCGGCATCGACTATCAAATTCTCGGCATCGGCCGCACGGGTCATATCGGCTTCAATGAACCGGGATCGCCTCCGGATTGCAGAACGCGGCGGATTCTTCTCGATCAACTCACCCGCGAGGATGCCGCACCCGCGTTCGGGGATCTGGACCATGTGCCCACCCATGCGATCACCATGGGCTGCGGCACGATCATGGAAGCCCGGCACATCGCCCTGCTGGCATTCGGCACTGCAAAGGCAGCCATTGTCAGAAAAGCGCTGCGCGGACCGGTTTCAAGCCAGATCAGCGCGAGTTATCTGCAGAACCACGAGCACACCAGTTTCCACCTCGACCACGAGTCAGCGTCGCTGCTCTAACATGTTGCCGGCGCCGACGCGGAATGCTCGCGCGAAGACAGCGGTGTTACTGCGTTTTGAGATGAAGTGAACTGCGTTCCGTGCCTCCCTCCCGGCGGGTGTGGATGGTCAATTGATCGAGATCGCTGAACGCCTCGATGCCACTCTTGAACATCTCCTGATTTGCCGAAAAATCATCTGCTGCGTCGGTGTTGTCCTTGAAAATGACCTCCTTGTTTTTGCCGACCGACTCGAGCCAGTGATTGGCGCATTTGCGCAGCGCGTCGAAATCCATGGATAGATGGGCGCCGGTTTTCCCCTTTTGGGATTTATCCGCCAGCCCGACCAGGGAAACCGCGTGGAGTTTCGAAGTGGAGGCGATGAACCATTTATCATTGAGTGTGATCGAAGGCGAGAAGTCCTCGGTCATCAGCGGCAGCGAGAAAAACCATGTCGTGAGATCGTTTTTCTCCGATTTCATCGGCTTGGGCATCGCCTGCTCCTTCTCCATCATTTTGCTGACTTGCTTCATGATGTTTTCGCCCGAGCTGTTCAACTTTTCCCAAGCGCCCGCCAACTTGGCGCGATTCACGACAGGTTTCACCCAGGAAATTCTCGGAAACTTGCCGTCCTTGACAAGTTCCTGCGGGACGTTGGGGATGGCCGGCATTTCGCCGTTGAGATCGACAACCAGAGCGGTTTCATTGCCGAGTCCTTCGCCAACATTGCCACTGAGCGTGTCCCACACTTGCGCGGCATCCTTGCTGAAATTCTCTTCAAACATGGCAAATCCGCCCTTGAACTGTTTGAACGACTCCTGCTCCTTCACATCCCAGGTGCTGACATTCTTGGCGATCGAGTAAGAGGTTTCGACAATCGCCTCCAGATAGGATTTCACCTTCGTGCCGTATGCTTCGTTGGAGGTCCAGTTGGCAAACATCGCCACATCCGGGGCCTCTCCCAGCCCACCAAGTTTGTTGGATGTCTCGGCCATGAGATTGGGAAGGTTGCCACCGCCGAAAGTTTCCAACTTGAATCCCTCGTCGAGCAGGGCCACCGCGCCAAAGTTGCTGAACTTGTTCATGCCCAGCAGGTCTTTTTCACGCTCGGCGACGACATCGAGTAGTGCTTCAATCTCCCGGGTGTCGACCTTGCCGTTTCCGGAAATGGCGTCGCGAACGGCGTGGGCGAGATTGCTGATTCCGCTGCCAACGGCAAGAGACTGAAGCACCCCTTTGTCACTGTACATCACCGCCACCGGATTTTTTTCCAAGTAGGGGTCCACAAATGCAAGCGCGGCCGACCCCGCCATGGACTCGGCAGGGCTTGCGGCGAACTTCAAATCTTCCTTGTTCGTGCCGATGAACAACACGGCGTAGTCATTGACCATGCCACTTACGGCAATCAGATTTTTTTTCGCTAGAACCTTGAGAAGATCCTTCCTTGTTTCGGCACCGAATTGCTCGTCCATTTCTTCGATCGCCGATTCATCCGCCTGAAGATCCTCCGCGAGCTTTTTGCCGGAGAGTTGATTGCCCGCAAAGGCCCTGCCATCGACCTCGAAGCTGATTTCCTCGACCGAAGATCCCGCCGAAGCGAGATTCGCCACCATCCCGGTGAGCGCTTTGCCGACTTTTTCCTTGTTTTCCGAAGTGGTCTTGAAACCAACGAACACCGGCGGCATGTCCATTTTCTCCATCAGCTTGACACCGCTTTCGGGGTCTTTGACTAATTCGGCCATCGAGGCCAGCGGGTTGGCTGGCTCCACCTCCGCCATGCCTGTATCACCGGTCATCGAGGTGATCAACATTTTCAAGGTGCTGCGGAACTGGAAATAGTTAGTCCGATTGGAGAAGGTCACAAGATTGCCCGCCTGCACGCTGCTGGCTTTGCCGGTGGCGATGAAAAACTCCCGACCCATGAAATCCATGGGAGTCACCGCTTCCGTCACATCGGCCCCATCGGCTTCCGCGCCGTTTCCTGTCTCACCGAGTGCGGGGTTCTGTTCCTTGATGAACGACCAGAGTTTCGAACCCTTGAAGCGCTTGGCAACTTCGGCTCCATTCTGCACCAGCACGAGAGTCTCGGTGTCCTTGCTCAGCATCTGAGCGAAGCCGAGTTTCGCCGCACGGGCGGTCGGATTCGCCACGACAGGAGGAGTCGCAGGCTGATCCGGGGATGCCGGTCCGACAGCCTTGACGCGCGGGTCAGGATTGTTGACCGGAGCGACGACCGGCTTTTTCTGACAGGAAGAGATGCAGAGTGCCAGAGCCAGCGGAGCGGTCAGGAGGATCGACTGATGTTTCATGAGATGTGGGGAACTTTGGTGGATCGGGTACAGGGAAAAAATCAGGGGGTCGTTTGATCGTATGTGCCGAGGGGCCGGACCCAGAAGTTGCGGTATTCCATGGAGTCGCCGTGGAACTGGAGGCGGATCGGTGCCGTAGCCGGGTGTGTTTTCGGATAACTCGCCAATGTCTTATGCTGAGTAGGACCGAGGTATGCTTTGTTGTTCTGCACCACGATGCCGTTGTGAAGAATTGTCACCCGGGCCGGTTCCTTGACGGTTTCCCCATCATAAACAGGCGGAGTGAAGATGATGTCGTAACTCTGCCAGTCGCCCTGTTTGGTCGTCGCATTCACCAGCGGCGGACACTGCCCGTACAGCGACGCGGCCTGGCCGTCCGGATAGGTTTTGTTGTTGTGGCTTTGCAGGACCTGCACTTCATAGAGACCCATCAGGAAAATCCCGCTGTTGCCGCCGCCTTGGTCGTGCACCTTCCGACCGGCGGGACAGCGCCACTCGGCATGCAACTGGATCGCACCGAATGATTCTTTTGTCGAAACATCCGTTTTTGCGGCAACCATGGCACCGTCCACGATCTGCCAGGCAGCCGCGTCCTTGCCCGATGACCAGGCATCAAGATTCTTGCCGTCGAACAACACTTTCGCATCGGCGGGCGGCTTCACTACCACTGCTCCGGCATTTTCCACCACCCGTGGTTGCGGCCGCGTACCGTCATGAACTTCGTAGGGAGAATCGGGAAGTTTGGGATTGCCCGACTTCACCCCAAACCCATCGGCAAGAACAATGCCTGCCATGACACCGAGGGAACAAACTGAGATATAAAAAGATTGTTTCATTGCACGTTCAGTAAAAAGCGCGGTGGAGAATTTGCAATGCAATAGTGAAAAAATTTCCATGGAATTGTCGATGGGAGTTTAAACCGATGCGGACACCAGCCCGCCTGCGGACACCAATGATCTTTCGTGTGAATTGTGTCTTGAGTTGTAAAGAATCCTGCACCACAGTGGCCCCGTCCGCTGTGACAGGTGTTATGATGATGAAAAAAACCGCTTGCAATTTCCTAGTGACTTTGGTCCTTTGCTTGACCGCCCGCGCGCAGGAAGCACCTCTGTTGTTCAAGGGGATTCTAAAACCCAACGAACCCACAAAGGCCGAAATTGTGATTGTGGTGCCGCCGCCAGACATCGAAAAATATATCAGCAAGGTCGAACAAAGCGCCACAAAAAATCCCAAATGGTTTGCGGAATACTCCAAGGCATCCAAACCAGGCGTGCCCCTGCCCTTTCACGAAAACCTCGGACTCACCAAGGAGGAATACGCCGCTTACATCGAACTCTGGAACAAACGCGAATACAAGGTCGCCCAGGAAGTCGGACTGCTGCTGCGCCCCTCATCCAACGATCGCTGGAACATCATCGGCACTGGCGCGGCGGCACCACTTTCCACCCTGCGGTTTTCCGCGAAGGAAGACAACTGGAAGTCGTCGAACGGCATCCTCAAGCGACTGGACGACATCGAGGCCGACCCGATGAGCATCCTCGGCGGCTGGAAGGGACAGGAATGGCGGTATGATGAAGAAACGAGTTTGAGCAAAGTGAAGGAGAATTACGCACTGGGCAAAACAAGCGACGGCAAATACGCGCTGCTCGTCTATCGCGCCCAGGAGATCACCTCGACCGGAACGCGGTTGCTGGACAAAAGCATAGTGGTCAGGGTTGCGTTGACCGCTCCCAAAGAACCCGTCACTCCGCCAAAAGCCGCTCCTGCAACCGCTCCGAAAAAAACCGCCCCGGCACCAGCAAAACCAAAGAAAAAATAATCGGTTTTCGATTGTCGCATGCATGAATCGACGGAATCAGTGGAAGCCGCGCAACAAGGCAAGCGAGGCCGCAAATGGCCCCGCCGGCTCGCCCTCTGTCTGTTTTTGCTGCCGCTGCTGTTTTTTCTAATGAGCAACGCGCTGTTGCGCATTCCCTGGTGCTGCGGGTGGATTTCCGCAAAAGTCAGCAAAAAAATCGGCCTGGAAACGTCATTTGTCCGCGCCGGTTGGATGCCGGGTGGAGAGTTCTGGCTGGAGGATCTGGCCGTGCAGCAGCCCGCGCCCCTTCGCGGACTCATACCCACGCCGCTGTTGCACGTGAAAAAAATTTCCCTGCAACCGGTTTGGGGCGAACTGGTCAAGGGTCGTCGCGATGTCACCCGCGTCACTGTCGACTCGCCGGAGTTAATGATCAGCGTTGAACTGCTGGTGGATTTATTGCGGCGAAACACACCGAATCTTCCATTGCTGCCCGAGCCCGCGCCGAAAGCACCGGGTGTTCCCGCCGCCGAACCAACGAGCGCGGTTGCTGAAACCAAGCCGCAGGCATCACCTCCAACCCCGCCCGCCGCTGCCCCTCCACAACAGCCATCGGCACAAGCAAGCGCAATCCAAAAACCAACCACATGGCTGCATGTCAACAATGCCCGGTTGACGATTTTCCACGCACAATCGGCCCGCGCGCTGGTGGATGCCACCTCCATTCAGGCCTCAGTGCCCTTTGAAGGCAAGGAGGCGGCGGGAAATCTGGCCATCGGCCGGATTGCTTCCTTTGAAAATCCCCTCGCAGAAAATCGACAGATCCCACTGCAATGGAAAGCACCCTTGCTGGAAACACCCGTGCTAGAATTTCCTTTCCTCGGATTGCCATGGCAAACAAAAGCCCAGGTCGCCCGCGTCGCTGGCGTGCCATTCCAGTTGGTAGTACTGCAAAAAAACGCCGAGTGGAAAACTCCCGATGCGCCATTGACCGCCTCCAGCATGGAATCAGTCCATCGCATCGGCGGATACCTGCTCGCACCGTCAACATGGAATGGCGAATCGATCGCCCAAGCAACCGGCCTGTCCGCTCAGTGGCAGAACCATCGCGCCGAATTCATCACTGCCCGATACCGCACGATCCTGTCGCGTGGTATTCTCCAGTGCACTGAATTCCGGGCGCTGGGCGACGACATGGCGGTGCTCGGCAACGGCATGGTTCTGGCCGATGGCCGGCTCGCCGGAATCGTGCGCTTGACCGCTTCGCGCAGCACCGCCGGCGTACTGGAAGAAGGAGTGGGGAAAATCATTCCCGGAGTAAAATTTGCCATGGGAAATTTCATGAACGAGGACCGGCGGGTTGCCGATTTCCTGTTAGGAGGGGGCATCGAAGAACCTTTCATCTCCCTCGATCTTGGCAAAACCCCGTTGGATGTGCGGAAAATTTTCGCCCATTACCAACAACAAACCCCAGTCACCGGGCCATGAGAATCATTGCGGGAAAAGCGGGCCGGATGACAATCAAAGTACCCCATGCCGTAGCCCGGCCCACGACCGATTTCGTGCGCCAGGGAATGTTTTCAATACTCGGCGATCTGGTCATCGACGCATGCGTCGCCGATCTCTTCGCCGGCTCCGGGGCCCTCGGACTGGAGGCCTTGAGCCGGGGGGCAGGATCATGCACTTTTGTGGACGAAAGCACACACGCTGTCAAAACCATCCGCGAGAACCTGAACACGACACGACTGCAAAATGGCCGGGTGGTCAATTCCGAGGTGGTTTCTTTCCTGAAAAAAGACCTGATCCGCTATCATTTGATTTTCGCCGATCCACCGTATGTGAAACATCCTCTCGACACCGAATGGGTCGGCAAAATCCTCGACTCCGGCTTGTTGCTGCCGCGCCTCGAAAAGGGCGGAATGTTGTATGCCGAGGTCTCGTCAAAAACTCCCGCGCCGGAAAACCCCGACTGGAAACTGGTTGACCGTCGACAATATGGAAGCTCGGCGATTCTGCTTTATCAAGCAGAGGCAACAAGCGCGTTGTGAATCTGCTCTATCGGAATTCCCCGCATCAAAAAGACCTTTACTATGGTGTCTTCGATCAAATTGTTAGGGCATGAGGCACCGGCGGTGATGCCGATCACGGCACTCTTGTCTCCGGAAAAGATTTCCGGATAGCAACTGGCGATCTCCTGCTTCGCGTGAAGATCGTAATGGATGATCTTCTCCAACGACGCCAGACACTCGGCATTGCGGATGAAAAACGTAGGCAATGATTGTTCGCCAATCTCCACCAGATGGGCGGTGTTGGAACTGTTGTATCCTCCCACCACCAGCAGCAGGTCCAGTGGTTTGCGCAGCATGTCAAATAGCGCGTCCTGACGCTCCTGGGTCGCGCCGCAGATGGTGTCGAACATTTGAAACCGGCCCGTGTCGCCGTCGCGCGACAGAATCGCGGACTTGATCCGGTTCTGGATCTCCTCCGTCTCGCTTTTCAACATGGTCGTCTGATTGGCGATGCCCACGCGGTCCAAATGAAGATCGGGATCGAATCCAGGGGAAATCGCGCCATCGAACCGCTTTAGGAATTCCTCACGCGAGACTTTTCCGGCAATGTATTCGCAGACAAAATCGGTATCCGCCAGAGTCAGGATGATCAGATAATTCCCGCAGCCGTTTTCGCCGAGGGCTCGCGATGCCGTGGCCCGGGTCTCCTCGTGAACCGCTTTGCCGTGGATGACGCTGGTGAAGTTGTCCTTCGCGTAACTGCGCACCCGACGCCAGACTTTCATCACATCGCCGCAAGTGGTGTCAACTACGTAACACCCCTTGGCATCGATTTTATCCATGAAGGAAGTTGGCGCTCCGAAGGCCGGCACGATCACGACATCATCCGCGTTCAGATTGTCATAGTCCTCGCTCAGCTCCTGCCAGGGCAGCGAGACAATGCCCATGTCCACCAACTGGCGGTTGACCTCCGGGTTGTGGATGATCTCGCCGATCAGGTAAATGCGGTTTTCCGGAAACACCTTGCGGGATGCGTAGGCGAGATCGATGGCGCGCTCGACGCCGTAACAAAAACCGAACTGCTGGGCGAGACGCAGGGTGGTGTTGCCAATGACCAATTCCCCGTGCATGTCGCGCAGGCGCTCGACCATCGATGATTTGTAATGGCTCGCGACCTCTGCGGTCACCAGTTCCATCACATCCGACCTGCGCACATTGACCCGGGAGCGTTTGGTGGCTTGATCAGTGGTTTGCGACATGACAGGGCACTTGTAGACCAGAACGGGGAAATTGCCAGCAAAGAAAACGAGACGAACGAGCACGGCGATCAAGCCAGGGAGATGCTCAAAGGCAGGGATCGCTGTTCCTGGCGATCCGGTGGGGGCAGGATGGTTGACGGGTCATCTTCCTTCCTGACTCATCGGCGTTTTTGGCGCACGAGGGCGTGGGGTGAAGGGAGATCAGGTTAGGGTGATCCGCGACCGTCCCCCACCGGAACGCTCGGAGATCGTTCCCTGCCTTTTGATTGCGACATTTCTTGTCAATCCTTTCCCTAGCTTGATCGCCGTGGACGAACGAGGCGTTGCAGAAGCAAAAAATGCGCCGTCCCGATTCCGTTCAAGAATTTTCCCCAACAGGCGCTTGTCAACTTTCGATTCTCTGATAGACCGATTGCTGCCATGGCGACTATCGATTCCCTGATCAATCCCTACCAAGACTATGCAGCGGTAATTTTTGACTGCGATGGCACGCTCGTCGACACCATGCCGGCGCATTTCGAGGCCTGGTGTGAGGCGTTGGCGATCTACGGTGCGGCGAACGTGCTCGCGGAGGATGTTTTCTACGCCATGGGTGGCAGGCCCACCAAGGACATCGTGATGGATTTGAATGCCGAATACGGATTGAAACTGGACCCCGCCCGGGTTGCGCTTTCGAAACGCGAGGCATTCCTGCGCAAGCTTCACAGCATCGAGTTGATCGAGGAAGTCGCCGAAATCGCCCGCAGTCTGCGCGGCAAGGTGCCCATGGCCATCGCGACCGGTGGATCGCGATTTGTCATTGAAAAAACCCTGCACATCGTCGGTGTGTCCGACTGGTTTGACGAGGTGATCACCGCCGATGATGTCATCAACGGCAAACCGGCGCCCGACATTTACCTGGAAGCGGCACGACGTTTGGGTGTCGCCCCCGAAAGCTGTGTGGCATTTGAGGATGCTCCCGCAGGGATCGACTCCGCAAAGGCTGCCGGCATGAGGGTTGTGGAAGTTCCCGCGCCGATGCGAAAATAGCCGGGTTCAAGGCGCGCAGCGCTGACCGACCTGATCAAGCGCCCACATCGCGTGCTCGGCAATCAGAGGGTCGGGGTCCTTCGCGGCATGTTGCAGGGCTGGCAAGTCGTCTGCGTCGCCAACATTGCCCAGCGCCACACAGACATTGCGGAGGAAACGATTGCGCTTGATGCGTTTGATCGGGGAATTCGCAAAGATGCGACGGAACTCCCCGTCATCAATGCTTAGAAAATCGCGAAGTTTGTGCTGGAAAATTTCCGCCCGCGCGTGGAACCGGGCCTGCCGGGAGACTTGAGCGAAGCGGTTCCAGGGACATACGTTCAGACACTCGTCGCAGCCGTAAATCCGGTCGCCGATGGCGCTGCGGAATTCCACGGGAATGGAACCCTTGTGTTCGATGGTCAAATAGGAAATGCAGCGCCGGGCATCGACGCGATGGGGGCTAACGATTGCCTGCGTGGGGCATGCCGTGATGCATCGCACGCATTTTCCGCAGTGATCGACCGCGGGCGGGTCGGGGGGCAGTTCCAGTGTTGTTAGGATCTCCGCGAGAAACAGCCAGGTGCCGAAGCGGCGGTGGATCTGCACCGTGCTTTTGCCATTCCAGCCCAATCCCGCGTCCGTGGCGAAATCGCGCTCCAGCACCGGTCCGGTGTCGACATAATACCGCTGCACCCCGCCGAGAGACTGCAATCCCCCGTCGATCTGCCGCAGCATGCCGCCGATGATTTCATGATAGTCCTCGTTCCAGGCGTAGCGGGCGATGCGGTAACCTTCGTTGCCTGAATTACTACCTGGGTAGTAATTCAGAGCCAGACAGATGACCGACTCACAGTCTTTCAGAACGACCCGTGGATCACAGCGGCGGTCCTGACCGCGCTCCATCCAAGCCATCTCTCCGTGCATCCCGGCATTGATCCATTCAAGATAGGAATCCGCATGGGTGGCGCGGGATGCTTTTGCAAACCGACAATCGTCAAACCCGGCCCGATCGGCCATCGCACGAACCTGGCTTTCCAGGGAATGATTTTCGGGCATCTTCATTGCTACAACTGGGAGTAAAAATAGCGGGCGCTTTCGACGATCCCGGTGACGATCTCCGCGCGATTGAGACCGCCGACATCGATGACCAGATGCGCGCAATCCCGATAGAGCGGTGTTCGTTGCGTCAACAGCTCCTCGATCACCTGGCGCGGATCGGCCGTTTGCAGGATGGGTCGGCTGCGGCTGTTTTTGGTGCGCTGATAAATGGTATCCGCGTTGGCGCGCAACCAAACCACATAGCCAATCTGGCGGAGAGTATCGCGGTTCTTGGCGCGGAGAATCGCCCCACCGCCGGTGGAAACCACCGTGCCCTGCAGGTCCTTTGCGCGCAATTCCTCAAGCAGGGCGCTTTCCCTTTCGCGAAAACCATGTTCGCCCTCGGCAGCGAAGATCGCCGGGATCCTGCAGCCCGCGCGGGCCTCGATTTCGGCATCGGTGTCGATGAGCTGGAAGCCCAGTGCGCGTTTGATTTCACGGCCTATGGTTGATTTCCCACAACCCATGAAACCGATCAATACAATATTGTGGACTTTCATCCCCTTGTCACTCATGGCAAAAGAGTGGCATGTTTCAAGGGCTGATGAAATGAAAAAAAATCCACGGACAAAGCGCGGCTTGTCAGCGCGAAAATTGTTGTCAGGCTTCCGGTGTGAGCGATACCAGGAATCATATGCCGCAGTTGGACAGCCTGCGTGCGGTGGCGATGTTCGGGGTGGTCTATCACCACTGGTTGCCGGCTTCGTGGCGAATGGGCTTCCCGACCGAAGCAGGATTGTTTTTCTTTTTCGTGCTCAGCGGATTTCTCATGACCCGTGGACTGCTGCATGAAAGGGATCGCATGTCGATCGGAGCCATCCTGAAAAAATTCCACATCAAGAGGCTGAAGCGGATCTACCCCGCCTACTATGCGGCGCTCGCCGTTGCCGCCCTCTGCGGGAGCGAGGCGATTCTTCATCATCCGCTCTACTGGCTGACCAACACGCAGAACTTTCTTATCCAGAAGCTTGCTTACTGGCCCGACAGCGTTTCGCATTTCTGGACACTCGCGATTGAACAGCAGTATTACATTTTCTGGCCACTGGTGATCCTGCTCTGCCCCAGACGGTGGATGACGACCGCCTTGCCGCTGCTGGTTTGCATATCACCGCTGTCCCGCTATCTGATCGAGGAAGGAAAGGTACCCTCCATCAATTTGAATCCTTTGAAAATGATCGACGATTTCGCCATCGGCTCGCTGCTGGCGGTGTGGATGCGCCGCGGTGTGATACTCCCCAACCGCTCGACCGACATCGCGGGCATGCTGGCATTGTGCGGCTATTTTTATTTCTATCGTCTATGGCAAATGAACGTTCCCTCGCACGGCGGCGGCTATTTTCAGCAAACACTGCTGGCTGTCGCCTTCGCATCGCTGATCGCACGAGCCGCATCCGGCCGCACCGGAATACTCGCGCGACTTCTCGAAAACCCGCGCCTCGTCAAGATAGGCCACATGTCCTACGGCATCTATCTCTTCCACAACTTCGCGCCGTTGATGGCGGGGAAAATTTTCTGGTTTCTCTGGAACCCTCAGCTTGATGCCCACGTCGCGACCATCCTGAGAATCCCCTGCTATATCTTCATCACCTGGGTGCTGACCCTGCTGTGTGATCGTTTCATCGAGAAAAAATTCCAGTCATGAACTGCGACACTCACCCGGCAAAGCGTCATACACTCATTATGCGCTTGATTGTGCATGCCCTCTGACAAACCTTCTGGTGCGTCTTTGTCTCGGCGCCATGCCTCATGAAAGCACTCGTCAAAGCCAAATCGGAACCGGGAATCTGGTTGCAGGACATTCCCGAACCGGAAATCGGTCCGATGGATGCACTGATCCGCATTCGCAAAACATCGATCTGCGGCACCGATGTGCACATTTACAAATGGGATGCGTGGGCGCGTCGCACAATCCCCGTGCCGATGGCGGTCGGGCATGAATTCTGTGGAGTTGTTGAAGCCGTTGGTTCCGGGGTGTCCGACTTGAAGCCCGGCGATCTGGTTTCCGGAGAAGGACACATCGTCTGCGGGCGCTGCCGCAACTGTCTCGGCGGTCGACAGCACCTGTGCCCGAACACGCTTGGCGTGGGGGTGAACCGACAGGGAGCGTTCGCTCAATTTCTCTCCATCCCGGCACGCAATGTATACAATATCGACCCCGGAATTTCCGAGGAAGTGATTTCCACCTTCGACCCTCTTGGCAATGCCGTTCATACCGCCTTGTCCTGGGATCTGGTGGCGGAGGATGTCCTGATCACCGGTGCCGGGCCGATCGGTTGCATGGCCGCCGCAGTATGCCGGTTTGCCGGGGCGCGTCATGTTGTCGTGACCGATGTCAACCCCTGGCGTCTGGAACTGGCGAAAAAACTCGGTGCCACCCGCACGGTTGACGTGCGTGTGGAAACGCTGGAGCATGTCAAAAACGACCTGGGCATGAAAGAGGGATTCGATGTGGCGCTGGAGATGTCCGGCCATCCTTCCGGCCTGCAGGATATTCTAACACATACCTCGAACGGTGCCAAAGTCTCCCTGTTGGGTATTTTTCCGGAGAGCGTCGCGATCGACTGGGACAAGGTGATTTTCAAGGGTCTGGTCCTGAAAGGTATTTACGGCAGGGAAATGTTTGAGACCTGGTACAAGGTGAGCAGCATGATCCGGGCGGGACTCGATGTATCGCCCGTCATAACCCATCGCTATCACTATTCCGAATTTGAGAAAGCATTTCAAACCATGATCTCCGGCCAGTCCGGCAAAGTAGTTCTCGACTGGTCCGACTGATCCGTTCATCACCATTGTACCGCAGCCCATGACCCCGTCATTCCTACCCGAAAAATTCGCTCACAACTACGAGATCAATCCCACTTTCGCAAAGAGCGTCGCGTATTTCTCGATGGAATTCGCCATTGACCAGGCCTTTAAAATCTACTCCGGCGGACTCGGATTTTTGGCCGGCTCGCACATGCGGTCCGCAAAAGCACTGCGGCAAAATCTTTTCGGGATCGGCATTTTCTGGACTTGCGGTTACTACAACCAAACCCGCGGGGATGGTGGTGAGATGGCCGTGCAGTTCCGCCGGAAACATCCCGCCTTCCTGCGCGAGACCGGGTTGCAATTCACCATCCGCATCTTTGATCAGGATGTCTGGGTGCGCGCGCTGTATCTGCCCGGCGATGTTTTCGGCACCGTGCCGATGTTTTTTCTATCGACCGATCTGGAGGAGAACGGGGGGTTCAGCAGGAGCATCACCCAGCGGCTCTATGACCACGATCAGCCAATGCGCATCGCCCAGTACATGGTGCTGGGCCTCGGTGGCGCCCGGCTGCTGGAGGAACTCGGCGTCGATCCCGATGTCTGCCACCTGAACGAAGCGCATGGTTTATCGGCTTTGTTCCGCTTCTACGAACGCACCCGCGACAAGGAACTCGTCCGGAAAAAATTTGTTTTCACCACCCATACGCCTGAAGAGGCGGGAAATGAAAAATCCAGCTTGCATCAGCTCCAGCAAGCCGGATTTTTCGGTGCCGTGGATTTGCAGGAAATCCGCGAATTGATCGATTTGCGCGACGACACCTTCAACCACTCACTGGCGGCATTGCGGATGTGTCACAAGGCGAATGCGGTTTCGAAACTGCATGGCGAGGTCTCTCGCGACATGTGGAAGCCGTATCCGGGCATTTGCCCCATCGATCATGTCACCAACGCCCAGAACAAAAAATACTGGGCCGACCCGATTTTGGAAACCGCGCGGCTTGTCGGCGATACCGAAATGCTGAAAAATCGCAAACGCGAGCTGAAAGAGCGGTTGTTCCGGATTGTCGCCGACCAGACGGGCAAGCTGATGGACCCCGAGGTGCTGACCGTCGTCTGGGCCCGGCGTTTTGCCGGTTACAAGCGCCCCGATTTGATCACACGCGACAAGCAACTTTTTCGCGAACTCCTGAACCGCAATGACACGCCTGTGCAAATCATCTGGGCGGGCAAGCCATATCCGTTCGACTACGGCGCTATCGAAACATTCAACAACCTCATCAACCTGACCGCACCCTATCCAAACGCCTCGGTTCTGGTGGGCTACGAACTGGAACTTTCGCACGACCTGAAAAAAGGCAGTGACGTGTGGTTGAACAATCCCATCGTCACCCGCGAGGCGTCCGGGACATCCGGAATGACGGCGGCGATGAATGCGTCGATCAACCTCTCCACTTGGGACGGATGGTTTTGCGAGTTTGGCAAGGACGGCGTAAACTCCTTTGTTGTGCCTCCCGCCGATGCAACCCACGGCGAGATCCCGCGCGACCTCGAAGACATGAGCAACATTTACCGGATTCTCAACGAGAGAATCTGTCCGTTGTATTATCAGAACAAAGAAGCATGGTGGGAGATGACGATGCGCTCGATGAATGAGGTGTCCCCGTACTTTGACGCCGACCGCATGGCACGCGAGTACTACGAAAAAATCTATCTGTAATGCCGGACAGCTTGTCCCTCACTCGAACGCGACCAGACTCACCTGCTTTTCCTTACAGAGTTCGAAGATGCGCTCCTTCTCCAGCAGCAATGTTTTTCCCGCTTCCACGGCAACGACCGAAACCCCTGCACCTGCGCAGGTGAGAATGGTTTGCGCGCCGATGACCGGAATGTCGAAGCGGAAATCCTGACCCGGCTTGGACACCTTCACCATCGTGACCGCTTTGCCGCGCCCCAACTCGCCGCCGCGAATGATGCAGGCATTGGTTCCCTCGAACGCCTCCACGGCAAGAACCGTGCCATGGCGGACAAGCACCGTCTGACCGATGTCGAGACGTGACGTTTCCTTGGCGATTTTCTGCCCAAAGCGAACATCCTCCCAGGACCGGCTTTTGAGTGCCGGCCCGCAAATATGCCCGATCGGCGCCAACAGTTCTTCCATGAAGGTAGTGGCGGGCAGGAGTGTGATGCCATCCTTGGCGAGTTCATTCGCCACCGCGCCGAACAGGCTTTCCGCATTGCGTTCTTTCAATCGCGCCAGCATCAGCAAGGTGCGCATGTCGGGACGAAGATCGAAAAGATTTTTGGGTGAAATCTGTCCCACCATGATCGCCTCCGTCACACCCTGCTCCTTGAAAAAACGAATCATCTTCCCCAATTGGCCGACGCGGAACCATTCAAGCGCGTCAATCATCCCCTCCAAGGCGGCTTCATCGGTCTCCTGCAGAAATGCGGCCACACTGAGCTTGCACGGGAATGTTTGCCTTCGTGCGGCGCGGACAAAAGTGACGGGATAAATTCCATTGCCGGCGATGACGCCGATGTTGCGCGTTGCCTCCATGACAGCAGCATTTCTTCGCAGGAATTAACCGCCCGACAATCTTTTTTTGAGAAATTTCACCCTCCTCTGGGATTTGCGGCCCATCGAACTGTTTCACCGCGACAAGCACCGGCGAGTTCAACAACCATGCATCTCCCCATGCACTTGACGGGTCCCCACCAAACAGCCTCAGTCCCAACAGGGAATTATGCGCATCATTCACCTACAAAAATTGAGTTTTCCACGGGTTATTCACAGCGAGAGACCAAAAATCGATGGCTGTTTTTCCACCCTCGCCAGGCCAAATCTGAGATAAATCAACGCCTTGTGTCACATTGTGAATAAGTTGTGGGTAAATACGGAATAACCGAAACGAATTCAATAAACCATTGACTATGAACAACTTATTTCATCCCTGAAACGATTGGGATTATTAATAACTCCATAAAACATCAGCGCAATCACGCTTTGTTACGTAATCTTCACATTGTAATCTGTCAATTTTGTCACATAGTGTTCAAAACGGCACGAGAACCTCCGGAATCTTTTCGCAAGTTATTCACATTGCTCGCACAAGCGTGAAACTTGTCATCGGGCGGAAAAAACAATCGCCAGGCTGGCGATATCCATGCTTGCCCTTGGCAGCCAAAACTGCTCGACTCTGCCAGCAATTCGCCTCTCATAACACTATGGCCTATAACAACATCACACCGCCCGCTGGAGATAAAATCACGATCAACAATGGCATCCTCCACGTCCCCGATCATCCCGTCATCCCGTTCATCGAAGGGGATGGGACGGGTCGCGACATCTGGCGTTCCTCAGTGCGGGTTCTCGACGCGGCGGTCGAAAAAGCCTACGGCGGCAAAAAGAAAATTTCCTGGTTTGAAGTGTATGCGGGCGAAAAATCATTCAATCTCTACAAGGACCAGGTCAGCGATCCCGGCAAGGCATGGCTGCCCGACGATACCCTCACCGCATTCCGCGAATACCTGGTCGGCATCAAGGGGCCCCTCACCACTCCCGTGGGCGGCGGCATTCGTTCTCTCAATGTGGCGCTCCGGCAAATCCTCGACCTCTATGTCTGCCTGCGTCCTGTGCAGTATTTCACCGGCGTGCCCAGCCCGGTCAAACACCCGGAACTGGTGGACATGGTGATTTTCCGCGAAAACACCGAGGACATCTACGCGGGAATCGATTTTGAAGCGGGAAGCGATAAAGCAATGAAGTCGCTGGCGTTCTTGAAGGAAAATTTTCCCGCCGATTTTGCAAAAGTCCGCTTCGGTGCCGAAAGCCCGGAGCTTGTGGGTGTGGGATTTAAACCGGTTTCGCGCACGGGCACCCAGCGCTTGATGCGCTCGGCCATTCAATACGCGATCGAACAAAACCGCAAGTCGGTGACCATCGTGCACAAGGGCAACATCATGAAGTACACCGAGGGCGCGTTCCGCGACTGGAGTTACGAGGTCGCCATCAAGGAGTTCGGTGCCGCGGCGATCGACGGTGGTCCCTGGTGTGTGATCCCCGAGGGCAAACCGGGGGCCGGTATTGTCATCAAGGACGCGATCGCCGACATCACCCTGCAACAGGTACTCACGCGTCCTGGCGACTTCGATGTCATCGCGACACTCAATTTGAACGGTGACTATCTATCGGACGCGCTGGCCGCACAGGTCGGTGGCATCGGCATCGCACCGGGAGGCAACATCAACTACATCACGGGTCATGCGATTTTTGAGGCCACCCACGGCACCGCGCCGAAGTATGCGGACAAGGACCAGGTCAATCCAGGTTCGGTTGTGCTGTCCGGTGAAATGATGTTCCGCTATCTGGGTTGGAATGAGGCGGCCGACCTGATCATCAAGGGACTCAACGGCGCGATCGGTTCGAAGAATGTCACTTACGATTTCGCCCGCCTGATGGATGGTGCCACGCAGTTGAAATGCTCGGAGTTCGGCGACAACATCATCGCCCACATGTGAGCGGACTCGCCTGCCATGGAAGAACCGCCGATCATCGACATCCAGAGCGACGAGTATTACATGCGTCAGGCTCTGCGCGAGGCATGGAAAGCCCGCGCCGCTGGTGAAGTTCCTGTTGGTGCGGTAATGGTTCACGAAGCCAGGATCATTGCCCGCGCCTGGAACCAGGTGGAAACATTGAAGGATGCCACGGCCCATGCCGAGATGCTGTGTCTGACCGCCGCGCAAAATGCCATCGGCGACTGGCGGCTTGAGGGCTGCACATTGTATGTCACCAAGGAACCCTGCCCGATGTGCGCCGGTGCGATCGTTCACTGCCGTCCCACCCGCGTGGTTTACGGCTGCGCCGATGCCAAGGCCGGTGCGGCCGGCGGATGGATCAACCTGCTCCAGTCGAACCCGCCGCTGAATCATGCCTGTGACATATCCCATGGCGTGCTCGGTGACGAGTGCCTGGAATTGCTGCAGGAGTTTTTCCGTGAAGCCCGCGGCAAGAAAAAGGAAATCGCCAAACGCGAATACCGGTTCGACGACGATTCCTGAGTCGAAAGAAATGGATTGTGTCACTGAAAAAAGTGACCCAATGCCTCAACAACTCCGACGCTGTAGGAGCTGTTGCTGAGGTATCCCTGCTGAGCCAGCACATGTTGTTTTACTTCCTCGACCGAGTTCATCGGACAAGCAATGAAGCGGGCGACCGCAACATCAAGCATCTCCAGGTCGTTGTGGCTGTCGCCCATGGCGAAGGTCTGTTCGGCGCCGAGCCCGAACATCCGCGCCACCTCGGCAAGGCTGCTGCCTTTCTGATAGCCCTTGTGGCCGAAGCGCAGGTAAATCGAATTGCGCTGCCATCCCAGTTCGCTGGCAGGCGCGATGATCTCGCGAATGCGTGAGACAATCCAATCCATTTCGAGGTCGGTGCGCGAGATGATCCCCGCCGGCTCACCGGCCTGCTCGATCCATTCGGCGCCGGTGTGCTCGGCAATCTCTCCGCGAATCTGCTTCAGGATCTTGCGTGATTTTTTCAGCAGTTTTTGCAGATCGACATCGCATTTTGCATTCCATGGCAACACCGGAACAAAGCGCCCGACGGGATTGGGAAGAAAAATCTCCCGCTCGCGCACGACAACAAAATCGGGCAGAAATGGAAAGCGGCTTTCGATCAATCCCTGCCTCAGATGTTCCATCGAGCGTCCGGTGTTGATTCCCCAAAACGCATTGCGCGTGGTTCTCAGCAATTGGATCGCTTCGAAAAATGACAATGCCACCGGAGGATTTCCTGATGGATCATGCAATGTGCCGTCGAAGTCGAATGACAGCAACAAAGCAGGTGAACCATCGATGGGCAGCGTCCTCACGACCAAATACCTAGCGGAAGAATGGGCAGCGGGCAACCCCGGGAAACGCTTATTTGCGCCACAGCCATTTCACGCTGTCCGCAAAAATTTTTCCGCCGCCCTTGCCGCCATGCTCACTGTCGTCGGTGACAAAAGTATAGTCGTAATGGCGGAATTTCAGTGCCGCAGCCATCTGTTGGTTTGCCAGAAACCAGTTGCCATGCTCATTGTCGAGATCGTTTGTGCCATCCTGCAGGAACACCCGCAGCGGACGGCTCTTTTCCTTGCGAATCAACGAGGGATAGACGTGCCCGCCGCGGATGTTGGTGAAACTGCCGACATGGCTCATCACCTTGGCAAACAAATCAGGCCGTTCCCAGGCCACGGTGAAGGCGCAGATGCCACCCGATGAGGTGCCGCAAATGGCGCGCTGTGTGGGGTCGGCACTGAGCAATTGCACTTTGCCCGCCAGCGGCAGGATTTCCTTTTCGAGCATTTCCGCATAGAGCGGGGAAAGGGTGTCGTACTCCACCGAGCGATTGCTTTTCAATCCCTTCGGCGTATTCCACCCCTGCGGCTCCGCGAGATCATCGGCAAACACGCCGGGGTTGACAAACACCAGCAACATCGGCGGCACCGCACCGCTTTGCACCAGTTTGTCAATCACCTCGGGCGCATGAAAATTCCCTTCCACGTAGGAATGTCCATCCTGAAAAACCATCAGTGCCGCCGCTTTTGCCGCGTCCAGCCCCGGGGTTTTGTGAAACGCATACTGCCTCACCGTTCCGGCAAACACCGAGCTCTTCAACACCTGCCATTGCAGTTTTTCGGCTGCTTGGGAGAAAAATGGAACAGTTGCAAAAAGAAATAAGATCGTTTTCATTATGATCGCGCGCGTCACATCCTGCAGCATGGCAGCAAGCCGTGTCAAGCAGGCTTGGTGGCAATTCCATAATAGCCTCATCAAACGCCGCACTCGCGTCGTAGGGCTCTTCCCCATTGAAGAATCCCTCCTAAGTCTCGTCACTTCCGTGCTCGTCGAAATCTCCGATGCCCGGGAATCGAGAAATCGGTCGATTTTTCTAATCGACAAGTTTGCCCGGCGGCCAATTCCGGGCTTGTCAAATGACTGCCATTCATCAAGGCTGTTCCCCTCAACTCTATGAACTTCGAAACCTTGCAATTGCACGCCGGACAGGAAATTGATCCCACCACACAATCCCGGGCCGTGCCGATCTATCAAACGACGGCCTATCAGTTCAAAGACTCGGCACAAGGAGCGCGGCTCTTTGCCTTGCAGGAGTTCGGCAACATTTACACCCGGATCATGAATCCCACCAACGATGTTTTCGAAAAGCGCATCGCCGCACTCGAAGGGGGCGTTGCGGCACTGGCGACGGCATCGGGGCATTCGGCGCAGTTTCTCGCCATCAACAACATCACCACGGTGGGCGACAATTTCGTCACCACTTCGCATCTGTATGGCGGCTCTTACAATCAATTCAAGAACGCGTTCAAGAACATCGGTGTCGAGGCGCGCTTCGCTGACGGGGTCAGGGTCGAGAGTTTCGAACCGTTGATCGATAACAAAACCAAGGCCATTTATCTGGAAACAATCGGCAACCCCGGATTGACCGTGCCCGATTTCGAGGCATTTGTGGCTCTAGCCAAAAAACATGACCTGCCGTTGATTGTGGACAACACCTTCGGAGCCGGCGGTGCGATTTGCCAGCCGCTGAAATGGGGCGCGCATGTGCTGGTGGAGTCCGCCACCAAATGGATCGGCGGTCACGGCACGACCATGGGCGGGGTGATCGTCGATGCCGGGACATTCAACTGGGGCAACGGCAAATATCCGCAATTCACCGCGCCCTCGCCGAGTTATCATGGCATGGTGTTGAACGATGTGTTTGGCATCGGCGGACCGTTCGGCAACATCCAGTTCATCATTCGTTGCCGCGTCGAAGGTCTGCGCGACTGGGGTCCGTCGCAGAGTCCTTTCAATTCGTTTCTCCTGTTGCAGGGACTGGAAACGCTGTCGTTGCGGGTCGAGCGCACCTGTCAAAACGCCATGGCGCTGGCCCAATGGCTTTTGGCGCACCCCGAGGTGGAGTCCGTGATTTATCCGGGCCTGGAGAATCATCCGACGCATCCGGCAGCGAAAAAATATCTGACCCGTGGTTTCGGCGGTGTCTTGTCTTTTGTGCTGAAAGGTGATCGGGCCCGTGCGGAAAAATTTGTCAACAGCCTGAAATTGATTTCGCATCTGGCGAACGTGGGGGATGCCAAAACGTTGATCATTCATCCCGCATCGACCACGCATTCACAATTGTCTGCCGAAGAGCAAAGCACCGCCGGCGTGTTGCCTGGCATGTTGCGGATCTCCCTCGGCATCGAGCACATCGACGACATTCAGGCGGATATCACCGCGGCCTTGCGGGTGTGAGCGGTGAAACATCAATCCGGCATGAGAGCGCGTGGATCTGTATTCAAAGACACTGAGAAAAAATCCCCCGCTCCCGGGTTGAATTGACAGGTTTGGGAATGGCAATGCGTAATGGCAATTTGCAACATCCCGAAAATCGTGTATTTTCGGCTTCAACATCTTCCATGCACTCCCGGCGGATCTTTCTGAAAAGTCTGGCATCGACATTGGCCTTGCCGATGTTGGAGCCGTTGCGCGCCGCGCTGCCGGCGGCACCGGGTGCGCCGACCCGACTTGCCTATGTTTACCTGCCGAATGGCGTGAACACCAATCTGTGGTTCCCCCAAGGCTCGGGGAAAAATTACAAACTTTCGCCTTCCCTCGAACCGCTGGCCGGCTTGCGGGAACATTTTCAAGTGATCAAAGGACTCGCGCTCGACAAAGCGCGGGCCAATGGCGACGGCCCGGGCGACCATGCGCGCGCCATCGCCACTTATCTCACCGGCTGCCAGGCCCGCAAAACGGCGGGTGCCGATATCAAAATCGGCATCTCGGCGGATCAGATCGCCGCAAAACAAATCGGCCACCTGACCCGCATCCCCTCGCTGGAACTCTCCACCGACGAACCCCGTCGCTCGGGCAATTGTGATTCCGGCTACTCCTGCGCCTATCAATTCAATCTTTCCTGGCGCTCCGAAACCACCCCCGCACCGCCGGTGCGCGATCCCCGTGCGGTGTTCGAATCGCTGTTCGGAGCGGCCGACCCGAAAGGCAATGCCGAGCGTTTGCAGCGGAAAAAATCCGTGCTGGATTTTGTCATGGCCGATGCCAAACGCCTGCAACAGCGCGCCACCGGAGCGGACAAAAACAAACTGGACGACTATTTCACCTCGGTTCGCGAGATTGAGAAGCGCATCGAGGGCGCGGAAACCCATCGCAAGCAGAAACCCGAGATGGACATGCCCGACGGCGTGCCGGAAAGCTACCGCGAGCACATCCGGATGATGTATGACCTGATGTTCGTGGCTTTTCAGACCGACACCACACGCATTGCGACTTTCATGCTGGCCCACGACGGCTCCAACCGGACCTTTCCCGAGATTGGCGTGAACGAAGCCCATCACGGCATTTCGCATCACCAGCACGACGAGCGGCGGCTGGGATTGATCGCCAAAATCGACATGTTTTACGCGGCGGAATTCGCACGATTTCTGGACAGGATGAAAAACGCCAAAGAAGGCAATGGCAGCCTGCTTGACCATTCGATGATCGTTTTCGGGGGTGGCATCAGCGATGGCGACCGCCACAACCACGATCAACTTCCGCTGATTCTCGCCGGCCATGGCAACGGCACTTTGTCAGCCGACCGTTTGTTGGATGTCAAGGACAACACCCCTCTGACGAACCTGCACCTTTCCTTGCTTGAACGCATGGGGGTCGATGCGGAACGGGTCGGAGACTCCACTGGCAAGCTGGCGATCTGAAGAGCGCACGGCAAGTCGTGCTTGAATGCCTTGGCAACCCTGTTAGGATTGCGGTGGATGTTTGAAGTGCTTGACAACCCGTTTTTCCAAAGAGCACTGGCGACGGCCGCGTTGGTGGGATTTACCAACGGCTTTTTCAGCGGTTTTGTGATCCTGCGGCGCACCGCACTTTCGGTGAGCGCGTTGTCGCACACGATGTTGCCCGGCATTGCGCTGGCGATCTTCATCACCGGTGCACTCACGCAGTTGAACGCGTTTCTCGGAGCCCTGATTGCAGCGCTGATCGTCGGTCTCGGTTCCGTGGCGATCTCGCGCGGAAACCGGGTGGCGCAAGGCACGGCGCTCGCGGTTCTCTATACTTCGGCGTTTGCCGGCGGTGTCGCCCTGCTTCCGCACCTGGGGGTCCGGCAGGAACTCGAACACTGGCTCTTTGGCGACATCAATGCGGTGTCCAATGCGGACTTGTGGACGGTATTCGGCATCGGTGCCGTCACCCTGGTGCTGGCCAATCTGATGATGCGCCCGATTCTGGTTGCATTGTTCGAGCCGAATGTGGCCGCCGCTCAGGGTGTGCCGGTGCGCTTTGTGCAGTATCTGCTGTTTGCTCTCATGGTGATGTCGCTGGTGGCGTCTCTTCAGGCTGTCGGTTGCGTGCTTTCCGTCGGACTGCTGGTGACACCGGCCGCGACGGTGTCGCTGTTCACCGACCGCACCGCCTGGTTGTTCTGGGGCGGCGGTCTGCTCGGTGCCGTCGGCGCGGTTCTGGCCTTGCTGTTGGCCGCGCCGCTGCATCTCACTCCGGGACCGGCGATCGTCATGGTCCTCGGCGTGCTGTTCATCCTGGGCTGGTTGTTCAGCCCGAAATACGGAGTGCTGACCCGCCGCAAAACGATCTAACAATTTTCCCTGGTTCCGCTGACCACGGCGGTTTCCCGCAGATCCGAAGCAAGCGCGCGCAGAACCGCCTGTTTTTTCAGACGCGTGACCAACTGGGCGATCTCTTCCTTTTTCTCTTCCAGCGGAATCCGCACGGCGAGCTTCACTTCCAGCGGATAGACCAAATGCAGGGCGTTGTCGTAGGACAATACCGGACTGCACTCGCGCTCGCGCAGGGAGAACAACACCGCTTCAAAGGCATTCGTGGGACGCTCCATGGTGATCCAGTTGAGATCAATGTCGCCGCTTTTTTTCTGCGTGTGCTGTCGGGCGAGTTCGGCAAAGTCCGATTTCCCCTCCATCACATCCTCGCGGATTTTCACCAGCAAGGAAAAGTCCTGCCACGCTTGCGAGCGGTCGGCAAAACGGATCAAATGCAACGCGTGTACGGCAGGAGGAATGAAGTAGTCCTCGCGATGGGCTTCGTAAAATGCGGCGATTTCCTCCTGCGTCGGCTCGGCGACATCCGCGAAAAGTTCCTGGGTAAAAAGCTCCATCCTCAGTGTAGCGGTGGTTTCCTGGCGGATTTGCAACGTGTGCGCTTCGATCAATTCCCATGACGCGCCGTTTTCACGCCACTGCCGCAGCACTTGCTCGAAAGCGGGACGAAAGACCAAATCGTTGATTTGCGGATGTCTGCGTTCCGCTTCCTGCGCGAGCAATATGCCATCGATCACCTCCTGCTCCGCTTCGGCATAAAACTCGCCATCGCGCTCGCAGCAGGAAACTTCCGTCAGCATCTCGGCGGTGGTTTTGATTCGTTGAAATGCATCTTCGATCAACGAGGGATCGACGGGTTCATTGTTGACGATGAGCATGGGAAAGGATGTGGCCATTACTTTTCATTCAATCCCGCCGGGACCGGAGCCTGAAGGTGCGGAGCCATGGAGGCGAAGAAAGATTCATCGCGCGCCTGGAGAATGCTGTTGTATTGTTCCAGTTGCGCCGGCGTGAGATGGGGCCGCAGGCGTTCGATTTTTTCAGCGCTCACTTTTTTGCGGTTTTCGATCAGGGTGTTCATGACCTCCGATCGGTTGCCCGCCAGGAGAACGGCGGCATTGGCTGCCGCAAGGTCGCTCATCTCATTGCCAAGCTCGCCGAGTCCCATGATGTCGTAGGTTTCCGAAAACAACCCGGTCTTGTCGACAAGTTTTGCCGCCGAGCCTGAAACAGTGTCGCGCAAGGCATTGAGTACTGCTTCCTGCTGTTCGGGGGTGATGTCGATTTTTTCCAGCACATCGGCATATTCCTTTTGCGCGCCGGCAAGGGCCCGGTTCGCGGCCTGTTGTTTGCGAAAGGCATTGAGCTTGTCGATCTGTTCCGCACTCAGCATTTTCGAGAGGGAGTCGTTGAATTTCGTCTCGGCGGCTTCTGCCTGTTCTAGAATTTTATCACGGCTGATGCCTTTGCCGGGAGCGAAGATGTTAAGGGCGGCACGCTTCTGTTCAAAGAGTCCTAAATAAACCTGCTGTTGATCCAACGTGAGATTCAACAATTCGGCCAGCCGTTGAACATAGCCATGATCCTTGATTGCCAGGCTGTTGCGGGCGTTATCCGCAATCGCAGCGCGGGCGGCGATCAACTCCGGGGGCAGCGGATTCCCGTCGGGGGTCTGCGTGTTTTCATCGAACTTCCCCGGCACGGACGGAGATCGTGGATCGATCGAATTCGCACTGCGGGTGATTTTGCCTCCGGCGTCGGCATGAGCGGCAGCGCTGGCCGCGGCAGCGCCGCTGCCAACGGGCTTGAGAAACCAGGCAAGCAAAAATCCAAACACGGCGGCCAGGATGGGCATGGATTTCTTCGAAAGCATGGCGTGGGACGATTCTCTACCATGTAACGCCGCGAAAAGCGAATCTTGTTTGGCCCTTGGCACTGGAAAGATTGCTGATTTTTGAGCTTTGGCTTGTCAGCACCCATTCGATGGTGCAGGTTCCCTCCGATGTTTTTTACACCGAAATGGAAGCAAGACACCGATGTTCTGCTCAAAGGGGCGAGGAAATTCATTCATTACAAGAGGGATTTATTGAAACAGGATCGCATCGATGAAATCGAGTCGCGGATCACGGACCTCAAGGCTGCGACAAAATCCGGCGACCGCAACACAGCGGAGGAATGCGCGAAACAACTGCGGGCCACCTGTGAAAACGCCCTGCCCAGCACCGCAAAACCGCGCTGGTTCGAAGAGAACGTCGAGGTGATTTTCGTCGCCCTGGTGGTGGCGCTCGGCCTGCGTTCCTATGTGATCCAGCCGTTCCGCATTCCGACCAATTCCATGCATCCCAGCCTGAACGGGATCATCGCGACCAGCATTCCCTCCGGTGAATACAAGTCGCCATGGGCCGGCAAACAACTGTACGACTGGGCGTCGCGCGGTCGGGTGTGGAAACACATTGAAGCCCCGGCCGATGGACGGATCATCCGACTGGAGGACAAGTCATGGATGTTTTTCTCACGCACGAAGATCGTGTTCGACAGTGGTGACTCGGTGACCTTTCCTGCACCGGCCAGCGAAACCAACCAAGCCATCAACGGCAATGATCGCCAGTCCTCCTGCATCGGCCGCAGTTACAAGAAAGGCCAGTTACTTTTCCAAGGCACTGTCGACGGCGGCGACCTGGTGTTGGTCGATAAAATTTCCTATCACTTCCGCAATCCGATACGCGGCGAGGTGTTCGTTTTCGACACCCGGGGCATCGAGAAAAGAATCGCCAAGTTCAGCGGGTCCGATCAGGCCAAGGCGACCCATTACATCAAGAGGCTATGCGGCGTGCCGGGTGACACCCTTAGGATCGAAAGTCCTTACTTGTACGTGAACGGCACGGTCGCCACCGAAAAAGGCATCAGCAAAGTAATGGAAATGCCGAATCGCGGCAGGAACGGCGGCATGGGATATTCCTACGCCGAACCGCATCCGAATTCGCAATTGATCCAGGCGGGTGATGAGCTTGTTCTGGCGAAACAAGCCCCGATGGGCATGCGCGAATATGCGGCCCTCGGCGACAATTCCGGCAACTCGCTCGACTCGCGCTACTGGGGCACCGTGAAGGAATTCAACGTCGTCGGCCCGGCACTCATTTCCCTGTGGCCGTTCACCACGGGTCATTGGGGTCTGATCAAATGAGATCATCGGAAATCACCAGCAAGGCAAAATCCAATCTCGCCCTCGCGCTCAAACTCCTGCCTAAGGAGCGCAGGGACGACATGGTGGTTTATTATGCCTATTGCCGCGTGATCGACGACATCGCCGATGACGAAACCGTGGCCGTGCAGCAAAGAAAAACCGCATTGTTGGTCTGGCGTGAGGGTGTTCTAGCAGGTTTCGCCGATCCAAATGATTTCCAGAGGGAAGTGGCTGACTTGCAGACGAAACACGGAATCCCGGGCGAGTTGATGGCAGCCCTCATCGACGGCTGCCTGATGGATACCGAAGTACAGCGCTTCGGCACCTGGGAGGAACTGCAACAATACTCCTGGAAGGTCGCCAGTTCGGTGGGCCTAGTCTCTCTCAAACTGCTCGGTGCCTCGAATCCCGCCTCGGAAAGCTACGCGGTGCAGCTGGGCCAGGCCCTGCAATTGACCAATATTCTCCGCGACATCGATGAAGACCTGCGCAACGGATCGCGCATCTATCTGCCACTGGACGATTTCGCACGCTTTCAATACAGCGAGCACAACTTGATCCGACGGGTTGACGACAGCCGCTTCCAGGCCATGATGTCGTTTCAAGCCGATCGCGCCGAAACTTTGTTCCGTCAGGCGGCGGAGTCACTTCCCGAAGATGATCGCAAGTCGCTGACAGCCGCAGAGGTGATGCGGGAGATTTATCAAACCCTGCTCCGGCAGATGCGCGCCGATGATTTCCGCGTTTTTGAAAAACGCTACAGCCTGCCGGCATGGAAAAAAATGGCGATCCTGGCAAAACACATGATCCCGTAAATTTCCGATTCCGGGCTTGAATGTTCCGGGTGATTGATGCGTCATAGCGGAAGTATGAAATACCAATTGACCGCACTGCTGATCGCTGGATTGTCCGCCGTGTCATGCACTCCCAACCAGCAACAAGGTGCCGCCGTGGGCGGGGTCGCCGGTGCCGCCGTGGGTGCGATCGCCGGAGGCAGCGGAACGTCCACCGCACAAGGTGCCTTGCTGGGTGCGGGAATTGGCGCAACAGCCGCCGCGCTGCAGGAAAGCAGCCGCAACCAAAACAGCGGCTACAACGAGCCCTATCGCGCTCCCCGCAACAACGACTACCCTTATGCCGAGCGCACCAGCACCCCGGGGGAAGTGCTGAGCCCCTACTCGCCTTACAACGTCATGGATGTGCGCGGCTTGCGCCCGGGGTCCCTCGCGCGTGATCCCTCGAGCGGAAAAATGTTCCGTGTTCCTTGACCCCGGATTGCAGGGACCGTCGCAATAGGGTTGCTTCAGGCCAGCGTGATGCGGTCCTCGTGGATGAGGATTTTCTTCTGCTTGTAAAGCTGGCCGACCACCTGTTTGAAGGTCTTTTTGCTCATGTTGAGCTGGCTTTTGATCGTCACCGCCGGGCTTTTGTCACTCAGCATCAAGGTGCCGGTCAGCTGCAGTTTTTCCATGAACTGGGTGGCCAGCGGGGAGATTTTTTTGCGACCGACGGGCGTCAGGCTGAGATCAAGTTTGCCGTCGCTGCGGGTTTCTGTGACATACGCGGTTACGGTCTGGCCGTATTCGAGTTTTTGAAAAACCTGATTGCTGAAAAACAGCCCGTTGTATTTGCCATCGACCACGGCTTTGTAACCCAGCACGGTTTTTCCCCACAACAAGGCTGTGACCGCATCGCCGTCGCGATAGCGGGCCGCGGCGCTGATGAGGGCGCAGGTGATGCGCTGACTGCCGATGAAGCGTCCGCTTTTTTCATCGATCAAAATTTTCACAATATAATGCCGACCGGGAATCATCGGCTTGGTTTGTTCGCGATAGGGAACCAACAGTTCCTTCGGCAGGCCCCAGTCGAGAAACGCACCGACATCGTTGTTGGCGGTGCAGGTGAGCAAGGCGATGTCGCCGGGCATGGCCAGCGGTTTTTTCCGCGTGGCGATCAGGCGGTCGGCGGAATCAAGATGGAGAAACACCTCGACATCGGCACCCACGTGAAGGTCCGGAGTCAGTTCGTTGCCGGGCAAAAGGATTTCGCCGAGATCACGGGCATCCAGATACATTCCGGCGCTGCGCGATTTGATGATGCGCAGGGAACACCATTCTCCCAAGTTGGCCATGTCGAACGATGCGCAAGTATGACGGGAACGGCAATGCTTTTCCATCGCGAAACTCACACACGACGGTCTTCGTCCAGAAAGATTTTCGCCTGACGCACCGTCGCGGCGATGTCGGCGGCTGTTAGCAATGCCGAAACGATCACCACCCGTTCGGCACCCGCACGGATGACTTCCGTTAGATTGTCCAGGTTGATGCCGCCGATGCAGAACACCGGGATTTTTTCTCCCACCGATTGATTGACGAGTGGCACGTTGTCCAGGCCAATGCCCGGCCGACCCCGTTTGGTGGGTGTGGGAAACAAGGGACCGAAGCCGATGTAGTCGAAGCCCTCGGCCAGCGCGGCCTGCGCCTGGGCAGGGGAATGCGTGGAGCGCCCCACCAGCATCGATGGCCCGACAATTTTCCGCGCCTCGGCCAGCGTCCCGTCGTCCTGACCGATGTGCACGGCATCGGCACCGATCTCCGCCGCAAGACGGGCGAAATCATTGATCACAAAAGGTATGCCCGCGTCGGCTGCCAGCGGTTGGATCAAGCGCGCCATCGGCAGAATCTCCGCGCTCGAAAATCCTTTGGCGCGCAGTTGCAGGATCTCGACACCACCGCGGCACAACGCGGCCGTCGTTTCGCGCAAGCGGTCTTGCCGGACATAGCCGAGGTCGATGATGCCATAAAGTTTCGCCTGTTGCAGTGCCGATTTCACCAGCCCAGCTTCGTATCAACAACAGCGGAGTCAACCGTAAATGCGGACCGGCTTGCTTTCGATTTGCCCTGCCGCTCAATCCGGCTCCCATTCAAACAAGCCGCCATCCGTAACATCACTTTTTGTGTTTCAGCACAACGCTGTGCGCACCCTGCACGGCAGTCTCCGGAGCATCCTTCGCTCCGTGATCCGTGTAGGTCGCCGTCAACACACAGGTCCAGTCACTGCTTTCCTGCTGCGGCTTTTCCCTGCTGCGGAACGCGCCTTCCAGGCCGACAACGAAACTGCGGTTGGGATCGAGATTGTTCTTGAGAATCCAGGCGACCATTTCCTTGGCCTGTTCGATCGTCAGATCGGGATGCGGCGGCATCGGCACGGCACCCCATGTTCCCGAAGCCCCACCAAGCACTTTTTTCGCGAGTGACTCAACCGCATCCGGGGTGTGCTCATAGCGTCGGGCAATCAGGTCGAAGGAAGGACCGATCAATTTGGTCGCTGCCGTATGACAGGTGAAACAATTCGATGCGCTCATCTTTCGCACCGGCGCGTTGTCGATCTTCGCAACGACGTCCAGATATTTCTCCGTCTGTGCGGCATCGGGGAGATACGCAACCCACAGGAACGCCTCGTTGGCAGTGATCTCGCTGAATTCCGATTTCCCATCTTCCGGATCAGCGACATCGATGGAATACGTGAGCAGCGAATTCCATTGAAACCCGGTCTTCTCCAGCGGGGCCGTGATTTTCACTTCCGGCGCTTTGTTTTCCGCTGCAACGGGCTTTGGAGAATCGGCGGCGGGCGTGGAAAGAACCAGCGCGGAGAGACCAAGGAAGGAAAGAGCTTGGGAGCGCATGATGGTGCAATGATCGATCAGGCCTTGTCAATCTCGGTGGCCACCCGGTTCGCCGAGCGGGTGGCGGCCTCGGTGCCCCAGTTGAGATTGTCGGCGTAGGCACCCGCAAAATGAATCCGCCCCTGTGACTTCATCAAATGCGGCCAGAATTTCGCAAGCTCACCTATCGGAAATGCCAGACGTTCGCAGGTGGGCGAGAATTTCTCCTTGGTCCAGTCCTTGCCGACCACCTGTTCGATGGTGTCCTTTTTCCCGGGATAAACTTCACGGAACGCGGCCAATGCCCGCTGGGGAGATATCCCGCCGGGACCGGTTCCCAGCACGATCACGCGATGCGTGTCCACTTCCTCCGCCGACTGCCAGACCGCCCAGAGATCCGCATGATTGGTGTCGAGATTGATGCTCACACCGTCGTCTTTCCAGAATTGGGAACTCGCCTGAAAAACAAACCGCTGATAGGAGTCATAGCTGACGTTGTCGACAATATACTGCCGTTCCGCAGGCAGGGGCGGTTCGACCGGGATGTTCCTGAATGCGGGCAAGGGAATGCAGTTGACGAAATAATCCGCGGAAATCTCCTTTTGTTCGTTGTTCTGTTTGTATGTCACGGTTACGCCTGATTCGCCATTCAGGATCGAAACGATCGGGCAATTCAGCCACACCCGGTCGCCCAGTTTTTTGGCAAAAGTATTTGGCAGCATCTGATTGCCATCCTTCAAGCGGAACAATTCCGGCGGGAACAACGGCACACCGCGGAGCTTCAGAATCGCGGCCATCCACAGCTCATACAAAGCCGAGGAACCGTGACCTTCCATCTGCCCCAAGGCTGCTTTGGACGCACCGTCTTTTTTGTAAAGATCGGCGACCGACATCTTGTCCAAGTCGTCATAGCCAATCCCGAATGGCTGATATTCATCGGTGAATTGATCGAGGTAGGGATTCAAGTAAAGTGACTTGAGGTCCCAGAAGGGATGCTCGGAGAGATATTTGACCTCCTTTTCACTGAATCCAAGATTTTTCAACTCGGCAGGATCGCGCAGCATTTCCTCCGAATAGTATTTGTTGTTGAAGCGCCGCATCAGGTTCCGACGCCTCGGATAGGGAAGCGCGGTGAGCTTGAATTCCTCGATGTATTGCCAGTATCTTTCGTAGCCGGGTTTGGTGATGTGCTCTTGTCCGAAGTCCGCATAGAGTCCGTCGGACAATCCGTCGCGGGTGGTGAAGACATGGCCTCCATGGCGGCCCGATGCTTCAAGGACCACCACCTCATGCCCTTTTTTCATCAATTCGTAGGCACAACACATCCCTGCAATGCCCGCGCCACCGACCACGACTTTCTTGGTCGTGCGAGGCTTCTGTGCGGCAGCGGTCTTGGTTTCTTCGGCGGCTTCCAATCGAGCGCTATCGGGATGGAAAACCGAGGCGCCGATCCCCGCCATCACCGTGGATTTGAGGAAGTCTCTCTTGTTGAGCTGATTCATGGGCTGACTGGCTTAAAAATACCCGAGCATCCCCTGATGTCGAGGAACTTTCCGTAAAAACAACGAGCCTCGAATCATCGAACGGGTTAAAGCTCCGCTCGACAAGGCGGGGTTGTCCCTGTAGCTTCCGCCCATGCAACAAACCGTGAAAATTCTCTGCGTCGGTGCGGGCCACATGGGTCGCTCGCATGCCCTGGCCTACCATCAACTCGAGGGATTCGAAATCTGCGGCATTGTCACCCGCTCGTCCTCGTCGCGCGAATCCTTGAATCAGGAACTCGGCGGCAGCTATCCGCTGTTTAGCGATTTCCATCAGGCTCTTGCAGAGACCAAGCCGGACGCGGTTTCGATATCCACTTATCCAGACACCCATGCGGCTTATGCGATTGCGGCGCTTGATGCCGGATGCCATGTGTTCATAGAAAAACCTCTCGCCGAGACGGTGGAGGATGCCCAGCGCATTGTTGCCAAAGCAGCCGAGACAAAGCGGAAACTAACAATCGGGTATATCCTCCGCCATCATCCGAGCTGGATCCACTTCATCGAGATGGCACGGAACCTCGGCAAACCGCTGGTGATGCGAATGAACCTTAACCAGCAGTCTTCGGGAGCAAACTGGAACACCCACAAGAACCTGATGTCGTCGATTTCCCCCATCGTCGACTGCGGCGTGCATTACGTCGATGTGATGTGCCAGATGACCCGTTCCCGCCCGATCCGCGTTTCGGGCATCGGCGCGCGTCTCACTGACGAGTTGCCGGAGGGAAAAATCAACTACGGGCATCTGCAAGTCACGTTTGCCGATGGTTCGGTCGGTTGGTATGAAGCCGGCTGGGGCCCGATGATGAGCGAGGTCGCTTTTTTTGTGAAGGACGTGGTCGGGCCAAAAGGTTGCGTGAGCATCGTTGCCGAAAAAGCCGCCGCTGAAGGCAACAGTGCGGATGTCAACGCGCACACGCAAACCCAGGCACTGAAACTCCACCATTCGGCTTTGAACGAGGAGGGAAAATTCGTTAGATCCGATGAAATTGTTCGGCTCGATGACGAACCGGATCACGATGGACTGTGCCGCCGCGAGCAGGAGTTTTTCCTGCGGGCGATTCGCGAAGACCTCGATTTGACAGACCACATGAACGACGCAATCCAATCGATGCGCATCGTCGCTGCCGCCGATGAAAGTTTCCGTACCGGAAAAACAGTTGAGTTATGATTGTTGGGGAAGCTATCGGGACCAAACTACGCACATCCGATCTTGCTAAGTTCAAGTGAACTTAATTCAATGTAATGGAAGTGTTATTGGTTTGATTTACAAGGCTGGTTTTCAATACAAGATTTCTAAACCCGCAGGCGCAGGTCTCTCGCGCTCCACAGCGTATCAGATGCCGCCGCAGCCTTGCCACGCATGCGCCTGAGGGGGTGATGACCTTGTTAGACATGGCATTTGAAGCCGTGTTGTTGACCGCTTGATCCAAACGCCACCCCCCGCTAGCGCCCCTTCAGGATTACTTGCAGGGCAATGGAACAATAATCGGCGTAGCAATCGGGGAAGGAATGGCTTTTGCCGGGAAACTCATGGAGATACAACGCAGCCCCCGCCTGTTCTAACATTTTTTTACTATCGCGCGAACGGATCTTAGGGCCATCCCCCTCCCCGCTGATCCAGGAAAAAAAGTAGTGTTGTACGGCAGCACGATTATTGCCGAACTTGAGAGCGTCGCCAAGGCGGTTCCCGGATCGCGATCCCGGGCTCATGACGACGCAACCCGCAAAAGACTGAGGATAAGCCGCGCAAAGCTCGGCCGCCAGTTGTCCGCCTTGGGAGAATCCAATGGCGACCATTTTACCGGGCAAGACCTTGATGTTAGGTTCCGATTTTTTGATCGCCTGGCAAATCCGCTCCCAGTCGTCCTCGAATTTCGCCGACCACATGAACGAATTCCGGCCGAGCGGAATTGTGCCGCTGACCGCTAAAATCGCAACGTTCAGATCGTCACAGATCTTCTGATGATCGTCACCGGAAAAATCCTCGGGCAGCGAGCCAAAGCCGTGGAGACCGAGGATCAGTGGAATTTCCGTTGCGCCATCGTAGCCCTTCGGCAGCGTCAAGACATCGCGATGAAACGTCGCCTGCTGCCAGGCTTTTTCCGTCTCATCCAGAAAGGTTTTCATTTTCCCCCAGCGCGGGTCGGTGACGATTTCCCTGAATGCGGCATTTTTTTCGACAGCTGCGGCGGAGCATTCGTCCTCGAGGGCGGCACGCTGCAGCCAGTATATCGCAGCATCGATTTTGCCGCGCCGGGCATTCGCTGAAGCCAAATCGTAGCACCACGAAGGCGGATTCGTTTTTCCCGCAAGCAACGTCATTGCTTCTAACAATTCCTGCTCCGCACCCTGCTTCTTTTTCAACTCGACGATGCGCTTTTTCAACACGTCAGTTTCAAGTGCCGGTAATTGTCCGCCGGGCTCCGTCGGCGCGACGTTAGCAAAAGGAGCAGCGGGAAGATTTGCGGGCAGCTGGTCTTCGATAACGATGGTTTTGGCATTCGCATGGCTGATCGAGACAACCAGCACGGCGGTGATGAGCGGATGAGGCAAACGTTTCACTATCAGCTTCGTATTCTGTCCGATGTTTTCTGTCAAGGACGGCGCGTTATTTCACTGCGTCAGCCGTCTCTCGATCAGCGCAGTTGAGCAGTCGAAGGATGGTTTTTCCGACGCGGTCAACCCGCAGAATCCGACCTTCGGCGGTTTTCGCGGGAGTACCAGTCACCATCCCCTCACCGGTCCCCGCCATCTCAGCAGCCTTGAGGCAAAAGGCTTTTTCTGTGGCATTGGTCGATTCTTCATCGGCCAGTTCCAAGGTCCAGAGCAAATGATAGGTATGGTCGCCGGTGGCAAACAAGTGCCAGCGGTCGTGCACCAGTTTTGTCGCCAACTCGCGGTTCATCTGATTTTTTCCCTCCGGGTCAAGCCACAGACGCAACCCCAGGGCCCCACCTGAATCATCGATCACTGATTCACCGGGAGGATCAGTGATGGCCGCTATTTTTCGTGGATGGACAGGATTGGAGAGATACATGATCTCCGCTGTTCTGCGCGGCGGGTTCTGAAGTTTCGCCAGCAATGCATCCCGACCCTTTCCGAGCAGGCTGTCGGCATAGGTTTTTCCTTCCATCGATTGAAAGGCCGCGAGTCCTTTGACGAAAGGTGGCAAGCCAAGCAACAACTGATTGGCTTCGTTGTCGCCCTTCAACGATAGAAAACCGAAGGAACGCGCCGCGTCCTGGAAAAATTTTGTTTCCACTCCGGCTGCCACACCGCTGTGGAGGGCATCGCGCGCGCGAATGGCATCATCTTGATAATCATCAACGGGAGCGGCAAAATTCTGGTTGAGCAGGATTCTCGTTAGACAACGCAGCAGCGAAGCCTGATCCGGAATGCTGTCCTGCTGAAAACGGTCTGTCACCCAGCCTTCGCCGCTGACTTCATCAAACCAGCACACTGCCCCGGTCGTTTGAAGCGCGGCAATCTGCGCACCAAGCTTATCATTCATTCCCAGCCAGCCGATGAGTTGATAGGCGATCTGCCGGTCTTCCAAGCCGCCCGGTCCGCGGCGCGATTCCTGCGATGCCTCAACGCGGTCGCGCAAATGTTCGCGGCCCAGGCGATGAACCAAGGGCGGCGTGCGAAAGGTGAGGCCGACTTGTGATTCGATCCGTGCGATCATTTCAGCGGGCACGACAAACTCCCCGGTTCCCTGCGCGAGAGCCCGCAGTGCCTGGTTATCCCTGGTCAACTGATCCACCTGCTGCTGCAATGCGGCGACTTCATCCGAGTCGAGGGCGGAGTGATCTTTCGCCAGGTGCCCGGCTTGCTGAAGTTGGATCCAGCCACCCGCGGCCATCGCGGCGCCCAGCAGGACAGGCAGCAACTGTTTTGGCGACAGCCAGCTCATTTCCCATTCTTGCCTGGATCCTTGTCGAAAGGATTTTTGCCCAGTGCGGAAGGACGCGCATACATTTCCTCCGAGGTTTTTCCCGCCCGGAGGACGATCGAAATCGGTTTGTTCTGCTTGCCATTCGCATCGTAAGTGTAAATGAAGCGCCGCACCGGCATCTCCGCCTTTCCAGTAGGATCCATGCGCTTCACCCGGGCATCGAACAACTGCTCCTCGACCAATCGTCCGGTGGCGCCGTCATAGCCGTAACGGGCCTTGAACAATTCCTGTTTCAGACCATCGTAAATTTTGCATCCGAGCGGATTGCCGCTGCGGTCCATGCGATAGACGGTCAGCATGGTCAGCACCGATGAAGCATTGAAGGTGCGTTTTTCCAAAACCTCGTTGCTGGGAGTGCGACGAAAAATCGCCGTCGAGCCGTCCTGGTTGCGCATCACCCGGACATACTGGGTGTCCTTCGCCTTGGTGGGGTCGATGTCATTCATCACCTGGGCGTGAAGCCGCGCAGTAACCAACTGTGTGGTCAGAACGGCAAGAAGCATGAATTTCATACGAGTGAGTATGGTGTCCACCGCCTTGAATGCAAGCGGGTTTTGCGCAGTGAGAAAAGATTTAAACCTTGTCAGCAAAACAGAAAAATCCATTCTCCGGCAGTAAGATGAGAATTCAATCCGCCACTTTTGAAATCAGCGCGCCGGACTTGGAGTCATGCCCGCCGGTCATCATGCCCGAATGCGCGTTCATCGGCCGCTCGAACGTCGGCAAGTCATCGCTGCTGAACATGCTTACCGGGAAAAAAGATCTTGCCAAGGTGTCCGCGACACCGGGACATACCAAGCTGATCAATTTTTTCATCATCAACAAAAAATGGCGGCTTGTCGATCTGCCGGGCTATGGCTATTCGAAGGTGCTCAAGGAAAAGCGCGACTACTTCCACGATGTCATCGCCAACTACATCTCCGGTCGCGAGGGGTTGTCGTGTGTTTTTGTCATCATCGACTCCAGCATCCCACCGCAGCAAATCGACCTGCAGTTCGTGCAATGGCTGGTCCAGTGTCGGCTCCCCTTCGCTCTGGTTTTCAACAAAATCGACAAAGGCAAACAAAGCGTCGTGACCCGGAACATCGCCCTGTTTGAGGCGGAGATCACGGCCTGGACCAGCGCGAAACCCCGCATCTTTCCGGTGTCTGCCAAGACCGGCAGCGGCGCCGGGGCGCTGGTGGAATGCATGCAAAAGCTGTGAGGCCAAGGCAGTCACTTTCGCTTTGAGACAAGTGAAAACCATGTTCCGCCTGCCAAGCAAACATCGCACATTGTTGCTGTCGCCTTGAATGACCGACAAAAACATCTTGAACTGGATAGCAGAACAGATAGGTATACGTTTAATGAATTCTCTAAATAAAATTTATTTCATTTCGGACCGCTTGTCTGCATTGGTGCCCATGCTCCCGCAGCATTGCCGATTTCGGCTTTGTGCTTTGCTTCGGGCGATGACTGGGAATCTGGGCACGGCCTACTTTCTCCTCTGCGCAGTACCGTTTCTCGCATCTGCAACATCGCTGACCTTGTGGGAGATCGGTGATGACGAGGATCCTCTCGGCAGCAACTACGAGCCTACCGGCGAATTTTCGCAAGAATCGGGCGGCAGCAACGCCGCGCCGGGATATATCACCCGAATCCCCGGCGATCCGCTCTACAATGCGGCGAACAATCCTGATCGCGATGATCATTTTTACCAGGCGGGCACCTACCCAATCGGCTTCAACGGCCTGTCGAGTCAGTTGGTTGTCCCCAATCCGGAGCCGACATCGGCGTTCGAGCGCGCCATGAGCAACACGGACACCAAAAAACTTGTTCATTTCATTATGAATGCCTCCCAAGCCGGTGCCCAATCGAGGCTGCGATTGACATTCGAATTAATCTGGGGCGGATCTTGGTCGGCCTTGACAGGCAACGGCGAAAACTTCGGCACGCATGACATCACGGTACGCTTCAAAACCGCGACATCCAACACCTTGATTTTCGAACGAAATGGTTTGGACCGCGACACCCGGTTCACCATCGACATTCCCGCCGCCAGCGTACAGGCGGTCGCCGGAGCGAATACGATTGAATTCTCACGAACCGGTCCCGCGCCGCCTGCGAACGCGTATTCGTGGATCCAGTTTGATTTTGTCAAAATGGAGGTGGATGCCGACGGCATGGCCGACGGCGATGGCGATGGACTTCCGCGTTGGTGGGAAAATGACAATCATCTCAGCGACACCAATCCTGCCGATGCCCAGTTGGATGAGGATGGCGACACACTCACCGCGTTGCTGGAATACCACGGCGGGGTCATGTCCAGCGACCCCCACCGTCGCGACACCGATGGCGACGGGGTGTCTGATGCGGCAGAGTTGGCGGCGGGGAGCAACCCCAACCTCTTTGACACTGACGGCGACGGACTTCAGGATCAGGACGAAATTACAAAAGCACCTTTTTCTTCACCGCTCATGATCGATACAGACGGCGACGGTGCTCCCGATGCGTGGGAAAAGCGCGTCGGCTCCAATCCAAGTTCTTCGTCCAGCGTCCCCACGTCATTTGCGGGAGCCATCGGCCTCAATTTTGTCAGTTCCTCCGATCCCAGCGGCTCGGTGCCCTGGTTCGCCCCGGCCGGGGTGGTGCCACAAATCCGCTGGAATAACACCATTCCCCTCCGCAACTATGATCGTTCGACCGGAAACACGGCGCTGGTCGGATCTCCTTTAGCAGGTGTGCTGTCGCGATCCGACGGACAGCCCCTGCCAGCCATGACCGTGCAGTGGTCTTCCAATGACATCGGCTACACCTTCAGCAATGGGAGCGCCGATCAAAAATTGATGAACGGCTACATTCGCGCGAGTTATGAGCAAAGCCTGTCGCTGACAGTTCAGGGCATCCCTTTTGCCAACTACCATGTCTTTGCCTATGTTGGTGGAGATTATGATGGTCAGCAGGCATCGGTGACGCTCAACGATGAGCCGGAAACCTTGAAAACATTTGCGACAACGACCACGCCCCCCCAGCAGGAGTGGATTGAAATCCCGGCTTTCTCGCCCGCCGTTCTCTTTCCCTACGCAAATTTCGCCCACTATGCAAACCGCACGGGGTCATCGCTGACCATTCATGTCAACAGCATTGATGGATATTCCGTCGGCCTGCACGCGCTGCAAATCGTGGACTCGAATCTGGACAGCGATGCATCGGGGATTCCCGATTGGTATGAAATGCAATACGGCCTGGAGCCCGCGGGACCTGATACTGCGGCGACAGACCCCGATAGCGATGGCTTGACCAACTTCGAAGAATTCCAGCGTGGCTCTGATCCGAAAAAAGCGGACACCGATGGCGACGGCTTGGCGGACAATCAGGAGTTGGCGGCAAATTCCCTGAAGATTGACAGCGACGGGGATGGTTTGAGTGACTATGCGGAAGTCACTGCTGCGTTGCCGAGCAATCCCAATCTCATTGACAGCGACGGTGATGGCTTGTCTGATAAACAGGAAAAATCCCTGGGCATGGGCCCGGCAGTCAACCCATCCGGCGGCGCGGGTTTCACTGGCTGGACTCCTTCTTTCACCGACTCGCCCGCCAAGTGGGAATGGAAAATCGAACCCGTTCAGTTGGTCTGGGATCACGGCAGCGGTGCCGCCGGTGGTCGCGATGGATATTACGGCGACACGCTAGTGGCCTTTTTTGTCGGCAACACCAAAACGCCTGTCGGCAATCCCCAGGTCGGTTCGCAGCGGAGCCTCGACATGCGCTTGCTTGCGGAGGGCGGCATTGTTACCTATCGATTCGAATCATTCGCCAATGAAGCCTTCAGCGGTTCGAGTGAACCAGGCAGCAATATTTACCTTGCCGATTTTGGAACGCCTCAGGTCGATTTGAAATCAGCACTCGGTTTCAGCGGCTGTGGATCGGCGGACATCTCGGACAAACTTCGCTTCCGCATGCTCGCCACCCGTGGAGCCGGGAATGTGTGGTCGGTCAATTTTGAAATTTTCAACATCACCCGCAATGCCACCGTTGTCTCCCGGCTGGTGAGCCAGTCCACCGCAGGACCCGCCGTCGACAACGGTACGGCCGCTTGGCAGGATCGGGAATACACTCCGAACATTCCCACCATCGATGTCCACGAGGGCTTCCGCGCCTACATCACCCCGACTTCGTTGGAGACACTCCCGGCATTCGCGAACTTTGCCGACACCGACAACGACGGCATGCCTAACAACTGGGAGGATGCCCATGAATTCAACAAAAATTCCGCGGTCGATGCCACCCAGGATGCCGATGGTGATGGCTTGAAGAACCGCGACGAATACCTGGCCGGCTGCAACCCCCGCGCCACGGATTCGGACGGCGATGGTGTCGACGACCGCGTGGAGCGTCAGGAGGGTTCCAATCCGCTGCTTGCCGATTTGCGGCCGCCCTTTGCGAGCGGAACCGCCGTGCAGGGAACCGACTTCAATCAAAACGGCCTGTCCGACGCATGGGAAGCCCGCTACCATGTGGCGGCTCTATCGCCAACAGCGGACAACGATGGGGACGGCGCCACCAACTCCACCGAAGCGGCATGGGGAACGAATCCGTACGATGCCAAATCGCGTGTCGCGCTGTCCTTGCAGCGGCAAGGCAACGATGCGTTGCTTTCCTGGACCAAAATGGATTGGAAACGCCAGCGCGTCTATCGCTCCGCCAACCTAACCGCCTGGCAATGGCTCTCGCTTCCCTTCACCAACGTGAACACCAATGAAACTGCACGTGTTATCGGTCAATATTCCTCCACACCCAAGGCGTTCTTCAGTGTGGAAACCAAGGATCGCGATTCCGACGGCGATGGTGTCGCGGACTGGGATGAAGTCTTCGCCGCCAGCGACCCTTACCAACAGGACAGCACACGCGCGAGTTCGCTCGTAATGGATGACGAAGGCAATGTGAACGGAAGTGTATCTGGCGACTATGCATCTTTCGCCAACCGATTCCGGAATGCACTGCCCGGGGGGCCCGCCGCTCACGTATCCCGCGAACAGGCCGCGCGATTTCTCCAGCAGGCGAGCTTTGGTGCGACCATGGAAGAACTGGACCGGGTGCAAACACTCGGCTTTGCGGGATGGATCGATGATCAGATTGCCAACCAGCCAGCCAGTTATCAAAGGCCGATGATCGAATCGATGTACCGGGATTTGCGCGGCCCGCGTTTGGATCTGAGTTACGACCACGGCGATCAGGATGTGAGAGGCAACAATGTAACTTCGGCATTCGCCAGGGGAGCGATCCGCGGAAAAGACCAACTGCGCCAGCGTGTGGCCTTCGCACTCAGCCAGATTCTTGTCACATCGCGCCGCGATCCCGGACTGGCGGATCGTCCGCTGGCGATGTCGGACTATTACGACATTTTCCTGCGCCATGCGTTTGGCAACTACCGGGACATCCTTGGCGAAGTAACCGTGCATCCGGCGATGGGAAGATACCTGAGCCATGTGGGAAATCAGAAAGCCCGACCTGAAATCAATCAGTTTCCCGATGAAAACTATGCACGGGAGGTGATGCAGCTCTTCACAATCGGCCTCTGGCAGCTCAACCCGGACGGCACCAGAAAAAGGGATGGTTCAGGAAATTTCATCCCGACCTATGACAACAGCGACATCACAGAAATGGCGCGGGTGTTCACGGGATTCTGGTTTCCAGGACAGCATTGGGCATCGGGAGGTTATGAAGACAGCCAAATGGCGGCACCCATGAACATGTGGGCGGAGAAGCACGATTTCGGAGCCAAATCCATGCTGGGCGGACTTGTGATTCCGCAACGCCCGGCGAGCAGCGCCAATGGACTTCGCGATGTCGATGACGCTCTCGATTATTTGTTCTTGCATGCGAACACCGCACCGTTTGTCAGCCAACAACTGATCCAATTTCTCGTCACCGGCAACCCGAGCCCGGCTTACGTGGGCAGGGTCGCGGCGGTGTTCGCCAACAATGGCACGGGCAAAAAGGGCGATCTCGCGGCGGTGGTTCGCGCCATTTTGCTGGACGTCGAGGCGCGCGATGTCCGATGGTCGTATGGCTCGCCTTCGTTCGGCCGCCTCAAGGATCCCGTGCAGCGCGCCATGTCGCTGGCACGGGTCGGCCGGCTTGATCGCTTTGCCGCGGTTCACTGGTGGGACTATGGGGATTTTTATGATAGCGCGCTTCAGTCACCTGGTTACGCTCCCAGCGTTTTCAATTTCTATCGTCCGGATTACCGGTCACCGGGTCTGCTAACGGACAATCAACTCGCCGCACCCACATTTCAAATCACCAACAGTTACACCAGCATCGCATTCGTCAACCAATTGTGGAACAATTCGATTTCCGGACTCCGCCTTTACGAAAGCTACTCCTTCAACCCTGATTACCGTGACTTGTTAGAGGTCGCGGGCGATACGCCGCTGCTGATTGATCGCGCCAATCTGCTGCTCTGCGGTGGAATGATGAGCGCGGCCACGCGAGCCACAATCGTCAACATGCTTTCCCAAACACCTGCGGGAGACCCGCTCCAACGGGTGCAACTCCTTGTTTTTCTTGCCTCGGTTTGTCCCGACGGTGCCGTACAACGCTGAACCCATCGACATCATGATTCAACATCCCATTTCCCGACGCAAGTTCCTCCGTCAGTTCAACTGTGCCGCGGTGAGTTCCTCCGCGATTCTGAACACCCTGCTCAACCTGAAACTGGCAAACAGCGCCGCAGCCGATGACCTAGGTGGCGGCGGCGACAGCAAGGCCCTGGTTTGCCTGTTCCTGAGTGGCGGCATCGACTCATTCCAAATGCTGGTGCCCTGGGAGCAATCACGATACAACACTTACGCGGTGACGCGCGGAGCACCCGGTACCGACGGAGGACTGGCGCTGGACCGGAACACACTGCTCCGGCTGACGGGCAACTCGTCCGACTTTGCATTTCATCCTTCGATGACAGGGATGCATCAAATGGCGACAGGAACCGGACCCTATTTCGACGGAAAAAAACGCCTCGCCGCAGTCACCAATATCGGAACTCTGGTGCAGCCGATCACCAAAGCCCAGTATCTAGCATGGGAAAACGGGCAAAACGCGGCGCTGCCAATCCCGCGCGCCTTGTTTTCGCACAGCGATCAAACCGAACAATGGCAGACTGCCGTTCCCCAAGGCATGCTTGAACTGACCGGCTGGGCGGGCCGATGTGCGGACATCATCAGTTCCACCTACAATGCGAATGCCACCTCGATGAGCATTTCGCTTGCCGGAAACAATACGTTCCAGGTCGGCAAAGAAACAACCCAGTTTGTCATCACACCCGATGGCTCTCTCAGCTTCGACAGCTACAACGCGCCCAACATGCTCAAGAACCAGGCATTCCGCAGCACCCTGCAGCAAAGTTACGCCAATCTGCTTTCGCAAGGTTTTGCCAACCTCACGAAACAAAGCGACGACGCGCAGCTGCTGTTTCAGGCGAAGTTTGATTCACCCGATGCGGATTTGGGTGCGGCGGATGCTTATTTCCCTAACAACAATTACCTGGCCACAACCTTCCGCGCCGTGCTCAAGGCGATCAAGATCCGCTCCGCACTCGGACTGCGCCGGCAAAGCTTCTTCATCAATTGGGGCGGATGGGACATGCACTCCGATCTGCTCAACCCGCAGGCCAATCAACTTCTCGATGTCGATGCCGCCCTCACCGCGTTCCAGCGCGGATTGGAGGAACTGGGCTTGAGCAATGACGTCATCACTTTCACCGCGTCCGATTTCGGGCGCACCCTGCGATCCAACGGCCGGGGCACCGACCATGCTTGGGGTGGCAATGCCTTCCTGATGGGCGGCCCGATCGATGGCGGAAAAATCTTCGGCACCTTTCCCGATCTCGCGCTAAATAGCAACGATGACGTGGGCTACGGCGGACGCCTGCTGCCAAGCACATCGACGGACGTGTACTTCGCGGAGATGCTGCGCTGGTTTGGTGTTTCGAACAATCAAATGACCGCCGTGCTGCCGAACATCGCCCATTTCTGGAATCCGCTCACCTCTCCCGCACCGCTCGGCTTCATCAAACCATGACAAAGCGGTCGATTCTGAAAGGTCTTGTGTTGATTGTCTTCGCGGCATGCGTGCTCGTGATTCTGACACCGTCGCTTCGCAAAAAAAGCACCGCACCCGACCCCGCTCCGGTCAAAACGGAAATCATCCCGCCGGGCATCGTTGTCACCGAATCCAGCATCAGCTTGCCCATTGCGACAAGACCAGGCGCCGCCGCGCCAGGCGACCTCATGTTGCTCAACTACGCCAACCCAGCATCGCCGCCACAGGACGACCTGATTTTGATGTCCCGAGCCGTTGCCAGCTTCCTGTTGATTTCCAAGCAGGCATGCGACCGACCCTTGTCCGCGAATGAAGAATGGAGCGCCGCCTTGCGGGGCAACCGGCCCGGAACCGAACCATGGATTTCTAACAAGTCATCCGCACTCGATTCCAAAAACCGTCTGATCGACCGCTGGGGAATTCCCCTGCATTTTCACGCACTCGGCGGAAAACAGTGGGAAATCCGCTCTGCCGGACCCGATAAAAAAATGTGGTCGGATGATGATCTGCTCGAAAAAACGTCGGGATAAACGGGCCGCTTGATCCAATACAGGAAGCTAAACTTCGAGAACCCGGCATTGATCCAAACTGACAAAGCCGTCACTGTCGTCCCGATGAGGAAATGGATTTTCCTTCATCGAGCCTCACCTGACTCACGCACCATATTTGCTATCGATGACATGAGTTGAAAGCACGGCGAGCGACAATGAGGAACCAGAATCCCCCCACCGGAACGCTCGGAGATCGTTCCCTGCCTTTTGATGCTTTTCAGGCAGGGAAGTTTCTCCGAAAGTTCCGGTGGGGGCAGGTTTGTTTGCTCATGAAGGATCTTCCTGACTCACCGGCGTTGTTGGCGAACGAGAGCGTGGGGTGAAGGTAGATTACGTTAGGGTGATGTGTGGCCGTCCCCCACCGGAACGCTCGGAGAGCGTTCCTTGCCTTTTGGGCAAACTACCGGGGGATCTCGTTGAGCGTATAGTAGCCGGTTGCATGCAACAGCGGCTTGCCTTCCGCACTGCGCAAACCGGGGGCGTTGATGGCGTGAACATGGCCTTTGATCAACTTGTCGAGCACGAGTCGCACGGATTTCTTATCGGCACCGACGGTCGCGGATACAATGGCGGGCATGACCTTGTCCACTTCCGGACTGCCGTAGGCGAGCTGGAAAATGTACGTCCAGGCGCTGGCATTGTAACTTGCCGGATTGCCGGCGGATTGGGGGTCGACCGGCTGCGTGAAGGTGAGTTCGAAACCATCCGGCTTGGCGCGCATTTCGTGGATTTCAAACGGCATTTTCCCCGTAAAAGCGACCCGATCCAGCGCGTAGGGCTTGCCGCCCCTGGCTCCCCATCCACGATCGCTGCCGCCGGTGTAGAGCACGCCGTCGGCCGTCATCAACATCGCAATATTGCCGCTGCCAAAGCCGCTGATGAAATGAAACGCCGCCCCCTGCCAGACGCCGTTGATCTTTTCCAGATAAACCCGCTGCAGCAACGAGTAGGTTTGCTCGGCGACGATCATCTGGCCTTTGAACGGGCCGAATTTCCCGCTGGCATCATAACACATTCCGGTCGGCGATTGACCGAGAATCGCATGCGGAAAAATCACCGCTGGCGGCACGTATTCCTCGACGTTTTTGCGTTCTATGTCGATCCTGCTGCCGTCCTTCGGCACGGCGGGCGCTTTTTTCATCGCTCCCGTTGATATCCCTTTTTTCGCGGCGATATCGAATGAATTGTTGCTCACCGAGTGTCCTTGGAACGAGCCTACGGTCAGGTGCTTCAGCGAAGAACTGCCATTCCACGGGCCTTGGTTGTCGGTGTAGAAACATTCGCCATCCGGAGCAAAACCGATGCCGCCGGGCGAGCGGATGCCACAGGCGATCGGCTCGGACCGGCCATCGGGAAATACCCGGATCGCCCAGCCGCGGAAGAGGCTTTTGGCACTGCCGGATTCCGTCAGACAGAGCACGTTCCAGATCGCGCCGTCCTTGTCCGGTCGGGAGCCGAAGGCATATTCATGGTAATCGCCATTGATGCCCCAGGTTCCGCCGACGCATTGAAAGACATCCGCGCGGCCATCGCCATCGGTGTCTTTCATGCGGGTGACTTCGGGTCGCTGGGTCGCCCAGAGCCAGCCATCGCGCCAGGAAATTCCCATCGGCTCGTGCAATCCATGCGCCCAGCGATGCCAGAGCGGCGCGGCATCGGCTGGATTGCCGACCATCCAGATTTCGCCGCGGCGGTTGGCCACCGCCAGCTTGCCATCGGGCAGCATTTCCAACCCGGAAACATCCATCGGCGATCCCTCCGGAGTGGGCACGGCGGTGACACTGAAATACTCGCGCTCGGCTTTGGCGATTTCGGGAGACATCGGCGTCAACGGAGCAAGTGCGGCCGGGTCGGCCATCGCCAGGCCGTGAACAGCCGCCAAGGTGAGGGAGACAAGTGGAAATTTCATCGGAAAATTTTGTTAGTAACTCCAGAGGTAGCTGACCTCGATCCGTGCGACGCCCTCTTTAAAATTCACCGGCACCAGCAGCTCGGGGTTGTTGTTCGACTTCCGGAGTATCGCACCCTGCACCTTCAATTGGATGCCCTCGCCCAGCGGAAAAACGCCGTCCTTGCCCGCAGCGATTTTTTCCCCGCTGGCAAGCCGCAGATGAAGTCCCTCGACCGCTTTGTCGCTTCTCAGCGTGATCACACGCTGCAATGACGCCCCTTTCTGGCCGGGCTGCCCGGGGGCTGGTCCAGCCTCCATGTGATCCTCCACTTTGACCGCGTTATATGTAGAAAAAAATGTCGGGATTTCCTTTTTATCGAGCGTGTAACCGGTGAATCGGAAATCCGCAGGCCAATCGCCGTTCGGGATGTCCTTCGGCTGCGCCGGCCACGGGGCATCGGCGCTCGGCAACACCGCCAGCAGGACGTTCTTGTCCAGTTCGACCACTGCATAGCCGAGCGGCGGTTGGATGCCGTCGCCACGGTCGCTCCAGTGGCGCTTGGCATCCATGAATCCACCTCGCCAGATCATGCCGACATTGCAAAGATCGGCATCGTAGGCCGCATTCACACCGCCGGGGTATCCGACACCAATGCCGCGCATGTTCACCCCGCGGATGAAATTCCGATAGATGATCGCCTCGTCCTTGACCACCAACGGAATGCCGTGATCATCGTCGCGACGTTGGTGCATGGCCACCGTGCCGATCTGATCCTTCGACAACCAGGTTTCGGAGAATCCGGGTCCTTCCCAGGAAACATAGATCGCCGCGCCGCCATCGCCCTGAAAATAATCGAGCTGGAATTGATGCTGACCCGGCTTGAAACCATAGCGGCCGATTACGCCGTCGCCAGACGGATGCGAACCGTCGTTGTTGACAATCACATTGCCGTCGATAGAAAGGCGTGCGCCGTCGTCGGAGGAAACGCGAAAGGAATACTCGCCTTCAGTTTTCACTTCCAGTTTGCCGGTGAAGCGGATGCCGTATTCGTTCTTGTAGTCGTCGAATTTCAATTGAATTAGATTGTCGTCAAGTGCTCCTTCGCGAGCCGGCTTGAGCTTTGAAAAATCCGGCAACTGCGTCCACTTGCCGAGGAACAACTGGAATTTTCCATCGGTGAGTTTCGGTCCCTCGGCGACCACCTGCATCAACCCGTTCATGGCCAGCGCGTGCCCGGGAAAGGTGCAGATGTAGGGATAGGTTCCCAGCTCCTTCGGCGCGTCGAAACTCAAAACCTCCTGGGCATGGGGCGGCACCATTTTGGTCGCCGCGAGCACCCGCGGGTCGTCGGGAATCCACTGTTTCTCGATCCCCTTGGCACCGAGATCCCAGGCTTTTTGCGCCAGTGAAAACCCCTTGTCGGCGGCGGGTTTGCTCAGCACCAGATTGTGCGGCATTTCATCGTCGTTGATGAATGTGAGTTTCACCTTCGCACCGGGGGGCACCACGAACACCGGGGTGTCGTATTTCATCTGCGCCGCCAGCGTTTTGATGGTCACGGCAACCTCTTCCGCTGACAACGCGGCGGAAAAAAGGCCCAGCAAGGTGGAAACAACCAGGAGATGATTCATGAGATTTCAGGGGCCACCCGGAGGCTTGGCTGGTGGAATTGCCTGGCTGAGATACGCCAGCAAATCGAGCAGGTCCGCTTCGCTCAGGGAGTTGAGCAATCCCGGTGGCATCAGGGAAACCGGCGACGGCGCGATGCTGGTGACGGTATCGGGAGGGAAATTCACCTGCGAGCCACCGGGGTCGATGGGATTGGTGGCGAGAATCAAATCGCTGCCCGACATATTGACCAGACGACCAATCACCTGGCTGCCGTCCTTTTTGGTGAAAATTTTCATTCCGTATTGCTCGTTGATGATCTTGCTGGGATTGACGATGTTGTCAAGCAGGTCGCGGGCCGAGTAGCGGCCGCCCACAGCCGAAAGATCAGGGCCGGCGAGGCCGCCGTCGCCGCGAAAGTTGTGGCAGACAATGCAACCGGTGGCGGTGTAGAGGTTTTCACCGTTTTTCAAATCGCGCTTCGCCTTCAACCCGGCCTCCATCGCAGGGGTGAAATCCTCCAGTTTCCAGTCTCTAACAAAAGCACGGGCGATCATCGGCGCGACGCTGGCGGGCTTCTGCGCTGCGGCGATGACATCGGCATACTTCTTCCGCTGCTCCTCGGTGAGCTTGCCCTCGATGTTGCGGAATTCCTCCTCGCGCATCGGTTTGACCGACGACCCGCCTTTCCAGTTCGGCACGGTCTTGACGACGATCTGGAAAAGCCGTTCGCGCAATTCCGGTGTCCACGGCGCTTGATCGCGGGTGCTGTTGAGCGCTTTGAGATAGAGCATCTGGCCTTCCTGACTGCGGCAGTTTTCCAACAGATCCATCGCTTTGCTCAGGAACGTTTTGCTGCCCAGCGCGGCACAGAGTTCGACGATTTCCTCGTTCACCCGTCGATCGGCGGACGGTACTTGCGGTTCGACAACGGCGAGGATTTTTGCAGCGGCTTCCGGAGGATACATGCCGTGGCGTCGGGCCGAGACGGTGAGGATGCGCAGGTACCAGCATTGTTCATCGACACCGAATTTGGCGAAATCCATGCGCGACAAGGCATCCAAAAGTTCCGCCTGCACTGTTGTTTGTTGATCGGTGGAGCGCGCCAGTGCCAGCAATGCCTGCAGGGCGATGCGCGGATTCTTTTCCGTCAGCGCCTGTTTTTTCCAGGAATCAAGCGGCTGCCATTCGAGCACGGATCGCGCGGCCCCACGAAGCGCGCGATCCGGATGCGCCAGATGGGGCCAAAGGAACGCCAGCGCGGCGGGGTCCGTTTTGCCGAGATACGATTCCAGTTTCAAGCGCAGCGCGCGCAATGTCGCCGCCGCTGTCTCCAACGGTTTCGGCTGCACCGCCTGGGTCGCTTCCTTGCCCTCGTAGGTGATCCGATAGAGCCCGCCGCGGGTGCCGCGTCCGCCGGTGATGAAATACATCGCACCATCCTTCGGCGACACCGCGATGTCGGCGATGGGCAGACCCGAAGCACTCAGAAAGGTCTCCGCCTCGCCGGAGTAGGTCGCTCCCTGCGCTTGCAGATGCACGACAAACAACCGCCCATAACTCCAATCACAGGCGAAGAAGGCGTCCTGGTATTTTGCCGGAAACTTCGCGCCGTAACCAAAACACACACCGGTCGGCGATCCCGGTCCGAGGTTTTTCACCGGCGGCTGGATGTCCTCCCACTTGGGGGTCCAGTTCCATTTCATGTCACCGGCGCGACCGGCCCAGCCGCTGTCGGTGCCGCACATAATCTGCCGGATCGCGGTGGGTCGGTAATCGGGCATGCCCAGCGTGAATTCCAGATCGCTGTCGTAGGTGAACAGATCGCCGTGATGATTGAATGCCAGATCGTAGCTGTTCCGCAGCCCCATGCACAAGGTTTCGGCATTTTTGCCATCGAGATCGGCACGCATCACCCAGCCGCCGGCATAGGGTTCCTTGTGAAACTCCTCGCCCCAGTGATCGCGATTCCAATGCGGCGGCGTGAGGCAGTTTTTCGTCGGGATTCTCATGGTTTCGCCACCGATGATATAGATCGACTTGCCATCCGGCGAAGGCACGATGCCGTGCACGCCGTGTTCGCCGTCCCAGCCGATGTTCTCCCCGGGCACGGCGGGGAAATCGAAAATCCGTTCCGGCTCGCCGAACTTGCCATCCTCACCGAGGGCTTTCAAGCGAACGATGTCATCGGCTTTGAAGTGCTCCTTTTCGTGATTGCCATGGCGCACCAGATAGAGGTAACCGTTGATAAACGCCATGCCCTGGGTCTGATTGCCGCCCCACTCGGCAGAGAGTTCGGTCACCTTGCACTCGCCCTCAACAGGCACCCCCGGAGCGGGTGGAGTGATCCGGTAAATCCGCTGGCCTTGTTGCGAGGCATAAATGTTGCCATGTTCGTCGAAACACATCGCCACCCAGGAATTCTGCGAACAGAGCCGCTCGACGCGAAAACCGGGCATCACCTGGATGGCGGATGCGGGGGTTGATTGATTGACATCACCGGCGAACAGAACTGAGCCCGACAGCAGGGTTAAGAGAATTGGTGCGTATTTCATGATAGGGTGTGGCTGGAAAATAATGTCAAAGCACAGGCAGAGAGAGGGCGAGGGGGAGCTTCAATAGCGGGAAAGACTCCCAAGCTACGCGACGCTCCGCAAACAAAGCCGTCCTATCTGTTGTCCTGCTGCGTCTTGTTTTGCTCGTGATTTTCTTTGGTTTTGGTATCAGGCCTAGGACGATATTTGGAAGCTTCGCCAACTAGGGAAAATACGCCATTTTGCAGAGCATAACGCTCTACTAGTAGATCTTTTTCTTCTTTATGGTCTTTCATCAATAGCTCTTTTTCCCATCCTGATTTCCCAAGCTTTGATCCGTCCTTGTGAAGCTTTACGTCAATTATCCCTTCATCGAGAATCTCAACTTGAGCGAGCCTAGGGGCAATTTGGCCATTGAGAGCGCACACGTTTCTGGTGCTCTTAAGAATCCACATCCCACCTTCTAATCTGTAATCAAAGTATCCGATTCCAAACTCATCTACTTGAATCGCTATTTCTATTCGATCTTTAGTGCCGCGGCAAGCGACTACGCGTGTTAGCATGGTGCTAACTGTCGGGATTATAAGTTCTGGAGTTTCATTCTTAGAACTTTGGATACTCACGCGAAACTCTGCATTATACTTTTCGACTCCTGTTTTAGTATCAACTATTGAATCGGTTTTCTGCTTTAATACGCTTATTTTGGGTTCTTGTCCATGTGTGGTTACGATCAAGATGATCAAGAATGCTGTGTTAGTAATTGATGTTTTCATGGTGTTGTAACTTCTTGTTTTCCTTTTGTGTCAAGTTTGCGTGTCCAAAATCTAAAATCAGCGGACGCGCCCGTTGGGGATATAAACTGAACTCCGAAACCTTCAATGGAAGCATCTTCCCAAGCTAGTATGCTAGCGAATGGACCAGTTCCATACGAAGGATCATAGAATTCTCCATCATATTCGATGAGTGCATGGTCACCAAATATACCTATGGGATTAGCATTCCCCTGCCCTGAAACGCCCGCTAAATCTGTAACAGTCCATCGAGTGGCAGTTGACAGCGTCCAATTCTTAACGAAAAACACATCGCGAATTGCATCAATTCCGGGAATCGTGTAAATTGTATCAGGATCAACACCGTAGGTGGCTAAATAATCAGCTTTTGCAGCGGCTACGCCGCCTGCTGTTCCAGTCGGAGCCAAAACACCCTTTTGGATCGAAGAAATACCCTGAACTTGCAAAGCATAATACATCAGCTCTTGAAACTCGCCGCATCGCGCATCGCCTGTGGCGAGAAGTTTAACTATTGTTTGGCAGGTGGTATATGGATTCGCCGTATTCGCGTAATAAGTCATCGCACTTGGTGGCCCTGTGGCTCCCGGAGGAAGAACACGGAAAAGACGGGGGATGCCGTCAGTGTCTGGCAGGAAGTCGGACCAAATAGCTGCAACCGCAGGCTTGTCCACCGTTTGCCCGTCTGCATTGCGGCAGCCAAGATCAAAAAGTGTCTCCTGACGCATCGTTGTATCTGGAACATCGAGTGTCACATAAGTTCGGTTTGCTGTATCGCCAGCTTCGCACCAGTGGCCTTTGTTATTCACCTCTACCTCCCATGACAAGGTCATGGGATTGAGATAATCAATTGCATCTTCGAAATTACCAGATGAGGGCGTAGCGAGAAGTTCAAGTTCGTTCGTGCCAATGGTCGCGGCGGTCTCATCGACTTTGACATTGCCCGGTCCGGTCACCTTAATCTTCGCCGAAAAGCCGCTCAATGCGGTCAGCCCCGAGGGCTTAACCTTGATCTTTCCGGCGATACTTGGTGGAGTGTCGCGGACGTTGGCAATGGGATACTTGCGTTCGCCCGGATCGTCGGCATCGCCGTCGTTGTTACCGTCCTGCCAGTGCGGAGCATCGTAAGTGACGTAGTCAATTCCTCCAGCGGCATTAAGAGTTCCGTCATCAGTCAGCCATCCGGGAATAGTCGATGCGGAAAACGAAACTTCCTTCATCTTTAAGAGCGGCACATACAGCGTAGCGTCCTTGCCTTCTGCATAGAAGGGGTCGCTATCCCAGTTGACTCCCATAATGCCGTCCGGATCGTCCACGACGAGGCAGTTGGCGGTGTCGTCAAGCTCTAACGTGTAGTCGTAGTCAGGGCGCGGGGTGCCGCGATACCGTGGATTCGTGCCGATGTGGATGAGTTCCACTTTGTATTTAGAGCCTTTGGGAAGGCGGAACGTGCCTTCTTGCGTCTGCCCATAATGGCGATTCGTGCGGAAGCGCACGCCGCCTGCATCGCCTTCCAACGGTGAAAGTTGGACACGGTATTTCTCTGAATGGCTACCGCTATGGTCGCCAAACGTGAAGGTCGCCGGAACGGTGCCATTGGGCGGTGGTTGATTGTCGTTAGGATCGTTCGGGCTGCTGCCTTGGTCGTCCTCATCGCCATCGTTTACGCCGTCTCCATCGGTATCGACGTTGTTCGGATTGGTTCCTAGCTGCTCCTCCTCGGCGTTGGTCAGGCCATCGCCATCAGGGTCAGCATTGGGATTCTGGTTGGCGGGTCCGGCAAGGTTATTATTGAGTTTAGGATTAAAGCCGTGGGCTAATTCCCAAGCGTCGTTCATGCCATCGCCGTCGGTGTCGGGTTGTCGCGGATTGGTTAGGTGGGTGACGAATTCCACCTGCGTGGTGATTCCATCCCAATCAGGATCGCCCGCCCATGGAAAAACGGCGGCGTTGTTCACAACGAATGGATCAAATCCCTTGTCCAAAAACACAAACTCAAGCTGATTGGCGAGCGTGTCACCATCGGCATCGAGCAATCCATCGGCGGCATTCGTTGGATTGAGATTGTTGTCGATCTCGTAATCATCCCACATCCAATCGCCATCGGTATCCATTTCTAGCGGGTTGGTGAAATGCACCAAAATCTCATCGCCATCGGAAAGCGTATCCTCGTCCGTATCCCATAAAGTCGGATCTGTGCTGTGCGTGTGAATCTCGCTGAAATCGCTGAGACTATCGCTATCCGAATCGGAATTTGCGGGCGAGGTAGAGTGAACGAACACCTCATCGTAATCATTCAGCCCATCCGAATCCGTATCCGTTAGGTGCGGATCGCCGCCATACCAATACTCGAACTCGTTAGTCAATCCGTCGCCATCGGGATCGCCATCGGCACCGTTGGCAGGATCGATACTGCCGTCATCATTCGGATCAAGCCCCTTCTCGATCTCCCAAAAATCCGATAGGCCATCGCCATCCATATCCCATTCCATCGGATTGGTCTGGTGGACGGAAACCTCGTCCCAGTTGGTCAGGCCATCGTAGTCGAAATCGTCGCCATCGGGATCGGTCGTCGGCTGATCGCTGAACCACAGCCGGAAGAATCCCTTGTCCGCTGTGCCATCGACTTCGTAGCTGATGTTCTCGTCATTGCCCGTCTCGATGATCGGTGCCCATGTCCATCGGCGCAGGTGGTCGTTCGGATCGCAAACCTGAATAAAATAGGTTCTCTCGTCGTGGCCATACCAGCGCAGGAATTTATCGCTGTCGACGGTGATGAGTTCCGAATTCTGCTCTTGAGCTGCCAACGGGGAGAACGCCGCAAGTATCGCAGTAAAGAGTAGGCGGAAGGTTCTCATTGGTCGCTTCCTTCTTCCTTGAGATAACGGCTGCCGCGATGTGGCTTGAGCCAGAAGGTGTGGTTCTCCGGTTTCGGAGGGTGGGCGGCGTGCCAAGCGGCGGCAGCCGCCTGATACTCTTCCCTCGCCTTCTGAATCAGCACGAGCCGATCCTTGTGCTTGACGTAGTAGTCGCGTAGCGTGGCGAGAATGCGAATCGCTTCCACATCGTTTGTGTCGCCCTTGGTGATCGCGAACGCGAGGTCTTCAAGCTGGGGATGCTCCGGCATCTCCCATCCCCTTCCAAATCGCAAACGCTGGGCTGTATCGGTATTGGACGCGAAAAGGTGAAACGAACTCACCCGCTCACCGAGCTTGATTTCGGGAAACGGTGAAAGCAGTGTCCAATCCCACGCGCACCACGCCTCGAAGTTCGCCTTGGTTCGTGGGTCATACCACTTCACATGGCTAAGGCGGTGGTCATAGACAGACGCGCCAAACGACAGCAGATAGTGCGGCTCGCCAACCGGACCTTCGACAAAAGGCTTCGGTTCGGGCGGAGGGGGTATGTCCGGTAATGTCGAAGCCTCACTACGAATTACCGTGATCTGGTGCATCGGCAGCTTGCGCGTTGTCCTTGCCTCCACCTTCAGCGGAGGCACCTCCTTGGGCGGTGGCGGCGGGATGAAAACAGTGCTTGGAATTGGAAGCTCCTTTTCGATGTCCGCTTCAGCTTGCAGCTTCTCCTGCGCTTGCAGCGAAAGGCCGCAAGCCAAAGATACCGCGAGGATTATGCAGGGCTTCATTGACGCATTCGCTTCGCTTGAAACGTATCGCCTACAGGATGTATGTGGTGTTGAGGTCTTCATTTTTTGCAGAACACATGAAAGGCTCCTCGTGCGCTGCCTGGTTTAGCCGGATTATTTCAATAAGGCCTCGAGAACCGGACGGGCGGCTTTGAAAATGACTTCGTGCCCGGCGGCGGTGGGATGCTGGCCATCACAGGTGTCGAAACTCAATGATCCGAGGTCGACCAGAAAAACGTGCTCGTCCTTGGCTGTGCTTTTGTAACTCGCCACAGCGCGGTTCAACTCCGCTTTGCCGCGACCCGAAACGGGAATCATCACCACGATCTTGGTTGTCGCCACTACACGACTGCGGATTTTCCCAAGAGCCTGAATCACCGCGGCATCGGCGGGCGCACCGTTTTCGCCGAGATTGATCATGACCAGATCAGGCACGGGACTCAGCAAATCCTTTTCCAAACGACTGACCGTGGAGGTTCTTTGATCGATCAATGTTGTCAAAGCGGGCACCTGGGCCATGCCGCCGGCCCAATTGTAGCCACCATACGCGATGCGCGATTCACGATAGCCGAAATGCCGGGCGAGCAAATATCCATAACTGGCACGTCCGTCCTCGGAGGCCGCCCAGCTGTCGTCGGGCGGTCGGCCCTGGCCTTTGGCATAGGCCGCGCCATCGCCCGACATGATCGAGTCGCCGATGTTCAACCAGACTTTCGAAGGAAGTTTCAACGGGACCGACTTGCCGCCGTCATCGACGACAAATCCGGTGATCTTCACCGCATTGTCCGGCAAGTTGCCGGAAAACCGACCCTCGAAAGGTGACATGCCCTTAATGTAGAGATCGACCGTGGGATCGGCCGCATTCGCCGACAGGACCACCGACGTTTCCTTGGCCGCGAGTTGGTGCGTCTGAACCGGACCGCCGTTGACCGTCCAGGCCAGGATTGGATACCGTCCCGCAGCATTGGTTTTGATGTGATCGGTCGCCACTTGAAGGGCGAGTTGCTTGGTTCCCTTGAACTTGACCGTCACGGAGGCCCCATTGATCGAGGAATGGATCGCGCCGTCACCGCTGACCCAGTTGTAGGGTGACAAACCGCTTTGCACATGGGCATCGGTGACCGGAATCACCGCAGCAGACAAGGCGGCACCGGAAAAAACCAATCCGATGCCTAGACGGAAAAAATTCATGGTGGTGGCAAGGGTTTGCCGAGATCGAGATCGCTGACCTTGAGATTCTTGCGCTCGGTGCCGAAGCCATACATGCTCGGCGAATAGGGATCGACATAGTCAACGTCGGCCTTGGCTGGCACCGGCAGTTTCAAACCCCAGAACACGCTGTTCACCAGCAAGCGGCGCAGCCCTTCGCTCTGCAAATCGGTCGCGGCACCCATGGTGGTGGTGACGATGCGATTCACTTTGCCGGCTTCGTTTTTGTGCTCGCGGGTCCAGACAATCGGCTGCATCGGGTCGTTCTTCTTGCCCGCAACCGGTTTGCTGTCGGGCTTGAGCGAATCGGTGACCTGTCCGCGCACCAGCACGGTGGCATCAGGCGGCGCGGTGGCGGTGTAAACGTCGCTGTCGGCAAAAATGTCGCTCACGCCCTTGAGAATTTCGTGGCCTTTGTTGGCTTCCTCGATGATGCCGCGGCAGCCTTCGGATTTGTGGGCCCCGTGGTGATTGACCCAGGTTTCACCGAGCACCACCTTGCCGAAGCCGCCTTTCCAATCGCCCTCGCCATAATTCCAAGTCCACTTTTTGTAAGGATGATCGCCCTGGATGTCGAAGGCGTGGGTGGACGTGCGCATGCCGATGATCGGCACCCCGCGCAGATACGCGGCTTCGAATTTTTTGGTGTCATCCGGGCTCCAACTGCGGAAACGGGTAAGCATGACAATCGCATCCGCGCTGTCGAGTGCGGCAGGGTTGGAGAGCAGCAGGTGATCGGCGGGTTTGATCACGCCGTCGTCACCGGCGGGCAACAAAATCGTGCAGTCGAAGCCGTGTTTCTGGCTGAGGATTTTGCCGAGCATCGGCAGGCCTTCCTCGCTGCGGTATTCGTCGTCACCGGCGATCAGCACGACTTTTTTTCCCTTGCCGTCACCGGTTTTGGCGGCGAAGTGGAGGAAATTTTCCGCTGCCAGCAGCGGCGTTGTGAAGCCCAGCAGGGCAAGACCCGCGGCGATCAGGCCGGAGCGTTTCAAGGATGTGGTGCGGATGTGTTTCATGGGTTGATGTGGTAGTGCGGACATGGATACGTGAGCAACGCGGCAAGCTTGCATGGGATCATCGACTTGAACGAGAAAATCCGCTCTTCAGTCCAAAACGACCGGGTCAAAGGTCGAAGTGAGGGCGATCCGCATGCCGGTGGCTTGGGATTGATGGGCGCCGGCAATGATTTCGGCAACGTGAGCCGCGTGGGCGACCGTGAAGCGGGGTCGCACCCCGGTGGCGAGGAATTCGGCCATTTTCGCCGCGCCATACTGCCACTGGTAGTCCCCGGGCTCGGCAGCGAATCGTTGCAAGTGCCCGCCACTTTCAGCTGTCGCCAAATCCACACCGTGCGGACCCCAATCGTAACCGGCCAGATGCATCGAGCCCTTGGTGCCGACAACCGAAAGCGTGTGATGCGTGCTTTCGGTGTCCTCGTGCTCTCGTGCCGAGAAATAATTGAAGCCGGATTGAATATGCGAAAGCACGCCGTCGCCGTGATCGAGGATCACCATCGCGTTGTCCTCGGCGGCAACCTGAATCCGGCCTTTTCCCTGGATCTCCCTGGTTGGCGTGACGATGCCGGTCATCGCGACCACCGCTTTCGCCGGTCCCAGCAGACCGGTGAGCGTGGTGATGCTGTAAACGCCGAGATCGAACAATGTACCGCCGTCCTTGTCATAAAAGAACGACGACCACGAGGGACCGAGATGCCCGTAGGAAGCATGGGCCGCCGCCACTTTGCCCAATTTCCCCTCGCGGACCATCCGCGCCATGAAGGCGAATTGCGGACTGGCGACCACGGTCGGCGAACCGAGCAGTTGCACGTTGCGGGACGCCGCCAGTTCCACCAACTCGCGGGCCTGGACATGGGTGATGCCGAGCGGCTTCTCGCTCCAGACGTGGCGCGATGCCGAAAGCGCCTTGTGATTGACCTGATGGTGCTGCTGGATGTCGGTGAGGTTCACCAGCAGGTCGAACTCCGGTCCCGCAAGCAGGGCATCGATGTGCGGAAAAAACGCCGGCACCTTGTGTTTTTTCGCGGCCTTCTCGGCACGTTCGGGAACGATGTCACAACAAGCCACCAACTCGACATGGGGCGATGCGACCAACGTCGGAAAATAGCTGCCCGAGACATTGCCACAGCCGATCACTGCCACCCGGACCTTGCGGCCTCGAATCAGCCCTGCGGCAACAGGCTGTGTTTCAGCGGACGAAATGTTGTCCGCTGGCAGGACTGCAACAGCGACCCCGGCGGCAAGAGTGTTTTTGATGAAATTGCGGCGCAGGGTATTGTCGGGATCGATCATGGGATTTTTTGTTGAGCAATCCACCTATACGCTTCTTCCCGGGCAATCTGTCTCGCACGTGTGGGAGATTCCATGCCACGTCGGTTTTGCTTCGACAGGGAGAGCCCTCCGGGCGTTCCGGCATCAGCGCGGCGTCCAAACACGTCGTCGCGACCAAACTTCACCCTGCGCTCACAACATCATGACCGGCACTTCCGTCGGACCGTCGCCGGAGACATGGAGAACTTTGTTTGCCGCATCGAGGATCACAATTCGATTTTTTTCGAACTGTATTCCCGATGTTGCTTCCGCGGTGAAGTTCGCTGAAAAGCCGAGTTTCAGAGTGACCACATTAACATCCACGAAGGTTTTGTCATCGAGTTTGAACTCCTTGTGGAACTGTACGACGGCGTGATAATCGACACGACTCGAAGGCATGGCATAGCTTTTGAATTCCTTCGTGGCATTCCTGGCAACAAGGTCGGAGTAGTAGCGGACCGCTTCGCCGGTGACGGCGCAGGGGATGCGGATGCCGAGCTGCTCTTGATACCACCAAACCTTGTCACCCTCGGGGACCTTCGCCTGTTTCGCTTGAGCCGGATCGACAGGGTCGTTTGGATTGCGGGCTTCCACAGCCTTGCGCAGGACCTCCTTGTCGGCCTGGGCCGATTCGGCAGCGGTGATCATGGCGGTTTGCTTGGCATCGGTGGCATCGCGCTTGATGACGACCACATGTTTCGTTGCATCAACAGGCCAAACTTTGGGTCCCGCCTCCTCCCCTTCCTTGGGTGCCAGCACGGCCGCCATGGCGGGGCCGCAGAGCACGCTCCAGAATAGCAGCGCAAATGGCAAAGCGATGGCTGCATTGGCCACAGCGCGGTGGATGGGTGAATTTGATTTCATCGGCGTGAGTGTGTTGTTTTCAGCAGCTTGTCAAAGGAACGTCGCACATACAACACGCGAGTATCCATTTCCTTAGAAGTTTTCTGTTTGACATGATTTACTTCCCGAATCCATGGAAAGACTTTGACCTTGAGCACGGGCCATTTACTCTCGACATCCTACACCTGACCGCGATGAGCCACTCACTTCGATGCAAGCCCTACCGCCTCGCGCTTCTGATCGGTATGGTGGGCATCATCCCCTTTGGATACTGCGTGCGGTTTTCCACGCAACTCCATGCGCCGCTGTTGCAGGACATTGTCGGCAGCGTCGCGTATCAGATCCTGTTGATGATGGTCGTCGCATTCATCTTCCCGCGACTCTCGCTGGTGAAAAGCGCGGTGGGAGTTTTCATTGCCTCCTCTGTGATCGAAGTCCTGCAACTCTGCCAAGCGCCTTTCCTCGTGACCGTCCGATCGACATGGATAGGACGGGTCATCCTCGGCAATACATTTCTTTGGTCGGATTTCCCACCCTACGTCCTCGGCTGTTTGCTCGGCTGGATCATCCTGTGGGCACTGCAGCAGAGATTCGCCAGTCCGCTTCCGCAAGCCATGTCCGCCTAACGTATACGCTTCTTCCCGGGCAATCTGTCTCTCACGTGATGCGAGATTCCTGACCACGTCTGTTTTCATTGTCAGGGAAGGCCCACGGAACGTTTCTGCCTTTGACCTTCGGGCAACCGGCCTTCAGCCCGCGGCTACTTTCGCAAACCAAGCGGGTGAGCCAGGAAGGACAAGCGAGACCTAACAATGCTGCCCCCTCCGGAACTTTCGGAGAAAGTTCCCTGCCCTGACCTTCGGGCAATCTACCTTCACCCCGCGCCTACTTTCGCAAACCAAGCGGGTGAGCCAGGAAGGACCAGCGAGACCTAACAATGCTGCCCCCACCGGAACTTTCGGAGAAAGTTCCCTGCCCAAAAGGCAATGATTGCGGCGCAGTTGCTGATCACACGAGAATCCGCGCCCGGCAGGATGCCGGGCGCGGCCCCCTGCCACGATCAGGGTTTTGTCGCTTTCAATCGTGCGAAAACTTTCCCGCCACCCGCATTGCCCGCAGGAATGTTGACGGTGACCTTGCCGTTTTCGGGCGCATCGATGTCCACCGTCGGATTGATGCCACTCGGTCCGACATCGACGCTGCCGATGGGGATCGAATTCCATGTGGAGCTGAGATCCGTGTTCCATTCACAGGTCAAGGTGGTCTCGGCGATCGATGCGCTGGCACGATTGAACGCCAGGGTCAATCCACCGGCGGCGGTTCCCGTCACGGTGGGTAGGATCGAGGGATTGTCGTTCACCGTGGGATTGCCGCCGAGAATCCATTCCATGCCGTTGGGGATGCCGTCGTTATCGTTGTCAAAGTCAAACGCCGCATTGCCGCCGCTCAAACCATGGGTTGTCATCGACCATGTATCATAGGCCGAACCACCGGTGGATGTCACATCGAGCAGCAGGCTCAAATTATCCCCGGATTTGTAAGTGGTTGCAACCCAGTCCGGCGGCAGATTGAGAGTCGCCGGTGCAACGCCGGTGATGCCTCCGGTCGTGGTGACGAGCGTGTAAATGCCCGGCGCGGGCAATACGCCGGTGGCGGTGATATCGAGCGTCGATGCACTGGTGAATGTCAGCGTGCCGGTGATGTCGAATTTGTCATGACTGCCCGCCACCGTGCTCAGGTTGAAGGCGAGTTTGCCGTTGTTGGCGATCGTGGTATTGCTGCTGACCGTGCCCTTGCCGCCGAGAGTGGCATTGGCGCTGACATTGAGGGCGCCCGTGCCGCTATGGGTGCCATCGATGATCAATTTGCCCAGTGAAACCGTGGTGATTCCCGAGTAGGTGTTGGCCCCCGAAAGCGTCAAGGTGCTTGTGCCGGTTTTGGTCAAAGCGCCAGGACCGGAAATCACGCCCGACAAGATCTGATCGGAGGCGCTGGCATAGGTCAGGAGCACGCTGGCCGTTGTGCCGGAAGCAAATGTGATATTGCCCGCATAATTCCCATTGCCCAGCACACCGGTGCCGCCGGGGGTGACGCTGAGAACATTGCTCCCCACATTTCCGCCCAGCGCGCCAATGAGGAAATTGCCGGGGCCGCCGTTGGCACCACCGGTGAGTGTCAGGGGTCCGGTGAAAGTGTTGACGCCCTTGAGGTTGATAATGCCGTTTGATGTGCTGCTGCTGGAGCCCCAGGTAAGGGAAACAGAGACCGGACTGCCATCGGACATGTCGGGGATGTTGCCGGCATAGGTATAAACCGGCCGGTCGCCCTGCGATCTGATGAGCAGCGTCCTCGGCCCCGTGCCGGTCGCAGTGATCGGTCCGTTGAAGGTAAAGGTGGTGTCGTTGACGTTTGATCCGTTCAAGGTGACCGTGCCGGAGCCTGCTCCAGCCAGATTGATGGTCCGGTCAGTGGCGGGATTTGTTCCCTGCACTCCGGTATAAACGAATGAGGTGCCGGGACCCAGGTCGATCGACGAACCAGTGCCCAATGGGCCCGCCACGCCGGTATTGCTCAAGGCCACACTGTAGTTTAGCGTACCTGCCATAACGCTCGTCGCGCCGGAGTAGGAGTTGGCCGTGCTGGATAGTGTCAGGGTACCCGTGCCTGATTTCGTTAGTCCACCACTACCCGTGATGGGTGCGGTGATCGTGCCGGTCTTGGTGGAGTTGACCGTGACAATGCCTTCAGCGGAGCCAAAGTCCAAGGCACCCGTTGTTCCGCTGGGCTTGATCGTGGCGTTCTCAGTAAACAGCAAGGCACCGCTGGTGTCGGTGAGGGTGAACCCGTCATTGATCGTCAGTGCCGACGCATTGGCAAAAGAAACCACAAGCGAGTTGACGCTGGCGGTCGCGCTTGCCACTGTGGCCGCCGTGATGCGGGTGTTGGTGCCTGAGGTGACGGCATTGTTCGTGAATTCATCAGTGGGGTTCAAAGGACGCAGTCCGGCTGTGGCATTCCAAGTGACAAAAGTGTTGGGAGTTCCTCCAGCGGTGCCGATGCCGCCCGTTGTGGTGGTGGCTTCGCCCACGAGAAATGGCACAATCTTGGTGTCCTTGTTTGCCGCATTGATGCCGGTGACGGCACCGTCTGTGGCACCGACCAGCGTGGGAGAGGAAACCAGGAACCTCGCGACACTGGTGGTGGCGGAGTCATTTTTACCCAACCCGATGCCGTTGACGAGCAGGGTGCCTGCGCCTGCGGACCGCGTCAGGGTGCCGGCAGTGACCTCGGCTTTGTTGGTGGAGCCAAAAGTCACCGTGGTGGTGGACTGACCGCTGATCAGACTGAGATTCCCGATTGTTTCAGAGGAATTGGTCCCTGCGGTATTGAATCCTCTGTAGTTGAAAGTACCGCCCCCGAACTTCAGCGCGGCCGCATCGGTGATCCGATTGTTGTTATTGTTCCCCGTGCCGGTATTGTCGAGAATCAAAGAGCCGGCATTGAGATTCAGTGTCAGCGGCGAGCCGTTGAGCGCACCATTCGCACTGCCGAGGGTCAGATTGCCGGAGTTGACAGTGACGGTCGAAATATCATTGGCAGCGGTGAGGCTGACATTGCCGCCGACCAGCAATGTATTCGCCGCGCCGGTTACGGCATTGGCATTGCTCAAGGTGAGCGTGCCTGCCCCGCCGCCCAGGCGATAGGTGGTGCCGTTGGGCGTGAATGTGCCCGTATAGATGACATTTCCTACAGAACCGAAACTGGCGGCGGCATATCCAATCCCGCCGGCACTGAAGTCGAAGTTCGTGGAAGCATAGTTGTCCGCTGCGATCATCCCTGTCGATGACGCGAGGATGCGTGTGGTCAGCGCGGTGGGAATATTTCCCGCACCAAAGGAGGGGCCGAAAGCCACCGTGGCGGGTGAGTTGATGGACACATTGCGGGCCGAGCCATTGATCGAAGCCAGCGAATTGAAATGCACGGTCCCTCCAGTTGCGGTGATGCCGCCGGTGGCCGAGGCGTTGCTGCCCGAGAGGATCAGTGTGCCGGCGGAAACCGTTGTCGGCCCTGTATAGGTGCTGTTTCCGGAAACAGTCCACGAGCCATTACCGCTTTTGATGAGGGAAGTGGCACCTCCCGTGCCGTCTCCAAGAATAGGGGCCAGGGTGTTCGTGCCGGTGTTCGAACCCGTAAGGGTCAGCGTGCGCGCACCGCTGCCGCCGAAGGCAATCGACCCTGTGTTCGTGAAACTCATGCTGTTGGCCGCCGTTCCGTGCGTGGAATCAAGCGTGGCGGTCAAACCATTGGCATCGCCGATGGTGAACAAACGGTCGGTGGATGTCGCGGCGGCTGTATTGTATTGAAGTGTGCCTCCGCCAAAAACAATGTCCGCAGCGGAGCCTCCCAGCGTGCCCGCGCCCATGCTGCTGGCTGTATCAATGTTGGCGAGCTTGGATACATTCAACGTGCCTTTGTCAATCGTTGTCAGCCCCGTGCGGGAATTGGTCTGACCTGTGATAAACATGGTCGAGCCCGTCGTGTTTTGAATGACGTTTGTGACATCCGCGGATATGATGCCGATGTTCAAATTGCCCTGGCCTTTTTCGTTGCGAATAGTGCCCTTGGTGTTCAGGGTATTGATCGTATAAGCACCACGGTTGGCAAGATAAAGGTCGATGCTGTTGGTGCTGGTTAGATTATTGAACGTGGAACCTGCATTGTTTCCGCTCCCATTGTAAGCGCCAATGTAAACAGCCGAGCTGGCAGCCGCCTCAAAAACGATGGTGGGCGTGATGGACACACGCACATCGAGGCCGCTCGCATCGGAGATGGCTTGATTCGCCGCACCCGTTCCGAAGCCATAAAGGTGAATCGTGCCACTCCCGGTAATGGTGCCTGAATTGGCTCCGCCTGCGTTGCTGTTGTATCTCAACTGATAGGCGTTCACGTCGCCCGAGACCGCCATCGTCCAAGAGGTGATGTTTCCCTGATTAAGATACAAGGTATCGGCGGAAGTCGTGGTCGTAACCGCAGTGGGGGCGGTAAGGAAAGCGCCTGTGTTGTCTGCTGTCCAAAATGCATTCGTGCCCCACGTTCCGCCCGAACCCCACAAAGTTGTCGTGGTGTTGGGATCCCAATACAGGGTGTCGGCATGAGCGGACAAGGCGGACAATAGCGCAAGGAGAGAGCCCGCAAGCAGGCGGCCGGACAAGGTTCCCTTGCGGGTAAGACGATCGGGAGATGCTGGTTTCATGATGGTATTTTTGGTTGGTATTTTTTTGATAGGTAGTTTTACATCAACAAGGCTTTCGCCATATTGATGGTCACCAGTTAACAAAATTTCCACGGGGCGTAAAGTTCTAATTTCAAAAAAATTCTCGAATGGGGTTTTTGCAAAAGCAGGGAACGCACTCCGAGGAGGCCGGTATGGGGACGGAGGTTTCAGGCCTGAGGTTTCACGCCTGAAAGCACCCTGCCTTCACCCCGCGCATTCGTTTGCAGTCAACGTCGGCGAGTCCGGAGGAATTGTCTTGAGCAAACCGCCCCGCCCCCGCCGGAAGTTTTGGAGAAACTTCCCTGCCCCAGCGGCGTGCAGGCATTCTGGGACGCCCGATTCGACACTCGGCTCGCCCAGCAAAACATCCTCTACGGGCTTGCCGGAAACAACCTCGGCATGCCACCTCCCGCGCCATCGTGCCGTAGGACCTTGCGCGCTCGATCCTCCATCGACGCGTGAACAGCGTGGGAACGATTCAAATGCCGCCGCTTGCCAAGAACCGCGTCGAATTCTGGGCCAACGGCAGCAAACTCCGCGAGTCGCTGGCTTCACCCTACTCGCTGGCCTGGCCCGCCCCGCGCAACCCGGGCAGCCACAACATCCACGCCCGCGCCTTCGATCTCTCGGGCCTCTCGACATCGACGACCGCCATCAATGTGCAGGCAAGCACCTTCCGCCTCAGCCCCGTGCAGGTGCAAAAACTCAGCAACCCCAGCCGGCAACTCACCACCCTCCAGTTCAGCCTGCCCGCCAGTCGCGCCTACACCATCCAGCGCAGCACCGACCTCGCAAGCTGGGAGCACATCCACACCGGCACCGGCACCGGCAGCGTCATCATCCTGAGCGATCAATCCAGCTCCCCGCAGTGCTACTACCGCCTGCTGGTGGACAGCAATCCGAAATGAAACCATTCACGGCATAAAACATAATTCTTGCAATACAAAAGCAATATGTCATGTTGCTCAGGGCGATGCCGAATCTCCAATTCGAATGGGATCCGAAGAAAGCTGCTTCGAACGAGACGAAGCATCAGGTGACATTTGATGAGGCGAAAACCGTATTTTTTGATGAAAACGCCCTTGTGATATCTGACCCTGAGCACTCTCAGGACGATGCGCGTTTTATCATCCTCGGGATGAGCTCACGGGAACGCGCCTTGGTGGTTGTTCACTGTTTTCGCCAGCAAGGTTTCACGATTCGGATTATTTCAGCGAGAAAAGCAGGAACCAAGGAACAAGCACCCTACTGGAAAAACAAACAATGAAAGCAGAATACGACTTCACGAATGCCGTTCGAAATCCCTATGTCAAAAAGGAAAAGAAGGCGGTCACCATTCGTCTTGAAAATGATCTCGTCGACTATTTCAAGGCCATGTCGGCGGAAACGGGCATTCCCTATCAAAACCTGATCAATCTCTATTTGCGGGACTGCGCGGACCATCGTCGCAAGCTGAGCCTGCACTGGAACAGGCCGGATTAGGGCATTCCGTAACACGATCCAGAAAGGCCGTCTGTCGCGCAAGATGTTCTCGTTTCCAAGAACAAGATAGCGAAACCTTGTTTCCTACAGGCGCCTCGGGAAGGCGGAGTTTTGTAGTCAGTCGGGTGTGCAAACCGCGCTTATTTTTTCTCCTCGTCCTCGGAGACGGTTTCGTCGCGTTGATAGATCGGCAGTTGGCGGTAGGGGACGGTGAAGGCCAGCACCATCATGGCGGTGCCGTAGATGCGTCCGGCTTCGTTGCTTTGCCAGGAACCATCCTCGGTCTGTTTTTTCAAATACGTTTCATACATCCAGGTGGCATACTCATTCCAGTAGCGGCCGCCAATCTGGAATGTACCCTGGGCATTGTAATAATTACCGTAGAATTCGAACTGCCCGCCTACCAGCTCGCGAAAGGTTTTCATCACGAACTCGGCGGCCAACGCCGGTTCGGGTTTGCCGTGCTGTCCGGACAGTTCCAAACACAACAATCCCATGCCGGTGAGCGTGCGTGCGTTGTCGGAGGTGCCGGTGTAGCCAAAACTGCCGGTCTTCGGGTCCTGGTGTCGTTTCAAATACGCAACAGCGGCGAGGATCGCTTCATCAGGCACGGCGGCACCATTGAGTTTCGCCGAGCGCAGCGCCATCAGCGCCCAACCGCTGCAGGAGGTGTCGCTGTCGTTCGAATTCGGATGATATCGCCAGCCACCGGTCGAGTTGGGGTCTTTTTTCACCGACTGCGCGCGCAGAATGAGCTGCAGGGCTTTCGGCAGCGCCTTGCCGATTTTTTCCTGCCGCCCGGGTTCGACCATGCCGCTGACTTCCGACAGAAAAAGCGTGGCGATGTTGTGTGCATACATCGGCCCGCTGCCGGCTCCGCCTTTTTCGAACAGGCCGTTTTCCTTTTGATTGGCGAGGATGAAATCGACGCACTTGTTGATCGTCGCCACATAGGGTCCTTCGGTCGGCATGTGGCCCTTCGAGAGAAACGCCATGCCCACCAGGGCCGGCACGCCGGTGCTGTCACCGTAGTTTTCCGGAAACGAGCCATCCTCCTTTTGAATCCGCGAGAGATAACTCAATCCGTTTTCCACGGCGGGATCGACGCGGCTGCGCCACTCGGTAAACACCGGATCGAACCCTTCTTCCGCGAAGCCGGTCTGGAGCAGGCACAGCGAGGTGAAAAGCAATCGCGCGAAGGCGGAACGGCGAATTTTTTGCGGAGGATTCATGCGATTTTTCTGAAGGATCGTTCGGAGAATGGTGCGGCCATCGTCATCTGCTCAGGGATTTTTCTGCGCCATGTTCTGGAAATATCCTTTCACAAGATCGCGGTATTCCTCCGGGATTCCGGCCCCGGCTCCCGTGCCGACGTCCGAGCTGAGCGATGCTTTGATTTTTTCCCAATCGGCGGCGCTGATTCCCAGTTTGGCGAGTTCGGGCGGGACACCGGGGTCGGGTTCACCCGTGCGCATTCCTTCTTTCGACTCCTTGCCCGCAATCGGTGATGGTTCTCCCGGAGGTCCTGGCGGCCCCGGCGGCCCGGGTTTGCCGGGTTTTCCTGGTTTGCCGGGTTTCCCTTGCATCGCGGCTTTCGCTGATTTTGCGGCTTCCTGCAAGGCTTCGGCCGCCTGACTTGCTTGTTCGGCCGCTTCCGCAGCGCTCGGGTTCTCGCTTGCCTGCGATGCCTGGTCGAATGCCTCCGCAAGAGCCTCCGGCGATGCCTCGGCCTGTTGCGGCGGGGTATTTTGCTGTGCGGCCTGTTGGGCGGCATTCGACAACTCCGTGGCGGCCTGTTGGAGCGACTGCGCGCTTTTTTCGAAACTTTGCTGCGACGCCTGATTTTGTTGGGATGATTGTTGTTGTTGGCTTTGCTGCGATGCCTGTTGGGCTTGCTGTGCCTGCTGGCTGCCTTCCTTGCTGCTCTGCTCCGCCTGTTGCAGCGGGCCGGACGGTGTTGCCTGCGGGATGGCGGCGATGGCCTCCGCCACCTGTTGCGCCTGCTGGGCCTGCGACTCCTGGAGTTGTTGCAGTGCTTTCGTTTCATCGCCCGCCGCGAGGGCTTTCAACGCTTCGGCCACATCCTGCTGGCGCTCGGCGAGCTGCTGCAATGCCTGTGCCTGATCCGCTAGTTCCTTTTTATCGGCTTCGCTCGGTTGTCCCTGCCCTTCGCCCGGTTTTGGCTCGCCGCCCCCAGGTTCTCCGCCTTTCGGTTCTCCTGCTCCGCCCTTCGGTTCACCCGCCGTAGCTTCACCGCCTTTGGGTTCTCCTGCTCCGCCCTTTGGTTCTCCTGCTCCGCCCTTTGGTTCGCCTTCACCGCCCTTCGGCTCTCCGGCCGTTGCCTCGCCTTCTTTCGGTTCTCCTGCCGCAGGCTCCGCCGCGGCTTGAGCGGCTTGTTCTGCGGCCGCTTCGAGCGCGTCCTGGGCTTTTTCCGCCGCCTGTTGGGCTTCCTGCGGCTTGGCCTCGGCAATCTGTGCCTGGGCATTTTCCGTGGCCTTGGCGGCCTCGGGAAGAGTGTTGGCCAGTTCGTTCTGTTGCTCGCGCGCCTGCTCGAGTTGCGCGGCGGTTTCCTGGGCGATTTGCTTCTGTTCCTCGGCCAATGCCTGCTTCAGCGCTTCCTGGGATTTTTCATCGAGCTGGTTGTTCTGCTCGGCTGCCTGCTTGGCGAGCTGCTGCAATTGTTGTTGATCCTTGGCAATCTCCTTGGCCTCCTCGGCAAGGGCTTTTGCCTGCTCGGCCTCGGCTTTCAGAGCCTCGGCCAGCGCCTTCGGTTGCTCGGCCAGTTCCTGGCGAAGTTGTTGTTCGACCTGATCCTGCTGCTGCTGCCACTGTTCCGGCGGTTTGGCTGCGGCGTCAGGCTTTTGCTGTTGTTCCTCCGCCTGACGGGCGAGTTCCTGCTGCTTCTGGGCGAGTTCCTGCAGTTTGGCAAGGTCCTGGATTTTTTCATTCTCCTTCTGCATCTCCTGTTTCACGGCCTCGAGCTGTTTGACAGCTTCATCGGCGGCGGTGCGTGCCTCATCGATCTTCTTCTCGCGCTGCGCCGCTTCATCCTGAAGCGGTGCCTTCTCGAGGTCGTCACGGCTTTGCTCGATCTTCTCCGCCGCCTTCGCGGTTTCGTCGGCCAGCTTGGCATGGATGCCTTCCTCCATTTTCTCCGCCAGCTCTTTGGTTTTATTCTCCGCCTGCGCGAGTTTCTCCGCGGCTTCGGCGAGTTGCTTTTCACCGTCGGGTGTCGGCTTGGCATTTTTCACCTCTTCGCGGCGCGCGTCCATCTTCTCTCGGGCCTGGCGGATGTCCTGAATCGTTTTGTCGATCTCCTGCATCGCGCCGTCGTGCTGCTCGCGCAGTTCCTGGCGGGCCATCGACTCCGCATTGTCATCGACGATCAGATGCAGCCATTCCGAAAAGCCGATCCCCGGACCCGCCATATCGGGCGGACGGGCGTCCTCGGCCTTGACGCGTATGCGGAAATCCTTCTTGCCGCCGAGCCGCGAAATCAGGTCGCCGATCGCCAGCGGACTTTCGCCGCGGTAGCGCGGTGGCTGTGACTGGTTGACGAGAAACGGCAGATTTTGTCCTAACGAAACTGTTTTGTCCGCTTGGTCGTTGATTTCCACCGCCACCCGGACCAGGCCGAAATCCTCGGTGACTTCGTATTTCAGCGGCAATATTTCATCGGGCCGCACGTGCAGATCTTTTTTGGCCGGGCTGAGGATCACCACGGCCGGGGCTTTGTCCTCGAGGGTTTCGATAGAAAAAACCTGCGCGCTGCGCTCCGTGCCGAGCCGATGTTTCAACAACACCGTCGCTTCACCCACACCCGGTTTGTCGAGCAGCCAGGAAAATTCGAGCTGGCAAATGCCGGCGACCGGAGTGACGGTGGCCGTTGCGATGGTTTTGCCTTCCATCTGAATCCGTGCGGAGTCGATGGCCGTATTGGTCTTCGCCGTCAGCCGGATCTTGCTGCCCTTGACCGCACTCAGGATTTCGGTCAGCGGCTTCACCACAGGAGCGATGCCGGTGTATTTCGGATATTCGACAGTCAATTCGGTTTCGAGCAACACCGGAATCGGCCAGACGGTAACGGCGTATGAATCGCTCTCGGCCTTGCCTGCTTTGGCGTGGTAGCGGAAGGTTTTGGATACCGGGTTCAGTTCGTAAAGGTAATTGTCACCGGCCTTCGAAAGCGTTTGCGAGGTGAGATTTTCGCCCTCGACCTTCATCACCAGTTCCACCACCGGCTCGGGTCCTTTGTAGCCGATCTCGATTTTCAATGCCTCGCCTTCGAGCATTTCCACCGATCCTGGTTTGATGTCGAAACCGGCGGCACCGGCATTGCCGAAATGGGTGAACGGCGCGACAGCGCGAACGAGAAGTCGGGCCGACTCGCGCGGCCAGACCGCGAGCAACACACCGAGCACGATGGCCAGCAGCGTGGCCGGGCGACCCCAGTTGCGGGCCGTGCTGACGGCGAGAACCTCCATGCGGGCATTCACCTTCGAAGCATCCTGCTCCGCGGCGATGCGCAGTTCCTCGAGTAATCCGGCGGAGACCCCCTGTCGGTTGTCCTGCAATTCCAGCGACGTGCTGATGCGCTCCTGCATTTCCGGGTGGCGATCCTCCACCCAGCGCGCCAGTTGCACGCTGGTGATCTTGCGGAACAGCGGCGTGAAGCCTTTTTTGAAGGCGAGCGCCACCGCGACCAGCCAGACGGCAAACATGCACCAACGCGCCACCGGATGCAGCGGGGCAAACAAATAATCCGCCGCCATCATCAGCAGCACGCCTAACAGAATCGCCGTGGCGACGATGAGCGAGCCGCGCAGCAACTGGGTTTTGCGGATCTGCCGCAACAGCAGCTTGAGCGACCCGTCGATGGAACCATTCGGTTGTTGAGTATTCATCGTCGTTTTTTTCTTTCGTTCGTTTACGGCAGGCCGCCCGAGCGGCGCAGCACCCATTCAGTCGACAAGGCCAAGGCGAGCAACAACAGCACCCAAGCATTGTCCCACAGCGAGCTTTCCTTAATTTCCTCCTTTTGACTCTTGTTGACAAGAAAAAGCGCGGGCATCTCCGACAAGCCCTTGACCGTCATCACCTTGCCGCCCGACAAACTTGCGATGGTGGTCAGCAAAGGCAGGTTTTGCGTGGTTTCCGCCAGTTCCACCGGACCGCGCGAACCGACGATCCGAAATCCGGTCACGACCTCCTTGACACCATCCGCAGTCATGGCCTTCTCGGCCTGTGCTCCGCGCAACCGCACTTCGTAGCGGCCGGCGTGGGCGATCTTCGGCAGTGCGACTTCGAAAAATCCGTTGGAGCCGGACACGGCCGACATCGTGGTCGTGGAAACCACCTGACCGTCTTTCAACACCTCGGCCTGCAATTCCGCTTTTTCAATCGGGGCCATTTTCTCATCGCGCAGACGGGCGGTCACGATCACCTTGTCATCGGGCGTGTAAGTCAGCTGATCGGTGCCGAGGCGCACCTGTTTGCCACCGGCGCGGAGGGTCGGACCGGCACCCCAGAGCACCAGGTTGCCCCAAAACCGGTGATGGAAAACGTCACCAGCCCCTTCGCGGAGACGCCACGTGCGGTCGGTCAGCAACAGTGCCACCTTGCCCTTGCCAGTCTGCCGGGTGACCAGCAAGGCGCTGTCGATCTCCTGCTGACGCTTGCGCGCCAGTTCGTCGAGCGCTTTGGTCAAATCAACACTGGAACTGGCGCCCTGCCTGCTCGCGGCGGCACCGCTCAATAAAATTTCCGCACCATCCTTGACCCCGGTGATCGGATGCCGCCACGAAATGCTGGGAAATCCACCCCACATCTGCGCGCTGGTTTTCTCCCCGTTGGCCTGCTGGGTTACCACGTGGTTCTGGCCTTCCGCGGTCAACGACCACTGGAATTCCTTGTCTTTCGCGGTGAAATAATTGCGTTCCCCCCAGACCATTTCCGCTGGTACGAGGTCGCGCGCCTCGTTGGACACCAGTGCGTGCGGCATCGACCGCGGACCGGCGATGAACACCAGCAGGGCACCGCGTTCATTGACGCAGCGGGAAATGATCTGCCAGGTGTTGGAGTCGATTTTCTCGGCTTCGATGTCGCCAAGAATGATTACATCAAACTTGCGCCACTCCTCCTCGCTGGTCGGTAACTGAGCTGCCTGGGCTTCACCAAAGGGCCGCGATGCCGAGGCCACCATGTTGGGCGCAGGCTGGTCCAGAATCTGGTCGGGATGAAAAAGCACGTATTGCAAATGCACCGACTTGTGGCGTCCGTAGAACAGGTTGCGCAGGTAGCGGAATTCCCAGCGCGGGTAGCTGTCCACCAACAGCACATTGGTGCGGGCATCGGTGATCGAGGTCTCGAATTCCCAACTGTTGTTGTCCGCGAAGCGCTCGCCATCGAGGGCCTTGATTTCGACACGATAATCGCCCAGGCCGCCTTCTTTGGGAACGTGGACGAAGCGCACGTCCTCGCGATGGTGATCCTGCGGAACCGCGATTTCGCGCTCCTCGATCATCTCCTTGCCACGGCTCAGCACCACCTTGACCTTGCTGCCTTTGTAGCCGTCCAACTTCAGCTTGGCGGTCACGCGCATGCGGTCGCCCAAATGCACGGCTTCCGGGGCCACGACCGACAAAATCGACGCATCGCGCGGTGCTTCGGCGCTGCCCATGGCGAGCACGCCGATCGGGGCATCGAGAATGCCAAAGCGCCTCGCCGCGTCCTCGACCCGTTCGGGGCGGTTGTGACGACCGTCGCTGACCAGCACCACGCCGCCGAGTTCATCGGGAGGCACCTGTTCCAATACATGGCTCAATGCCGCGGTGAGGTCGGTGGCATCGCCCCAGCCGTCGGGTGTTGTTTCATCGCCCTGGATCACGCTGCGCGCCGCGCGGATCGTCCGCACCTTCATCGTTTCGGAAAGTTTCGCAACCACCCCGGCCGACTGCAGCGCTTTTTCCGCGATGTCGATCCGCGTCGATTTCTCGCCATCGTCCTGCAGATGCATCGACGCCGAATCATCCATCACCACCACCACCTGGCGCTGTCGTTTGGGAATGACTTTCCTCACCCAGGTCGGTTCGATCAGCATCCACAAAATCAATGCCGCGGAAAAAAGGCGCAGGCCGACAATCCAACGGGCGCGTTGCGGTGTCACCGCGCCGGATTCATAGTGATACAAAAACAGCAAAGCTTCCACCGCCAGGGTGAATCCCGCCGCGCAGATCCACAGCGGGCACAAGGGCGAAATGCGGATCCCGAGCGACAACAGCGCCAGCAGACCCCAAACGACCAGAAAAACGAGCACCGGGCGCAGCAAACGTTTCATCGCAGACCTCCTCTCCATACCGTGTCTTCACCAAAACTGACTCTCACATCTTCCGCCGCGCGACGCGAGCGCGACACCCAGCGCGCCAGCACGCTTTCGAGCAACAGGAAGGCCGCGGCGGCGATTGCCAGCCACAGCGCGATTTCCCGGCCAAAACCCTTGCCGTGCAGGATCGATAAAAGATCGCCGACCGATTGCGGCAACATCAGGTCGGCGTGCTTGCGCATCAATGTCAGGTCGTTCTCGTTCATCGGCGCAAAAGTGCTTTCCTCCGCATCCCGGCGCACCGCCAGCGGCAGGCTGGTCGCGGGTTTCACGCCGACCACCTCGGCGAGTTTTTCATCGGCCACAATCTGATAGATGCCGGGCACGGCGGGACCCGCAACCTTCAACTCCTGGCCGCGGCGACCGACCTGGATGCTCGCCTGACGCGGCAGGCCGAGGGGGTCGATCACCCGCATTGGCTCGGCTTCATCAATCAGGGGAATCCACGACGCACTCGGAATCAGCTGCCGTTTGCCACCGGGGATGGTCCAATAAAGCCTGACGAAAGCGGGGCCGCCATCCTGTTCGTAGTACAACTCAACCTCCTCCGATTTTCCGGCCTGCAGGCGCATGCTGCCTAACGCTTTTTTATCGCCTTCCACTTTCCACGTTTCCTTGTCGGCCACACTCATGGTCAGCCGCTCGTTGACCTCGGCTTCGAATTGATACTCGCCGGTCATCGGTGGAATCAAGGTCGCCCGCCACAACACCGAGAAATTGTCGCGCGGCATTCCCGGAGCGGATTCGCGGTCGCTCCAGTCGAAATCAATGGCGGAGTCGATCCGATCGATGGTCTGGGGGTCCTTTTTGTCCTTCTTGCCGCGTTTGCCCTTGGTGCGGAAATAATGCGCCGCGAGACCGCCGCCGCCCTGGTTCAAGGCCACGCTGGGACTCCACATCGCATCGACATTCCAATTCAATCCACCGCCGGCCACCCAGCTGACAAGTTCATGCATCAAGGGCACAAAGGCCCGTCGTGCCGGCAGGTTGCCCGATCGCGCATCGAACGCACAGGTGCTGAGAATGATCCGGCCATTGCCGTAGCTGCGCGATGCCAGAAATGTTTCGCCATTGCTGAACGCGGCGGCCTGCACCGACTGTTCGAGCGGCGCGCCCACTTTGCGCCAGCGCCTCACCACCGCATCGCCGAGGTCACTGCGTTTGGTGAAAAGTGCCAACGCCTCGTGCACGAATGTCGCCGGAGCGGGGTTGATGCCCGCGGCGTCCACCTGCTCCTCGGCGAGAGGCATCGGCATCAGCGATCCGTCGAATCCCGACCACTGATTGTAAAACAGCGCCTCGCAGCGGGGACCGGCGATGATGATCAAACCAGTGCCGGCGGCCACCTTTTCGGCCAGTCGCGTCGCGAGCAATTCAGGAAGCCGCGGCACATCGGCAAGCACGATCACTTTCGCCTGATCGAGGTCGGCGATCTTGAGCGTGGCAGCGGAAACCACGCGCGGGTCCATCAGGAATTTCTCGCCGGCAGCCTTGCCGGTCATCAGCGATGATGTCGGCGCCAGCGCCAGCGCGGTGTAGCCACAGGCCCGTTCGAAAAACGTGCCCGATGCGTTGCCGTCGATCAACAACACCGGCAGTTTGTCGCGGATCGTCATCACCATTTCAGTGCGATTGTCGGCGGCAAGGTCGTCTTTGGCATCAACCGTTGCGCGGACCACATGCGCACCGGGAGTGGTGAAATGATGGCGGAACTCGACCGTGGTTTTCTGTCCGGGCGACAGCAGGCCGACCGGGGTCGAACCGATTTTTTTCTCATCGATCACCAGCGTCACCGGGCCGGGCGTGATGATGCTTTTGCCGGTGTTGGCAAGTTCGACTTTCAATGCCACCTCGCGGTCGGTGCCGACCACGGCGCGCGAACTGGTGCACGAGGTCACCGCCAGATTGACGAAGGTTTCCGGCTCGCCGAAATTGCGCACCATCAATTTTGGTTTGGTCGGCAGTGATTTCCACGCCTGTTCCAGCCCATTCCAGGCACCGGGATCCTCGAGGCGCCAACCGCTGCGCTGGGCATCGGTGAAAACGATGATGTCCTTCGAGGCATTGTTGCCCTGCGCCAGTGCCAGCGTGGCCACGCCGAGCGCGTCGTGCGCCCGGAAACTCCCGCCGACGGGCTTTAGGGAATCGAGCACGCCGAGAACATCGGCGCGATGCGTCAAGGGCGATGCCGTTTTCGCTTCGGGTGCAGGACCGCCGAGCACGACCACAAAAGCTGTGCCTTGCGGCGCTTCGATGACTGTCTTGCGCGCTTCTTCGATCGCGTTTTGGAAGACCGACTTGCCGCCGCGCAGCATTTCCATCGACGCCGAGGCATCGATGATCAATGCCACATCGCGCCGTCCGCTGGCTTCAAAGCGGCGCAGATTCAGCACCTTTTCCCAGAATCCCAGCGCGAGCGCCAGCAACAACAGCAGGATCGCTGTGCCGCGGGTCATCCATTGCATCTTGCGGCTGCTCAACACAAACGAGGCGCCCAACAGCGCGATCCCGAGCAGGGCGGCGGGCAGCACGAACATCCACGGCACCCGTGAGTCGGGCGTGAGAAACGGCCGAGCGACAGCAAGAGCAATCAGGCACAGCAACAAACAACGCGCAGCCATCAACAGCAGGTCCTCCCATTCCATCTTGCGACGCCGCACCGAGATGGTGTCGAACAAAAAGCGCATCGCCCCCCAGTCCATCGGCTTGGCTGCCTGACGGCGGATCAAGTGAATGATGATCGGAATGCTGACGGCCAGCAAGCCCGCCAATAACCATGGATTCAAGAACAGCATTTATTTTCTCCCTCCCAAATATCGCAACAAGGTGTCCCGCAGCGAGACCTTGGTGTTCACCGGCACGTAGTCGGCCCGCATTTTCCCACAGGCACTGTCGATCCGCTTCACAAAGTCGCGCATTTTTTCCAGATACGCCGCCCGCACCGCCTGCGGGTCAATCCGCAGCATTTCCTGAACGCCTTCGAGGTCGCGGAAGCGCTGGAAACTCTTGAAGGGAAAAGTCAGTTCCTCTTCCGCAAGCAAATGAAAAATCACCAACTCGTGCTGGCGATAGTCGAAGTGATGCAGCGCCTCGATGATTTTATCCGGTTCGTCGAAAAAGTCGCTGATCAGCACCACCAGTCCGCGTTTGGGAATGCGCTCGGCCACGCCGTGCAGCACGGTGCCGACATCCGTGTCCTTGCCGGCTTTGGTCGTGTGCAGTTCCTCGAGAATCCGCCGCACCTGGCTCGGCCGACTGCCGGCCCGCACATAACTGCGCAGTTCCTTGTCGAAGGTCGCCAGTCCGACCGCGTCGCCTTGTTTGATATAAAGATACGAAAGCGCCGCGGCCAGATGTTTGGCGTAGCTGAGTTTCGACAACGCCACGCCATTGATCTTCGCCGCCGATGCTCCGGTGTATTCCATCGAACCGGAAACATCCACGACCATCATCGCGCGCAGATTGGTTTCCTCGATGTATTGCTTGATGACATTGCGATCGCTCTTCGCCATCACCCGCCAGTCGAGATTTTTCGGGTCGTCGCCGGGCGCATACTCGCGGTGCTCGGCAAATTCGACGGAAAATCCCTTGTCCGGCGAGGTGTGCCGACCGCTCAAAGTACCGAGCATGCGCTTGCGGGCATACCATTCGAGACGACGCATCACGCCCATCGTTTCGTCGGGCAGCAACTTCATGCAGTCGGGAAGTGTCAGCGAGGAAGACATGATCGAACGTAAAATGGACTCAGACCACCAGTTCCTCGCGCGGAGCGATGGTTTGCAGCAATTTCTTGATCACGTCATCGCTGCTGACCCCGGCCGCTTCGGCATTGAAGGTGGTGATCACGCGGTGGCGCATGACCGGTGCCGCGACCGCCGCGACATCGCCGGTGGTCGCATGGAAGCGACCGCGCAACACGGCGTGAGCTTTGGCCGCTGTGATCAGGCTGATGCCGGCCCGCGGACCCGCACCCCAGCCGACCATTTCCTTGACAAAATCCGGCGCGGAGGCGTCCTTCGGTCGCGTCGCCCGCACCAGCTTGGAAGCAAATTCAATCACGTGATCGCCTACCGGCACACGTTTGACGATATCCTGCAGGGTGATGATGTCGTTCGCCGTCATCATCGCGTTGACCGCCGCGCCACCCGGGCTGGTGACCCGGCGGATGATTTCCTTTTCCTCGGATTCCGAGGGATAATCGACAATGATGTTGAACAAAAAGCGGTCGAGCTGTGCTTCCGGCAGCGGATAGGTGCCCTCCTGCTCGATCGGGTTTTGCGTGGCCAACACGAAAAACGGCTTTGGCAGGTCGAGGGTGTGCTCGCCGACCGTGACGTGCTGTTCCTGCATCGCCTCCAACAACGCCGCCTGGGTCTTGGGAGGGGTGCGGTTGATCTCGTCGGCCAGGACGAGGTTGGCGAAAATCGGACCGTGCACAAACCGGAAACTGCGGCGTCCGGAATTGGCATCGACTTCCAACACATCGGTGCCGGTGATGTCCGATGGCATGAGGTCGGGCGTGAACTGAATGCGCTTGTAGCTCAGTTCCAGCGCGCGCGCCAGGGTCGAGACCAGCAGGGTTTTCGCCAGACCGGGAACGCCGACGAGCAACGCATGGCCGCGACAAAAGATCGCCATCAACACCTGTTCCACCACCTGGTCCTGGCCGACGATGACCCGGCCGAGTTCATCTTTCATCTGACCATAGACCTTATGCAATTTATCTACCGCGGCTTTATCATCGTTGCTCATAGCGGATTAACTACCGCAGAGGGAAAACATTCCTTTCAGAAATGTTTCAGCCTAACATGCATCTATCACCCGCACTGTGAAATCGGGGAAGTCCGACCGCAGCGGTTGGCTCGATCCAATCACGCCGCTGATCTAACAACGGAGCAGCTATCTGCCGACGGCTGATGTTCACACGACGACCTCGCGACCCAGCACGGCAAGCTCGATCAGGCCGTCGTGCTGCTGGTCGAGCGCGTCTTTCAGTTTCTGCGAGTTCTCGGTCTCACCGTGCACCAAAAACACCTTCGCTTTGCTGCCGGTCATGCGGGCGAAATACTCCAACAGTTCGGAATGATCGGCGTGGCCGGAAAAACTGTCGATCTTTTCAATCTTCGCCCGCACATGGTAGGGTTCGCCGAAGATCGGCACTTCTTTCATGCCCTCGCGGATTTTCCGGCCCAAGGTGTTTTCGGCGCAGTAGCCGACGAACAACACGGTGTTCTTCGGATCGCCGATGCCGTTTTTCAAGTGATGCAGGATGCGTCCGGCTTCGCACATGCCGGAGGCGGCGATGATGATCGCGGTGCCCCTGAGTTCGTTCAGTTCCTTCGATGCCTTGACGGCGCGGATCAGCGTGAGGTTCTCAAATCCGAAGGGATTGTCGCGTTCGAACAGATCGGCATACACCTCGCTGTTGAAACCCTCGGGATGGAGACGAAAGATTTCGGTGGCACTGACCGCCAGCGGACTGTCCACAAACACCGGCACGTCGGGGATCTTTCTCTCCTCAAACAATTTGTGCAGGGCATACAAAATCTGCTGCGTCCGCTCGACCGCGAAGGCCGGGATGAAAATCTTGCCCTTGCGTGCCACCGCCTCGTTGATGATGTTGCCGATGTGCAGGTCCACTCCCGCCGGAACCTCGTGCTCGCGACCGCCATAGGTGCTCTCCATGATCAGAATGTCGATGTTCTGCGCCACGACCGGGTCGTTCAACAAGTCATTGCTGCCCCGCCCGACATCGCCGGAAAACAACAGTCGCTTTGCCTTGCCATCCTCCTGGTCATCGATCTCCAACAGCACCTGCGCGCTGCCGAGAATGTGGCCGGCATCGAGAAAGGTGAGCGTCACCCCCGGAGCGATGAGCATCGGTCGCTCGTAGTTGATGGTCACGAACTGACGCAGGCATTTCTCGGCATCCTGCTCGGAATACAGCGGCTCCACCAAAGGCAGGCCCTTGCGGATGTTGTGCTTGTTCAGCCAGTCCACATCGCTTTCCTGAATGCGCGCGGAATCCGCCAGCATGATCTGACACAGGTCACGCGTGGCAAAGGTCGCAAAAATGTTGCCCTTGTATCCCTTGCGGCACAAGTTCGGCAGGTTGCCCGAGTGATCGATGTGCGCGTGCGACAGCACCACGCAGTCGATGGTGGCGGGATCGAAATACGGGAAATTGCAGTTGACCTCGTGGCTCTGCTCGCGCCGACCCTGGTACAGCCCGCAATCGAGGAGGATTTTCTGGCCATTGACGTGCAGCAAATGCTGCGAACCGGTTGTCGTTCCCGCAGCTCCACAGAAGGTTATTTTCATGCAAACCAACTTAACCGGGATTCTGCGACTCCGACAAGCCGCAAAATGTTTTGTTGGCTTTTGGCATGTCGCGACAGGAAACATTCGGAATGGCGGTTTCGCGAAGTCCATGCAATGGCACCGCGATCATTGCCTTTTGGGAAGGATTCATAACTCTCGATGGTTCTTCCTGACTCGCCGGCTTTGTGGGCGAACGATAGCGCTGGATGAAGGTTGGTTGCTTTAGGGTGAAATGTTGCCGCCCCCCACCGGAACGCTCGGAGAGCCTTCCCTGCCTTTTGATTTCAGAGGCAGGGAAGTTTCTCCGAAAGTTCCGGCGGGGGCAGGATGGTTTGGTCTTGATGGTCCTTCATGACTCACGGGCATTCTTTGCGAATGATGCCGCAAGGTGAAGGTAGGTAACGTCAGGATGATAAGCGGACGCCCCCCACCGGAACGCTCGGAGAGCCTTCCCTGCCTTTTGATTTCAGAGGCAGGGAAGTTTCTCCGAAAGTTCCGGTGGGGGCAGCATCACTTGCATGCGAAGATGCTTCCTGCCTCGCTGGCTTCGTTCGCGATTGCTGGATCAGGGCGTTCGTTGGTCATGTCTGGGCGTAATATTTCCCGCGTCATGGTTCTCAAAAAAATGTTTGTCCTTGACTTCACCGTCTATTTTTGTGCAATCCCTATCGTAAGGGATGGTCACTTCTCCAACCCCAAACCAAAATTAAACCTATGAAACCTCGTTTTTTGATGAAAAATCGTGCCTTGATGCCTCTTGCCGCATCGTTCGTTGTCGCTCAAGTTGTCCATGCTGCGTCGCTGCAGTGGGATGGCATTGATCCCGTTGGCGTTGGTGCCCAGGGCGGTGCCGCAACCTGGGACATGAACACCACCGCCAACTGGTGGGACAGTGCTGCCGATGTCGTCTGGCCGAATTCCGGGACGGACAACGATGCCGTCTTTGCCGGTGCGGCGGGTGTCGTCACCTTGTCGGGCGTCATCGCCAACGATCTTTCCTTTTCCACCAGTGGGTACACGCTTTCCTCGAGCACCTTGACCCTGAACGGCACGACGCCGACGATCACCACGGCCGCGGGAATCCAGACCGCCATCACCGCGCCGATCGGTGGCAGCGACGGCCTGACAAAAGCGGGTCCGGGACGACTGGCGCTTTCCGCTGCGAACGGTTACACCGGCGGCACGGTGATCAAGGGCGGACTGATCACGATCACCGGCGATGGCACGGGTGCGACCAATCCGTTGGGTGCTTACCCTGGAGCATTTCAGGCCAGCAACATCACCCTCAATGGCGGCGGTGGTTTCGCCTCCGCAGCCTCTGCCATTGGCGCGGCCAGTTCTGCGATTTCCATGTCGGCCAACCGTGGCATTGAACTCGGCGCCGGACTGCAGACCTTCGTGCGTGGATGGAGGGCCAGTTTGACGGTCAACGGCATCATCTCGGGCAGCGGTGGTGTCATCATCACCGAGAACGCCGAATACAACAACGGCAGCACCGGCGGCGGCAGCAGCACCAACTTCGGCGGCAACAACACTTACACCGGTGACACGGTCGCCTTCGATCTCGGCGTGCAGGATCCACCATTCAATCCGGGGACGAACGGCATCAAGGACAGCACTTTCGATTACAACACCACTCTGGTTCCCGCAGGAAATGGATTTATGTTCAACAAGGCCAACAGCAGTCCGAACATCGGCGGTCTGAAGGGCAATAAAAACCTCGCATTGGTTTTCCAGGGCGGCGGGGTCGTCAACATCGGCAACAACAACAAGCACACGATTTACATCGGCGCTCTTACCAATGGCAATTCCAAGTGCAGGATCACCAAAATCGGCACCGGTACGCTGCAGCTTGGCGGGGTCAACACCCTGACTGATGGAGTGACCGTCACCACCGGCAGGCTGGTGGAAACCGCGACCGGATCATCGCTGGGCACCCAGGCAGTTTCCGGCAACAACGGCCTGACGGTATCGACCGATGCCACGTTCGCGTATCTCCCCGCCGTGGCGGGTCCGCTGACTCTGGGCCAGGGCAAATTGACGCTTGCCAACAACAGCACCATCGGCACGGCCGTGGGTGGCTCGGCCAATCAGTCGGCGATCACCAGCACCGTTGCGGCTGTCACCAGCGGCGCGGTCAATCTGGAACTTTCCGGCATTCCCGGTGTTGCGGTGACGAGTGGTTCGAACAATTTGATTTCCGATGCTGCCGGTGGTCTTGACGGCGCCACTTATACCTTGGGGAAAATCTACAACGCCACGAATTTTTCGGTCACGGCGGGATCGCTCGTTGTTGGACCCAACGCCGTCGCCGTGACGGTGGCATCGCAATCGGCCTTGGGCACGGTGACCTGGAAAGGCGGCTACAGCGGCGGCAACAACGTCTGGGCCCTGGGTGATGGCCTGGGGTCGGCTGGCACGAGCAACTGGACCACCGATGGCTCCACCGCCACGGGATTGATCCCCGGCAACGGTGCGGATGTCGTATTCACCAATGCCAACAGCCCCAGCAACCAGTCGTCGATGGTTCTTGGCGCGAACATGGCGATCAGGAGTCTGACGGTCGGTTCAACGGGTGCCGTCACGCTGGATGCCGATGGCAACTCCCTGAACATTGTCAATGCGGCCGGCATCACCGTGAACTCCGGCGCTCTAACGATCAATTCGTTTCTGACCCTCGGTGCGTCGCAAACCTGGACGAACAACTCGGCTTCTCCGTTGGTCATCGGCGGCGACATTACCAACGCCAGCAACAATCTCACCATCGCCGGTTCGGGTGATGTGACCATTTCCGGCCAGCTTCGCTATGGCACGGGTGCCTTGAACATGAACGGGGCGGGCACCTTGACCCTTTCCGGAGACAACGTCAGCTACAAGGGCAACACCACGGTTAACTCGGGCATTGTCAAGGCGGGCAGTCCCTATGCGTTCGGCATGGCGATTTCGCAGATCATCGGCATCCCCTACGGCTGGGGATATGCCAACGTCGCATTCGGCGCGGCCAGCACGGGCAAGGTGCAGCTTAATGGCAACAATGTGGTGATTTCCTCGTTGAGCACCAATGCCAGTGTCGGTACTCCGATTGTGGAAAATGCGTCCGCAACTCCGGTCACCCTGACCGTGACCGAAGCGACATCGACAGCAATTGCCGCAACTCACACCTTCGCGGGAGTCATTCAGGACGGCACGGGCGGTGGGTCGCTCGGCCTGCAGGTCACCAAAGGCACGTTGACATTGAAAGGGGTGAACACCTACACCGATGATACCATCGTGAGTGGTGGCACGATGACATTATTTGACGATGCCGGACTGACCGTGGTTGTCACAAACAACGGCAACAGCCGCATTCGCGGTGCGGGCACGGTGAATTTGAATGGTGATCTGACCATCAATACCGCAGCCGTCTCCGTTCTATCGGGCGCCTGGTCGCTGGTGGATGTTGCCACCCTGACTGAGTCATTCAGTCCCACTTTCACCGTAGCAGGGGCGGGCTGGATGGAAAGCGCGGATGTCTGGACCAAGGTTGACGGCAGCAAAACCTGGACCTTCACCGAAGCGACGGGAGTTCTCAGCCTGGTTGACAGCGGCGGCGGTGCTCCGGAGATCGTGGTCGAGGATGCGGGCATGAACAATATCAATGACGGTGGCTCGAAGGCTTTCGGCACGGTGGTGATTGGATCAAGCACAACCCAGACGTTCACGATCAAGAACATCGGCAGCGCGAACTTGACGGGGTTGGTCATCACCCCTTTCGGCTCGACCGATTTTTCGGTGACGGCAACGCCCACGGCACCGGTCGCCGGACCGAGCGGGACGACATCATTCACCGTGCAATTCGCGCCCACCAGCACGGGGCCGATCAATGCCCACCTGCAGATATCGAATAACGACAGCGGTGAAGATCCCTTTGACATCGATTTGTCGGGGACCGGCACCACGGCTTATGATGTGTGGGCGAATACGACCCATAGTCTGGCGAATCCGGCATTCAATTTTGATTCGGACAAAGACTGCCTCGAAAACGGTATTGAATGGGTACTGGGCGGCAATCCGAATGCGAATGACAATCCCTCGGTGCTGCCGACGGTGACCGGCAGTACGGTTGGAGGATTGACGCTGGTGTTCAATCGCAACAGCGCGTCGATCCCCGAGACCACACTGGTCGTCGAATGGGGTTCGGTCCTTACAGGCTTTGCCAACAGTCTAACGATCGGCACCTCGGATGTCGGCCCCAGCGGTGACAATCCGACGATCGACATCGATGCACCGAGTGTCGGCAAAGTCACCGTCAACATCCCGGCGGCCAATGCGGTGGGTGGCAAAATCCTCGTGCGTCTGAAAGCGACCCGACCGTAATCAATACTCCATGGGGAGCGCCTGCGACCTGCAGGCTGCTTCCGGCATCCTGCAGGGAGGGGGCGGATGCGAGGATGTTTGATCCTAGAATCCGCAGTTACATCGCTAAAATAAGCTCAAATGCGATTGATTTCGTCTTCAAACCATTGATGTAGCGTTGCCAGCATGCAAATTTCATTTTTGCCACGCGTTCACCCATTAGGTGAAAAAAAATGAGTCGTATGTCCTCTCTAGCCCATGTTCTACAAGACTTTAAGAGAAAATCTGCAACTCCGACTGCGAACTTTTGGATGATTCTGTTATTTGGCATGTCAAAACGGATGGCAGTGAAGAAACAGGCTGGAAGCCTGTTTGCAGGGACAGGCGAGGACGCCTGTCTTCCCGAATTATGATGACGCTCAGTATCTAACACATCGGGATCAGAAACCGAAGGTGTCGGAGCCCTGGGTGAAACGGGGGTCTAGGATCAATGCACCCTCTTCCATGCGGATGCGCGACATTTCCTCGAATCCGAGATGCAGTTCCTCGCGATAGCAGGCGGCCAGGTTTTCATAGGACGCACGGACGAGATGCAGAAAACCCTGCGGCACCGACAAGCGGCCGAAACGTCCGCCCTGATTGATGAAGGGTGCCCAGCGCATCGGACCGCCTTGCATGTGGACCTGCGAATCGATTTCACCACGGTCGTTTTCCACCTGCTCGACCTTTACCCACATCGATACCGTCATCGGCCGACCGAAAAATTTCCTGACCATCATCACTTCGGCGCGGCCTTCTTCGAGGCGCACGAGCACCTTTTCCAAGCTCGCAAAACCCTGACAGGCACCGCCCTGCTTCATCGACAGGGTTTTCGCCAAGTAGGCGTTGATTTCCTCCTCGGAAATTTTCAGCGGATAGGAGCCATCGATCGATTTTTGAAAAACCGTTTTGAGGTCGCGCGGAGTCACCTGGCCGGGTGCCTCGGTTGCCACAGTCAGATCAGCGAGATTCTGGGCTTGGGCTACCTGCCACACGCAATAACCCAAAGCCGCGATCAGCAGGACCACGGCCAATCCCATCAAACGCTCGAAATTGCCCGCCTCATGCGGTTTATCTTCTTTCGCGGCAACGGGTTTTTCAGTCACAGTGATTGCATAGCGACTTGTCGCGGCGCGGTCAATCGCGATTCTCACTGCGGCCGGCAGGCATTGCGCACGGCGATCAAGCCAGGGAGATGCTCAAAGGCAGGGATCGCTGTCCCTGGCGATCCGGTGGGGGCAGGATGGTTGACGGGTCATCTTCCTTCCTGACTCATCGGCGTTATTGGCGCACGAGGGCGTGGGGTGAAGGGAGATCAGGTTAGGGTGATCCGCGACCGTCCCCCACCGGAACGCTCGGAGATCGTCACTGCCTTTTGATTCCGAAGGCAGGGAAGTTTCTCCGAAAGTTCCGGTGGGGGCAGGGTTGTTTGCTCATGAAGGATCTTCCTGACTCACCGGCGTTGTTGGCGAACGAGAGCGTGGGGTGAAGGTAGATCAGGTTAGGGTGATCCGCGACCGTCACCCACCGGAACGCTCGGAGATCGTTCCCTGCCTTTTGATTCCGAAGGCAGGGAAGTTTCTCCGAAAGTTCCGGTGGGGGCAGGGTTGTTTGCTCATGAAGGATCTTCCTGACTCACCAGCGTTGTTGGCGAACGAGGGCGTGGGGTGAAGGGAGATCAGGTTAGGGTGATCCGCGGCCGTCCCCCACCGGAACGCTCGGAGATCGTTCCCTGCCTTTTGATTGCGACATTTCTTGTCAATCCTTTCCCTAGCTTGATCGCCGTGAGGCATTGCGCACAGCGATACTTCCGGACTCGCCCGCCTGCTTCGCAAATAAAAAAGTGAAGCCTGGATGTTCCACTTCTGTCTGATTGCCAACGCCGGACGGAACGATTTCTTCCCGCGATGTCACGCGGCAATTCCGGATTTGCCAGTTGACTCACAAGGTTTCACCCGCCACTGTCCGACCCGATGATCCGCATCTCCCTCCTCGCTCTGGGCATCTGCCATTTTCTCGCTCCCGACTCGTTTGGCTACGGTGCCTCCGGGCATGAAGCGATCGGCCGGGTGGCCGAATTTTATCTGAAAGGCAGTCGTGCGGAAACGGAAGTGCGCGCCCTGCTCAAGGGCAACGAGGATCTCGCCCGCGCCGCGACCTGGGCCGACCGCGTGAAGATCCCCGATAAATATCTGGCCAACGAAATGAAGGAATTCGTGGCCAACAATCCGTTGCACCACGAGTTCCACTACTGCGACGTGCCTTTCCAGGAGAAGGCCTATCGCGACGGTCTCGTGGGCACCAACGATCACGATCTGATCCATACGATGCGCGCATGCATCAAAGTCCTGCAAAGCCCGGACGATGCCGCGGACAACCCACTCAAAATCAGCAAGCGGGTCGCATTCATGCTGCTCACCCACTACATCGGCGACCTTCATCAACCGCTGCATGTCGGCAGCAGTTACGTTGATGAGAACGACAAGTTCGTCAATCCCCGGACCGGAGCCAAAGGCCTGCCCGATGCCGGGGGCAACTTTTTTCGCATCACTGCCAAGAGCACTCTACATGCCTATTGGGATACGATGACCGTCAAACTCGCGCGAGACAAAGCGGGGGAGAAAGACTTCACCGCTTACTTGGTCGAAAACTTCCCCGTCAAACCGGAGTGGAATGCCACCGGTGACATTAACACCTGGCCGGAGCAATGGGCGACCGGGACCCTGTTGCTCGCGCCGCAGTGTTTCGAGGGCCTGACCCTCGGCAAACGGTTTCTCGTTCCCAAGGACGAAAAGCACGAAGAGCATTACGAGTGGCCGGCCACGCTGGCCGAAGGCTATAAGGAAAAAGCGCGCGACATCGTCGAACAGGAACTCGCGAAATCAGGCTATCGCCTCGCCGCATTGTTGAAAGCCATCTGGCCGGAGAAATGATCTTCGAGTCATGCTTGTAAAGCTGAGGATTTTCGGAGGAGCTTCCCTGTTTTTTTGATCGCGGATTTTCCTGTCGGTGAAAAGCGACGTTGCCGACAATCGCGGGACGAAGGCCCAGCGCGCTGAGTGTTCCGTTTTTTGTTGGCAGGTGTTCACCCCATCGACGGGGCGGAGTTTATTGACGAGAGTGCGACGGTGTTGGTCCGGAAATGCCGGACCCTTCATCAACGAACAAATCAACGTTATCAATATCCTATGAAACAAAAACTATTGCAAAAAACAATGCGTCTGAAGTCAATCGGCGTTCCCTCAGGCCTCGTGCTCGTGCTGGCGTCATGCTTTCTCGAGCAGAACGCCGGTGCCGCCGTGCTGACCGTCGATCTTGCCGGGGCATCCGAATTCGCCGCGCTTGCGGGTGCGGGAATCACGGTCGCCGGTGCGGTGAATACCACGACGATCACCGGAGATATCGGCAGCTTTGCCATCACCTCCATCACCGGACTTGAATATGTCGTCCTCAACGGCGTGAACCACGCCGGGGACGCAGTGACGCAGCAAGGCAAGCTTGATCTCGGTCTCGCGTATGTCGATGCCGCCGGGCGCTTGCCCACCGAGACTTTCCCGCCGATAGCGGAGTTGGGCGGGCTGATCCTTGGCAGCGGGGTTTACAACGACCCGAGTTCCTTTTTGATCACGGGAATCCTGACACTGGACGCAGGCGGCGATCCGGACGCGGTCTGGATTTTCCAGAGCGGATCGACACTGATCACGGCATCGGGCAGCAACATCTTGCTGATCGGTTCGGCCAGGGCCAGCAATGTTTTTTGGCAGGTGGGCAGTGCGGCGACTCTGGGCACGAACTCCCACTTCGAAGGCTCGATCCTGGCATCGGACTCCATTTCGCTCAATACCGGCGCCTCATTGAACGGACGGGCATTGGCAATGACTGGTGCTGTGACCTTTGATTACAACATCATTCAGATTCCGGAACCCGGCAGCACGCTGTTGTTCGGTGCCGGCCTGGTCCTCCTCGCCATGCGCAGACAACGCATCCATCCCCGCGCGAGTCTTGCTTTTCACATGTGAAATGTCCGCTGCCCGGCACCCCGGCAGATTGTCAGAAGAGGCGAAATCGAACCATTTGTCCGCGTCCAATTGGTTGTGGACCATGTTGAATGCAGGTTGTAACACAACCAGAGGAATCACGCTTGCGTGGAGCCATTTGGCAGCTAGTTTGCTGCATGATTTGTCCTGCCTCGCGCGCCGCGACACTCGGTCAACTGGATGGATTCATTCCCATCGCCGGGCTCTATGCCCGCGACAGGAATCACGTGAAACCCGGCCACCCGTCGGTCTCCCGGCTTGCGCCGGCAATTCGTCACAGGCTGATCACCGAAGCGGAAGTGGTTGCGGCGGTCCTGCGTGTTCATTCGTTCGGGCGAGTGGAGAAATTCATTCAAGAAGTCTATTGGCGGCGTTACTGGAAATCGTGGCTTGCACTCCGTCCCGAAGTCTGGAGTGATTACCTTAAAACCCTGGCGGAAATGCCGGTGGATCCGCATGTTCAGCGAGTCGAAAATTCTCAATCCGGGAACGCTGTGATCGATCATTTCGTCAACGAGCTGGTGACCACCGGTTATCTTCACAATCATGCAAGAATGTGGTTTGCCGCCTGGTGGGTGCATGAGGCTCGCCTGCCATGGCAGTCCGGCGCCGCATTCTTTTACCGTCATCTGCTCGATGGCGATCCAGCCTCCAACACATTGTCATGGCGATGGGTTGCGGGTTTGCAGACTCCCGGAAAAACCTATCTTGCGCGCCGCGGCAATCTTGAGAAATACCTGGCTCCAGAACTTCTCGATTCCCTATCAAGCGGTCTCGCGGCATTCGAGCATCCGCAGGCACTTCAGCCGGCACCGGTTTTCAAACCACCGGTCACCCGGGTGGATTGTCCACTGGAAACGTCGATTCTCACAGCCGGGGTCGGGCTATGGATTCATGAAGAAGATCTCTCGGTGGAAAACTCCGCACTCGGACAACTGCCATTTTCTGCGGTCATCGCGACAGCGGATTTCGACACCTGGGAGTGCCATCGGTTCCCCGTCGCGAAAAAACAATGGATCGCCGCTGCCCTCCAAGATGCGGCCCGTCGTGCGGAGCAGCATTGGCAAACCCCGGTAGCACTCGAAATCCGAACATCTCATGGCGAAACGGTTTTGCGCTGGGCGAAATCTAACAATCTCCAACAAGTGGTGGCTCTGCGCCCGGAAGTCGGTGCCCTGAACGACTCGCTGCCGACGCTCCGCGCATCACTTGCCCAGGCTGGCATCCACCTCGTTCTCATCGACCGTCCCGAAGATTTGCCAATTCGTCAATGGGCCACCGGCGGTTTTTTCCCATTTTGGGAACGGTTGCGGAAAACGCTCGTCACGCCGATGGAGAAAGTCCCATCGAAAGCCGAACAACTCTGGATCGAATTCCCGCTATGAACTTTTCTCCCTGCTTCAGACCTGCCGTGCTGGCGACCATTTTGGTGCACTCGGTTTTCGCCGATCCCCTTGATGCCTACCGCGGAGTGAACCGACTGATTGTGGTATCCTTGCCACAAGGGGCGGTTGCCGAAAAAGTGGCGGCCGAGCTTTTCACACATGGTGGAAAAATCGACGAGCGCGACCTGAAAATCATCGATGCCTCGGAGGCCGCACAGCGGGTTCCCACCGCATTGAGGCTGCCTCCAGAGCAAACCGTCGCACTTCGGAAGCAGCTCAAACTGATTGCGGGTGAGGTCCGTCCGGTCTTCATTCTTTTGGGCAAGGACGGTGGCGAAAAAGCCCGCCAGCTCGGCGCGCTTGATCTCGAAAAATGGTTCGCCCTCATCGATGAAATGCCCATGCGTCGTCAGGAAATCCAAAACCAACAGAAGAAGAATCAATGAGCGCTTCTGGAAAAAACGTCCTCATCATAGGCGGCGGACTGGCGGGACTGGCGTGTGCCGTCCGGCTCCATGACCAGGGTGCCCGGCCATGGATTTTCGAAGCGGGCGATGCTCCGGGAGGTCGCGTGCGGACCGATGTGGTGGAGGGTTTTCTGCTCGACCGGGGGTTTCAGGTCTATCTCGACGCTTATCCCGAAGCCGGGGTTCTGCTGGATAAAACAAGCCTTGATCTGCGACGTTTCAAATCCGGTGCGTTGGTCTATTGCGGCGGCCGAATGCGACGGGTGATGGATGTGTTTCGCGATCCGCGACACCTGTTGGAAAGCGCCTGCGCGCCGGTCGGATCAGTCTCCGACAAACTGCGGGTGGCGTTGCTGAAATGGCGATTGAGTCGCACGAGCATTGAGGAAATCGCCGCGCACGAGGACATGACCACTGAAAAATATCTCCAGCGCGCAGGATTTTCTTCACGCATGATCGATGTTTTTTTTCGCTCGTTCTACGGCGGGATTTTTCTCGAACGGGAACTCAGCACATCGAGTCGGATGTTTGAATTCACTTTCAAGATGTTCTCGCAGGGCAGTGCGACACTTCCTGCGCGAGGGATGGTTGAAATCCCGCGACAGCTCAGCTCACGACTGCCCGATGGGACGATCCGACCCGGTGCGCGGGTTGTTGAAATCAGGGCGGGTGGAATCACCCTCGAGTCCGGCGAGCAAATCGCAGGCGATGCTGTGGTCGTGGCCACGGATGCTACAGCGGCGGCCCGCTTGATGCCTGCAACGGCAAGTGCCGAGCCCGCGTGGCGATCGGTCTCTTGCCTGTATTTTGCCGCCGATCACTCGCCGCTGCGGGAGGCGATCATCGTGCTCAATGGCACCGGCAGTGGCTTGGTGAACAATGTCTGCGTGCCCTCGGACGTGTCACCTGATTATGCGCCGCCGGGGCAGGCGTTGATTTCCGTTTCTCTGTTGGGAATGCCCGAGCCAGCGGATTTGGAAGCCCAGGTGTTGGAAGAACTGGAAGCTTGGTTTGGCAGTGATGTGCGCAAGTGGCGGCATCTGCGCACCGTGCGGATCGAGCGGGCATTGCCCGAACTAGAATCCGGTGTCGGTCTGGCGGGTCCGGGCTTTCGCAGACATGCCGGCATTTTGATTTGCGGCGATCATCTTTGGAGCGCATCGATCGAAGGCGCGATCATCTCAGGACTGCGGACGGCGGACGCGGTCCTGCACACATCGTCAATCACGAAGCGAGTCCCATGAATGGCGTAAAAAAACACAACCTGCCGGAAAAGATCTGCCTTCAATGTCAGCGGCCATTCGCCTGGCGGAAAAAGTGGGCGCGCGACTGGCGGAATGTTCGCTATTGCAGTGATGCGTGCCGTCGTGGCAAAATCTTCCCCAAAGCATGACAACCCTGCTGATCATTCACCTCGCCATCACCTGGGCGCTTGTCGGGCTCATCTGGACCATTCAGGTGGTGCACTATCCCCTGCTGAAAAACGTGGGGCATGAGGGATTTGTCGCTTGTCATGAAAAGCACATGACGCACATCACCTGGTTGGTGGGTCCGCTGATGTTGGCGGAACTCGGCAGCGCGGGGGCGCTGCTTTTTTTCGGTGAACGTTCCTTGCTTTTTGGAATCAGTCTTGGTTCGTTGGCTTTGGTTTGGGCTTCCACTGCTTTTTGCCAGGTAAAACTTCATCAAAAACTCGCTCACGGCTACGATGCCGTGACGATCGACCGGCTCGTGCGCACGAACATCTGGCGCACGCTCGGCTGGACTGTCCGCGGTCTATGCCTTCTCTGGCTGCTCATCCTGAAACTTCACTAACACATCATGCCCTCGATCTTTCACACCAGCACGCCACTCGCCGCCCGCGCGGAGACGATGTTTGAATTCCACTGCGATCCGCGCAATCTCAGCGAAGTCATGCCTCCGACCATGACAGTGGTCAGCCTGCAGACCGACGGCCCCGCGCAAGAAGGACGTTTGATCGAGTTGTACTGCCGGGACTGGTGGATCATCCCCCTGCGTTGGACATGCCGCTGGAAAACGGTGAAGCCACCGCATCTGCTGGTGGACGAGATCATCAAAGGTCCGTTCACTGTTTTCGTGCACGAGCACCGCTTTGAAGAGCAGGGTTCGCACGACTGCATCATGCACGACACCATCACCTATCAGTGGGGTCGCTCCTGGTGGGGCCGGCTTGTTTCCGAAACCGGGGTGAGAATTTATCTGACGCTGTTGTTTCAATATCGCCACTACCGCACGCGGAAATGGGCGGCTGATCAGTCCCGGGCGGGTCAGAACTCGTGAATTTTGCTGCAGAAACCTGGATGTCCTGGCGGGATTCCCGATTTGCCGATGCTGCCGCACGCATGATTCACCGTTGCCCACTGAGAATCTGCTGCTGGGCTTCCGCAGGCAAACCGCTGGTTTCGATCCAGGTGCGGGCGCCATTGGGATCGACTCGGAAATACGCATGCCCGGCGCGGGTCAGTGAAGACTCGCGGAGTGTCGGGTTCTGGATGTCCTGCGCCCAGGCAATCGCGACTTGCGGATTCTGCCATGCGTAGCCCGTGGCAAAGCCACTGATGGCGGAATCCCGCTGTGCGGACTGTGGCATGGCCAAAAGATACCGGCCAGCAGCTGCCGGGTCGCTGTCCTCCCAATCACCGAAGACACCGCGAAGTCCCTGCGTCTGGCCACCGCCAGCGGGAAGACTTTCCAACCATCCCACCGCAGCCACCGGATCATTTTTCGCCCAGTGCCCGCTGATCTGTTCAATGGCACCTGCGGCATAGTCCTTGTCGGCGAAACGTCCCGCCCAGCGAGCCGCTGCCAGCGGGTCTTTGCGGGCGTAGGATTCGGCGATCTGGCCCATGGCGGTGCCTTTGAGAGGTCCGTCGGGCAGCGTTTCCGCCCACTGGGATGCCTGTTCGGCTTCTTTCGAGCGGAGACTTTCCTTCGCCACGATTTGCATCAGCTCGGCGGCGCGATCATTGCCTTCCTGCCCGAGCCGGAGAACGAGATCGGTCGCCATGCTTGCGTCGGTGTGGGTCAGACCCCTGACGATGCTGGCGGTAAGTTCGTCCCGCTGGCCTTCCATTTCCGCAGGCAGATTGCCGAGCATGGTAAGAGCCGCGCCGGGATTGGCGGCGGCCCAGCCGGTCATGGTGGCGGCCAAGTCCCGCTCTTGGCTCTTGGCGGCGTGGTCGAAAGCAACTTTTCCAGAAATGGCACCCCAGCTGTAGTGGAAGTCGCGCCACTGGTCGTCGTCCGCTCCGAGAGCTACCAATTGCGAGCGAATCTCTTCCGCGTTCTCCGGGGTGAGCGCTTCCAACAGCCGACTGAAAGCAAGACGCCGCGTGATCGGATTTGGATCCTTCAAAGCCTGGGCGGCAAGAGATTCCAGACTTCCGGAGCCGGACACGATTTTTCCAAACAGACCCTCCAGTTGGCTCGATGCGCGGTTGTCATTATTCCGGTTTCCGTTCCGACCGCGGAAAGCTTCTGACTCGCTCTCTCCGAGGGATCCGGTCGAGCGGGAAACCCCGGGTCGCCCGCTTGCGTCCGCTGAGACTCCCGAGACCGACCCGCCCCTTCGCCATCCAAGGCTGAAAGCAGCGATCACGGCAAGCGCCCAACAACCATGAATCATCACTGCTTTTTTCATTTCGCGACGAACATAAACCAATTTTCCCATGCGGCAACCACACAAAATCACCAAGTCATTCGTCATGTCATCACCGGGCGGTCGACGATTCTCCGCATCCACTAACGAATGGGATCCTCTGCTCTCTCATGAATGCGCGGCTGGTGACCGCATGAACCTTGCGGGAATCCCACCACACGCCGCACCCAACAAGCTGCCGACCACCGCGCCGCGATGGCAGTTGTCGCCACCGACCATCGCATTCGCTGTAATTCCGGCGGTGAAATCATCATGGTATTTCCAAACCAAATACAGGGCCGCTGGCATCGCCTCTGCGATATAGCAGGCCGGACTGAAACGAGCGCCAATGACTTGATCGTCCGGCAGATTTTTCCATGACTCCGCCTTGGTTCCTGAAATCCAATCCCCCGCCTCGCGCTGCATGGCTTCGCGCAGGGAATCCCCCGCCGCCACTGCCACCAGAAGCCGGGTCAGGGTGGCGGCGGCCCGCAGCACGTTCGCGTGTGCGTGTGTGAGGCCGACGTGTTCTTTGACGGTGCGCAGAATCTCGTCCAGCGGCAAGCCACCCAGCGCGGCGACGAGTGCCGGCACTGTTGCCAAACCGCCGATGTGCTCGTCGCTGATGCCACATTTCCGCAGTGCTTTCCCTTGTGCGTAACGGGTGAAAAACGCGCGGTGATATTCTTCCAGATACGTATCGCGGTGCCAACCCGGTTCCAACATCCGGTCGATGTAGCGATTCAACCAAGCATCCGCATCGTAACCTCCGTGCTCGCGGACCATGGAATACAACTCCGCGGCAAGCTTGAAATTCAGCGTGTTTTCTCCGGCGGCGAGAAACTGGTGATAGTGGATTTCCCGTTGACCCCAGTATTGCGCCTGCTCTCGCAAAATATCACCCCGTGCATTGATCGGCTCGTAACGGGAACGCCAGAGAATGCTGCCCGGGTGAGGATTCCGCGGTGCCATGAAGTGATCCAATGTCCCGTAATCCCGCTGCAATGCGGCGCGGTCATAGTACCAATGCCCCGGCATCGCCAGCGCATCCGCCACCAGCGAGCCTTCGTATCCTGCGTGCAATCGTTCCATGCTTACGACGTAGCTCGGGATTCGCGATGGTCAATGGCAGCGGTGCGAATGCCGGAATTTTTTTGACAGTGTTGGGGCCTAAACTCTCGGAATGCCAGAAACAGAAGCGGTATTCGCGGATCTGGACAGCACAACCCGTCACGGGAAAAATAATAGTTGCGCGCGCGACGGCAGCGGTGTTTGCTTTTCCTGCTGTCAGGGGCCGGGGAGGTTCGGCAGGCGAAACCCGCCAGGTCTTAATCGAAGCAACGGTAGTTTGTCCGTGCTTGCCCCGGATTCCCTGGCAGCATTTTTTTCAACGACTGTGACGTTTGATCACAAATTCACCGTGCTCGGCGATCAACTGCTCCACCGGAAAAATTTTCTCATACTCGGGGAAGTGGGTGTCGCCTTCGTAATCGCATTTCACATGGGTGATCAACAGCTCGTCCATGCGATCCATGAATGCCCGGTAAATTTCCGCGCCGCCGATGATGTAAATCCCGCCGTCGCTTTCGGGCAGGGCCGCGAGTCCGGCGGGTTCGTGAATCACCGTCACGCCGGGGTGCGACCAGTGGCGATCACGGGTGAGCACGATGTTCCGTCGTTTCGGCAGCGGTCGTCCGATCGAATCAAAGGTCTTGCGCCCCATGACCACGGTATGGCCACTGGTGGTTTTTTTGAAGAACGCCAGATCGTCGGGCAGATGCCAGGGCAGTGTGCCAGCCCTGCCGATCACGCGTTTTCCGGTCATGGCGACGATGCCTGTGAGCCTGCTCATGGGAAAAATTGTTAGACCGAGATCGGTGCTTTGATCGCGGGATGGGGCTCGTATCCTACGAGCTGGAAATGTTCGAAACGAAAATCGCCGAGCCGGGTGATTGATGCATCGATATTCATGCTCGGCAGGGGGCGCGGTTCGCGGCTGAGCTGGATGCGGGTTTGCTCGATATGATTTTGATAGAGATGCAGGTCGCCGAAGGTGTGGATGAAATCGCGGGCCTCGTAGTCGCACACCTGCGCCACCATCAGGGTAAGCAGGGCGTAGGATGCGATGTTGAAGGGCACGCCGAGGAAAAGATCCGCGCTGCGCTGGTAGAGCTGGCACGACAGGCCGCGTCGACCGCCGTTCACGGGTTCGTGCACGAAAAATTGAAACAGGCAATGGCAGGGCGGCAGCGCCATGCGCGCGACATCGGCGACATTCCATGCCGAAACAATGTGTCGTCGCGAGGCGGGATTGTTTTTCAAGCCGTCGATCAATCCCTCGATTTGGTCGATCACCCGGCCGTCGGCGCATTGCCAGGCGCGCCACTGGCGGCCGTAGACCGGGCCCAGTTCGCCGTTGTCGTCGGCCCATTCATCCCAGATGCTCACGCCGTTTTCCTTCAGGTAGGCGATGTTGGTTTCCCCTTTGAGGAACCACAGCAGTTCGTGGATGATCGAGCGCAGATGCAGCTTTTTCGTCGTCACGCAGGGAAATCCTTGGCGCAAGTCAAAGCGGACCTGCCGACCGAAAACCGCCAGGGTGCCCGTGCCGGTCCGGTCCGGGCGGGACTCGCCGTTTTCCAACACGTCGCGCAACAACTCCAGGTAGCTTTGCATGGCGGGAGCGTGCATGGATTTGATGGCCTGTGCAATGGCAAACCTTGTCGGGCCGCAGGGTGGCGCGCTTTTGTCATTGCCATTGCCGCCCGGCCTGCATAGACATGGCGCTGATGATGACTGAACTTTTTTTCGTTGGACAAATCAAACTGGCGACGGTCGATTGGGTCATCGTGGCGCTGTCGATTTTGGTTTGTTTCGTGCCCGCGTTGTTTGTCGGCAAAAAATCCTCGGAGAGCACGGCGGAATTTTTTGCGTCGGGCCAAAACGTGCCGTGGTGGCTGGCAGGATTGTCGATGGTGGCGACGACATTTTCCTCCGACACCCCGAACTGGGTCACCCAGCAGGTGAGGCAATATGGGGTGGCCGGCAACTGGCAATGGTGGGCCTTTGTGCTCACCGGAGTTTCCACGGTGTTTTTCTTCGCGCGGCTGTGGCGGCGGTCGGGGGTGATGACCGACCTCGAATTCTACGAGACCCGCTATTCCGGCAAAGCGGCGTCGGTGGTGCGCGGCTTCCGGGCGGTGTATCTCGGGCTGTTCTTCAATTGTTTCATCATGGGCATGGTCACGCTGGCGGCGTGCAAAATCGCCAACATCATGTTCGGCATGCCCGCCTGGCAGACCATCTGCATCTGCGGCGTGCTCAATGTGGTCTTTGCCGCCCACTCGGGACTGTGGGGGGTGCTGGTGGTCGACATGGTGCAGTTCTTCATCAAAATGACCGCCGTGTTCGCAGCGGCGTATTTCTCGCTGGTGGCGGTGGCGAAACACACGGGTGTCGGCGACACCGCGCTGGCAGGCCTGCACAAGATGGTGGAAACCCTTGGTTCGCAACAGGTGATCACGCCGCTGAAGGGCGACCACAAAGGCGTGCCGGTGATGAGCGACAAGGCCGACGGCCTGGGTCAGCCGATTCTCGATGTGATGCCGAATTTCAGCATGTCGGAACTGGCGTTGATGATTTTCATTTTCCCAATCGCAGTCGGCTGGTGGGCGAACTGGTATCCCGGTGCCGAGCCGGGCGGGGGATCGTACATCGCCCAACGCATGCTGGCATCGAAGTCGGAAAAAGATTCACTCGGCGGCACCTTGTTTTTCAACATCGCCCACTACGTGTTGCGACCCTGGCCGTGGATCATCACCGGATTGTGTTCGATCATCATTTTCCCGAATCTGGATTCCATCAAAGCCGCATTTCCCAACGCGGATCCGAAGTTGATTGGTCACGACAGCGCCTTTCCGGCGATGCTGCAATTCCTTCCCGTCGGCTTCATGGGCCTGATGGTCGGCGGGCTGATTGCGGCGAATTCTTCGACGATCATGACCCACCTGAACTGGGGTTCGTCGTATCTGGTGCACGATTTTTACCGCCGATTCGTCAACCCCGGCGCCTCGGAGCGCCAGTGCGTGAATGTCGGTCGACTTTGCACGTTTCTGCTCTATGTCATCGCTGCGGGGATCAGCTACTTCATCGACACCGCGCAGGAAGCGTTTCAAATCCTCATCGGCATCGGCGCGGGCACCGGATTGATTTACATCATGCGCTGGTTCTGGTGGCGGGTCAACGCGTGGTGTGAGGTGGTTGCGATGATCACCTCCTTCATCGCCACGATTGCATTTTTCATCCTCAGCAAAAACGGGGTCGATTTCGGATTTGCCAACACCACCCTGCTGACGGTGGCTTTCACCAGTGTCTCGTGGCTTTGCGCTGCTTTCGTCGCGCCGCAGACCGATCGCGCCACGCTGATCAGTTTCTATCGAAAAGTGCGGCCTTCCGGTCCCGGATGGGGCGGCATTCGCGCCGAGGTGGAGGCCGTCGATCCCCAGCCGGAGCAGGAAAAGGACAACATGCCGATGGCCTTTGTCGGTTGGATTTCCGGTTGTGTGCTGATCTGGGCCTCGCTGTTTTGCATCGGCAAGTTCCTCTATGGACAGATGACCGAAGCGTACATTCTGCTCGGTGTGACGCTGGTCAGCGGCACCGTGTTGTTGCGGGTGGTCAACCGTCTCTGGATCAAGCCGGAGAAAAGCCAGGGAGCTTGAGTAGTGCTAAGGCGCGCGGCGTTAGACATCGATCTTCCACGGCGCGCGCATCGGCTGATTGATCAGCGCGTTGGCCTCGGGAAGGTCGAACTGCATCGTTTTGTTGTCGAACTTCAGGTTCTTGTTGAGGCGATGGGCGGTGACCGCCATGTTCACCAGTGTGCAGGACCAGAAGCCGTTTTGCTCGTTGAGGCAGAATTTTTTCCGGGTGCGCACGCTTTCGTGGAAATCGACGATTTGCTCGGGAGGGTCGGGAAGTTCGGCCAGTTTTTTCTCTAGGTCGGGGATGTCGGAGCGGAAGGCCTTGTAAATCTTGCCTTTCGGACCCTCCATGTAGGCGGCATCCTTGTCCTTGTTCTCGCCATCGAGAATGATTTTGCAGCCGTCGGCATAGGTTAGTTCGATGCGGCGGAAGGTGCCTGCGGCATCGCTGTCCTGCGGGTCGGCATCGATTTCCACCGAGATCGGCGCCTGGTCGTCTTTGTTGAGAATGTACTGCGCGGGGTCGAGGTAATGCTGGCCCATGTCGGCCAGACCGCCGCCATCGTAGTCCCAGTAACCGCGGAAGGTGCCGTGGGTGCGGTGGACATTGTAGGGTTTGAGCGGAGCCGGGCCGAGCCAGAAGTTGTAATCGAGTTCGGGTGGCACCTTTTCCTCGGGAAGGTTTTTTTTGCCGACCCAGAAGAACTTCCAGTTGAAGCCGGTGATGCCGGAGACGGTGATCTTGATCGGCCAGCCGAGCATGTCGTTCATGGCGGCTTTTTTTAACTGCTTCACCGGCACTCCCATGCCGTAGAATTTGTCCTGGAATCGGAACCAGGTGTTGAGGCGGAAGACACGGTTGTGTTTCTCCACGGCTTTGACCATTGCCATGCCCTCGCCGATAGTCCGGCTCATCGGTTTTTCGCACCAGATGTCCTTGCCGGATTTCGCGGCTTCGATCGCCATCAGGGCATGCCAGTGCGGCGGGGTGCAAACGTGGATGATGTCAAGATCCTTGCGGGCGATCAGTTCGCGGAAATCGGAGTAACCGGTGATGCCGTTTTTTTCCGCTCCGGCTTCGTTCATCCGCTGGGCGAGGTGGGATTTGTCAACGTCGCACAAGGCCAGCAGTTTTCCGGGCATCTGCAGGTGGCTGGCGCTGATGCCGCCGCAGCCGACAATGCCGCGGGTGAGCTGCTCCGACGGCGGTGTCTGACCGCGCAGCCCGAGAACATGCCCCGGTACGATTTGGATCGAAGCGTAGGCGGCGATTGTTTTAAGCGTTGCGCGACGTGATATATTGGTCATAACAGAAAGCGATACGCCGCGGTGACTGCGGGCATTTCATGAATTTTTGGATTGACCGACGAAAGCGGGCCGCGAATCAATCTTCGTCGTCCTTGGCCCCCTTCACGCGTTGTTTTCCGCGGAGTTTGGCTTCGATATAGGCATCGATGTCGCCGTCCATGACCGACTGGATGTTCGCGGTTTCCTGGCCCGTGCGCAGGTCGAGGATTTTCTGGTAGGGCTGGAAAACGTAAGAACGGATCTGGTTGCCCCAGGAAACGTCGCCTTTTTCCCCGTAGGCCCGTTCGGATTCGGCCTTCTGTTTGTCCTCCTCGATTTGAAACAACTTGGCCTTGAGGATCGCGTAGGCCTGCTCCTTGTTGGCACCCTGGGTGCGCGATGCCGATGAGCGGATCAGAATGCCGGTCGGCAGGTGGCGCAGGATCACGCAGGTTTCGACCTTGTTGACGTTCTGACCACCCTTGCCGCCGGAGCGGGTGGTTTGGATTTCGATGTCCTTTTCGTTGATCTCGATTTTGATTTCCTTGGAAATTTCAGGGGTCGCGTCCACCGAAGAAAACGAGGTGTGGCGTTTGCCGGCCGCGTCAAAGGGCGAAATCCGCACCAATCGATGAACGCCGCGCTCGTTTTTCAGATATCCGTAGGCGTATTCGCCGGTGATTTTGATGGTCGCCGTGCGCAGGCCGGCTTCGTCGCCATCCTGCCAGTCGAGGGTTTCGACATCGTATCCCCTGCGTTCCGCCCAGCGGGTGTACATGCGGTGAAGCATTTGCGCCCAATCGCAGGCCTCGGTGCCGCCGGCTCCCGCCGAGATGACCAGGTAACAGTTGCTTTGGTCGTTCGGCTGGTTGAGCAGCGTGAGCAGTTCAAAGGAGGTGATGTCCTTGTCCAGCGCGGTGAATTCCTTCAACGCCTCGCGGGCGGTGTCGAGGTCATCAAACTCCTTCGCCAGTGCGACCGCGGCATCAATATTCGCAGCACGATTCTCCAGATCGAGAAACGTGCTGACTTTTTTCTTCATGCCGCTGGCTTGGCCATTGACATCGCGGGCCTTGTCCGGATTGTTCCAGAACTCCGGGTTCGACATCGCATTCTCCAGTTCGGCGATTTTGTTTTCGAGAGAGGGGATGTCAAAGATACCTCCTGAGCTTCGAGAGACGGCTGCGAAGGCCATCGGTATCGAGCGACAGGAGGTCGGCGGTTTGAAGTTCGGACATGACGGGCGGGAACGTGGCGGCAAGCGCGCGGTTTGGCAAGCAGTATTGTGAGGCTTAGTTTTCGAGGATTTCCACCTCGTAGCCATCGGGGTCGGTGACGAATGCCATCTTTCTGGATCCACCGGCGAATTTCTCCCTCCAGCCGCCGGGCCAGATTTCAATGCCGGATTTTTCCACGCTGTCGCAGTAGGTCATGATGTCGTCCACGCCGAGGCAGGTGTGCATCAGGTCCTCCGGACAGGTCGCGCTGTAGTCGGGCGAATGACAAAGCTCCAGAAAAACATCGTTGCCCGGCAGTTCGAGAAAGGCCAATTGATTGCCCTGCGGGGAGTCCTTGCGCACGCCTTCGATGTAGCCGAGTTTTTTGTAGAAGGCGATCGATGCCTCGATGTCCTTGACGCGGATGCGGGTGTGGAGAAAACGAATCATGGATGCATCATAGCTTCGATTCCAGGCATGGCAAGCAGGAGTGACTGGCGAATTTTTTTTGATAATCTGATTTGCACCTGCGCCGCGGCCTGCAAAACTGACGGCACGAGTTGTGAATCCGTCATTGTTACTGCCCGGCAGCCAAGCGCTGGAAAAATCCTCTTTCCTTAGCCCCAAGGAAATCGCGGCGATGTTGGCATTCGGCATGAAAACCTACGCCGATCTGCTCGAGCATTTCCCCAAACGCCACGAAGACCGCCGGCAGTTCGATGCATTTCCCATGACCCCAACCGCACACGCCGTCTGTTTGCGCGGCATGGTGATCGATGCGCGGGCAATGCGGTTTTCCCAAGGATTCGCGACCTATGAAGCGGTGGTTCTCGATGGCTCCGGCGGCGTGTTCGGTTCTAACAAAATCACCTGTCGCTGGTTCAACATGCCCTTTCTTTCCAAAACCATCGCCGCCGGTCAGGAGGTGATTGTTTACGGAAAAGTGAAGGACCAAAAAGGCAAACTGGTCGTCGATCACCCCGAGTTTGAAATCATCCGCGATGAAGGAGGCGAGTCGATTCACGTCGACCGGATCACGCCGATTTACAAAAACATC